>NZ_JBEZLW010000079.1:0-14587 GCF_040652395.1 Streptomyces sp. NPDC048269
GACCCGAAGCCCTACGTCTGGACCAAGACCGCGGACGAGATCCTCGAACGCCTCGCCAGCTATCTGAACAGGATTCCTGACTCAGAACACTAGGTGAGCCGGAGGGGGCGCCGGTGCGAGTGGCGTCCGGGCCGGTCGCGGGGTTCGAGGCGCAGGGTGGAGGCGCGGGCACCGTCGGTCAGGACGTGCTCGACGATGCTCGTGTAGTGCCCGTACTTCTCCCGGTAGGCGGCGTCCACCTCCGGGTACTCGTCGGGGGTGGCCTGTTGGAAGGTGACGTCCTGCCGGACGCCGCCGGCTTCGATGCGTCCCTGGTGGCGGGACTGCGTTCCCCGGTACCAGGGGCCGCCCGTGCCCTTGACCGAGCGGACGTACAGCCCGTCGCCGGAGCGGACCACCCACATCGTCACCGGGTCGCGCAAGGTGCCGTTGGACCGTTCGGATGCCAGGTCCAGCTCCTCAGCCGCGGCGATCTTCTCGAGAGCCGTGCTGTTCCAGTCCGTCATCGCCAATCCTTTCCGCTGTGCGAGGCCGGGAGCCGAGGCTCTGACCAGCCGTGTCGGCGTTCGCCACGTCCACCGTTTCCCGCACGCGAGGGGCACGCCATCGGAGAGGAGGCAGGCCACCCGGGGGGCGGGTCGGCGGGCGCCGGGGCACGGTGCGACACGATCAACCGTGCCCCCTCGCGGCCGCCGCAGGCAGGCCGAGCTGTGCCAGGGGGTGACCAGCGGGGGTGTGACAGGGCCCCCCTCGACGCGCATGCCGCACCGAAGGTGGAGAGACACTGGCGATATGGCATCCGAGCAGCACAGCAGCGGCGACGAACTGGCACGCTTCCTGCGCGCCCGCCGCACCCAGACGAGTCCCCAGTCGGCCGGCCTCACCCCCGGCCCCGGCGTACGCCGCACCCCCGGGCTGCGCCGCGAGGAACTGGCACGCTCGCCGGGGTCAGCATCGACTACTACACCCGCATGGAACGCGGCAAGGAGACCCGCCCCAGCCCTGCCGTGATCGATGCCCTCGCCCGTGCCCTGCAGCTCGACGACGCCGAGCACCAGCAACTGCGCGACCTCGCCGTCCGCGCCGCCCGCTACGCACCCCAGGCCGCCACCGCCCCCAGCCGCACGGTGCGCCCCCACGAGACTGCTGCTGGAGACGCTGCGCCCGAGCCCGGCCTACGTCGTCAGCCGCAGCATGGACGTCCTGGCCCACAATCCCGGCGGCCTCGCCCTCTACGCGGGCATCCAGGACTACCCCCCATCCAGCGCAACCTCGGCCGATACCTCTTCCTCCACCCCGCCGCCCGCGAGGTCTTCCCGGACTGGGACAACCAGATCCGCCACTGCGTGGCTCGCCTACGCGCTCTCGCCGGCACCGACCCCGACGCACCCGATCTCACGCAGCTCGTCGGGGAGCTCCTCTTGAAGAGCCCCGACTTCGCCGGACTGTGGGAGCGCTACGACGTCACCGGCCGCAAGATCACCGCCAAGACCTTCCAGCACTCCCAGGTCGGCAAGATCACCCTCGACTTCCAGGGCATGGCCCTCGAAGGCACCCCCGGCCACCGCATGGGCATCTACACTGCCCAGCCCGGCACCCCCGACCACGACGCCATGCTCCTGTGGCTTTGTTCACGGGTTGTGAAGTCAGTTGTTCATGGGTGTGGAAGGCGCCCGGATCCACGGGCGGGGGATGTTCACGAGTTTTGAAGTCGCTGGGGTCCTTGCCAGGGCCCAGCGCCCGAGCCGAACACACCAAGACTGGTTGATCTTGTCCTAACTGTCTGCCGGTCCCGAAGTCCCGGACGACAATCGGAGCCCAGGAGTGTTGACCAAGGGGGATGGCAGTGAGGCACACACTGAACTTGTGGCGTCAAGGGCTCGGAGAGGTACCCGAGTCGGTCTGGCATCAGACCAAGCTCCACGTGCTGATCCTCGCGGACAACGGACTGACGGCCCTACCGCCGGAAATCTGGCAGCTTCACCAGCTGAACACCCTGGACCTGGGCCACAACGCACTGACGTCAGTCCCCGAAGAACTCGGCAAGCTGACCGAGCTCAGCGGCTGCCTCTACCTGCACGACAACCAGCTGACACGGCTTCCGGACTCTCTGGGAAACCTGACCCGGTTGCGTTACCTCAACGTCGGCGAGAACTCCCTCACCACCCTGCCGGAGACCATCGGTGGGATGAGCAGCCTCATCGAGTTCAGGGCGCAGCACAACCGGCTCACCACCGTGCCCGATGCCATCGGCCAGCTGCGCAGCCTGCGTGAGCTGTGGCTCCGCGGGAACGCGATCCAGCACTTGCCATCGTCGGCCGCTGAACTGCACGAACTACGCCACCTGGACCTACGCGAGAACTACCTTGCCAGGGTGCCTGAGTCACTGGCCGACCTCCCGCGACTGCGTCAGATCGACCTGCGGAGCAACCGCCTCGGCCAGCTGCCCGACTGGCTCGCCCAGATGCCATCGCTGGAAAAGCTGGATCTACGTTGGAACGAAGTCGATCCCTCCCTACCGCTCCTCAGCGAGCTGGAGCGACGGGGGTGCGTCGTCCTCACGTGACAGAGACGACACCACCTCTCGCGACAAGGCCGCTATTTCTCGTGAACAAGCACGAACGAGTTGATCACTGAACGCCGCTGAAACTCGTCGACAAACGCTGTCGCTGGAGATGAACAAAGCCACTCCTGCTCGACATGACCGCCAACCACACCGAGTCCACGCCGTCCCAGCAGAAGCCGTAGCCGCATAGGCCTTCAGCGGGGCTGGCGGTGCGTCATCGCGGCGCGGACCGCCTCCTGATCCGGATCCGGGTCCGTGATGCTGCCGGTTGCCGCACGCACGGCAGAGAGGTCTCGCGGGGCGGAACCCGGATCCGCTTGAGTCCGATGATCTCCATGAACTCAGGCAGGTTCGCCAGCGTGATGTCGTAGTAACCGACGGCAGCTTCCGCAGCGGGTGCCACCGCAGGGGCGTGGCCGGCAGCGGGTGCCACCGGCCACGGCCCGCATCGTGGGCGCGCCGCCGCGGCCGGTCGTGCCCGCGCACGGTGCGCGAGGTCACTCGCAGGCGACGCCGTCGCCATCACGGTCGAGGTGGCTTCCGTCTCCGGCGTCTCCGCGGCGAATCGGAGCCGCTCCCGCATCCCTGACGGCAGTGCAGTTCCGGTAGGAGAGGGTGCCGCCTCTGTCTCCCGCGGTGATCGAGCCGCCGCGCCTGATGACAAGGATCCCCGGACTGCCGGAGCGCGGTCGGAGGTCTCCGTCTTGCCGCCGTCAGCAGCCGGGGGCGCTGCCGGTTCGGGGGATCCTGGGGGACGTCCGGCGGCGTCGGCGCGGGGGCGGGGACGGCGGCCGAAGCCGGCGGCGGCGTAGGAGTGGCCACGAGCACGATGGGTACCGGCGCAGCGAGGCGGCTGGGACAAGCTCACCGGCGTCCAGCAGTGGATGCTGGAGCAGGTCCTCGGCACGAGGCCGCCGAGGAGGAGAAGAAGCTGAAGCCGCGTCGGACGCAGGCCGACACGTGGGCGATGCACCTCGCCGCCGCCGTCCAGTTCTTCGAGCGTGAAGGGCACCTGCGGGTACCCCTCAAGCACGTCGAGACGATCCCGGTCGACGGCGAGGGCCAGGAGCAGGACATCAGGCTCGGGTCCTGGATCGGCAACCAGCGCTCCAGCGCCGCGACACTGGCCCCGGAGCGGGTGGAGCAGCTGTCATCGGGATGCGGTGGGCGTAGAGATCCAGGAGCGGAGCCGGACAGGGGTAGGTGCGGCTGAGGTCGAGGTATCCCCCGGGTGGGCAACGTGCCCGAGCCTTCAGCGTGTTCTTCCATACGTTCGCAAGGAGGCAGGCCGCGCAGGGCGACGAGCTGGTCGTCTGCGAGGTCGACGGCAACGCGGGCACCCCGGGACGGTGGAGGCGGCCTCTCGCGCCCAGCTCACAGGTCAGTGGTGGGCTGCGCGGGCCGGAGTCCACGTCCGCCCGGCTCTGGGCGGCGGCCAGGAGACGGTCGAAGTGCCGTCGACGGACCAGCGGGCGAAACGTCCGTGGACGTTTCGCCCGCTGGTCCGAACCGGTCGGTCAGGTCCCGCCAGGCACACCGTGCGGAACTTCAACCCGGTGCCTTCCAGCACCTGGCGGTGACCCCGCCACCGCCCCCGAGCCCGGACCACGGGCGGCGACAGCGGCGCGATCACCGCCCACGCGGCATCAGATGACTCGGCTTCCCTCACGACCGAACCAACGGTCCGGTGATCGGAAAGACACTCCCTAGGGGAGGCGGTTCCGGGAGGCTCCGCGCATCAGGTCTCCCTTGAACTCCTTCCCCCGGAGGGTTCCGGGGGTCGGGGCGGGAGTCAGTTCGATCCACCCCTCGTCCCAGATGAAGTTGGAGCCGTTGGTGTCGCCGTGTGTCTGGTAGACCTTGCCGTCCGTGGTCAGGACCTGGATGTAGGCGTTGTTGCCCTGGTCGAGGATCGAGATGCCGCAGGCCGTGCCGACGGGGAATCCCGGGTTGTCCGCGTTCGTGAGGTCCTGCCAGACAGGCGTCCCTCCGGTCGTGGTCGCGCGGCCGGCGTAGGCGATGCCGCCCGAAAGAGCAGCACTGAACGACTCGGAGATCGACGGCGCGATGCTGTCGATTTCATTGCAGGGACCGGTGGCACCGGTAGCGCCCGTGGCACCCGTCGCACCGGTGGCACCGGTGGCACCCGTAGCACCCGTGGCACCCGTGGCACCCGTGGCACCCGTGGCACCGTCCGCGCCGTTCACACCGGTAGCGCCCGTCGCACCGGTGGCACCGTCCGCACCGTCCTCACCGTTCGCACCGGTAGCACCCGTCGCACCCGTCGCGCCCGTAGCACCCGTAGCACCCGTAGCACCCGTAGCACCGGTGGCACCCGTGGCACCGTCCGCGCCGTCCGCGCCGTCCGCGCCATCCGTACCGGTAGCGCCCGTCGCACCCGTAGCGCCCGTAGCGCCCGTCGCACCGTCCGCACCGTCCGCACCGTCCGCACCCGTAGCACCGGTGGCACCCGTAGCGCCCGTGGCACCCGTCGCACCGTCTACGCCGTCCGCACCCGTAGCGCCCGTCGCACCGTCCGCACCCGTGGCGCCCGTGGCGCCCGTAGCACCCGTAGCGCCGTCCGCACCCGTAGCGCCGGTGGCACCCGTCGGCCCTGTCGGACCCGGCCTGCCCTCCTCGCACCTGTCGTCACCGTTGGGCCCGGCCTCGTCCGCTGCCCTCGGGCCGTCGTACGGACCCTGGTCCGGGTTGTAGCCCGGCCCCTGGTCGGGACCCTGGTCCGGGTTGTGGTCCGGGTTGTGGTCCGGGTTGTGGTCCGGGTTGTGGTCCGGACCGTGGTGATGCCCATTCGGGTCGCAGGGGTTCTCACCCGTGGGGCTCGCCGCGTTCACCCGCTCGGCCGCCTGAACGCTCTGAGCCACGGCGATGGCGGGGCTGGCGACTCCCATCATCACCAGGGCAAGCGATGCGAGCGTGCCGCCCTTGCGCCAACTGCTCCTCGGCAGCGGGCCAAGCGTTGACGTGGTCTTGTTCTCGGGGCGCATACCACTCCTTCTCGAAACCGATCGAACGATGTGTGGTGGGACCTCTCCAGCCACCTCGGTCACGTGGGAATCGCTGCGGCGAGGGGCGGAACACCTCGCTGACGTCCTGGTCAAAGGCAGTTGCCATGCAGGTCGTGCTCGGCGCGGCGCAGGTCTTCCTCGCGACCGCCCTTGCCCGGCTCCCGGCGACTGTCCTTCATACCGCCCATGACGGCGACTCCTTGATGTGAGGGGTGCGGAGTCCTCCCGATCAAGCTGACACGCAACGTCACAACGCGCATCATTTCCGCTACACATCGTGGCGAGAGGGTGATGCCTGCGGTCGGGTGCGGATGCGTCGGAATGCGGGCTCGCGGCCCGGTGCGGAGGATGGGCGCACCCCTGCACCCCATCCGCTCACGCCGTCAGGAGTCGATCCCCATGCTGGAGCGCACGCTGCGCAACGACCGCACCGAGGTCACCTTCATCCTCCCCGCCGACACCCCGCCCGGCCCGGTCAGCGTGGTGGGCGACTTCAACGACTGGCAGCCCGGCGTCCACACCCTGCACCCGCGCAAGGACGGCAAGCGGGCCGTCACGGTCGAGCTGCCATCCGAGAGCACACACTCGTTCCGGTATCTGGCCGCCGGGGACTACTGGTTCAACGACGAGAGCGCCGGCGACCGGGAAGGCCCCAACAGCCGCCTGCACACCTGATCGGCTCCACCAGCGTGACGTGGGAAGGGGCCAAGGGCGTTGGGGGCGGCGGCACTTGCCCGCCGACCCACCCCCGACGGCTCGGAATCCACGTGACGGCCCCGCTACCGCGCCAGGGCGGCGGGGCCGTCGTCACACCCCGGATACCTGCCAGAGGTCCGTCGGGCGCATGACGGAACGGCCACGTACCGCCACATCGGGCGGCCGGGTTCGTCGTACTCGGCTATGGACCAGAAACCGATTTTCCTCCGGAGCGGGCCGGCTTCGCCCGGCTGGCCAAGGAGTTCTGGCAGGCATCCGATGCGCCGGTCTACGAGGTGGTGGAGCGGCAGTGGCTCACCCCGGGGCTGTGAAGTGCCCCGCCGCCCGGGCTTGTCGTGGAGCGGCATCCGGCATCCGGTGAACGGCGACGACTTTTCCGCCGTCCCTGAGCGCTGCACCTCAACGCGGCGTGTACAGCCGCACCGCTCGCGCAGGTACAGCAGGGCGGCGGTGTCCGCGACGGCGGCCAGATCGGCCAACAGGGTGCGGATGACTGACCGCCTCGTCACCGCCGGACCGCCTGCACGATGTGCTCGATCATCACCCGGGCGCGCGGGTCCATGCCCGCCGGACCGGCAGTGACGGGGCCAGGACCGGCCGGTCCGGCAGGCGTGCCCGGCCCTGTGCCCGCAGGAGTGCCTGGCGCTGTCGTCATGTCATCACCATTGGCTGTCCCTCACCGCAGGCCACGGGCGAGGCTTCTGAAGTGCGGCTCGTGTTCCGGCCAGGGCAGACGGTCGAATAGCAGTACCGACCAGGCCGTGTGGAGCAGGACGACCAGGATGCGGGCCGGCAGCTTCGGGAGCCGGGCGAGTCTGAGTGACCCGTGCAGCAGGGGAAGGCCCGGAACGGCACTGCCTGACGGAAGTCAGGCACGACGCCGTAGCACGCAGCGGAGCATGCGGCAAATCCCGCCGCAGAGCGGTGGCGAGTCCCAGCGAGGCTGGCCGAGGCGATCCGAGACCTGGTGGGGACTCAAGTCTCGAACTCACCGCTCACCCCCGCAGCGACCCGTGCTGGCACTCGTACGTCCAGTTGCGCAGAGCGCGGCTCCGGCCAACGCCACCGCCGCGCTCAACCGGCAGCCGCTGCGGTCGGCCCGCCCCGAACCGGGGCACGTCCTCCACCGTCACGTCCAGGCTCAGGCGCAGGCACTTGAAGCGCGGTGGTGGCGGAAGACGCCGCCTCGGTCGACGGCCCGGTCAGCGCTGATCTCCGCCACCAGCTCCGGGCGGGCCAGGACCGTGTCCAGGACGTCACGGCTACCCCCACGCCGCGGAGAGTCCTGTCCCCCTCTCGCCAGGACACGGTCGGCCGCCTAGTTCAGGCAGGACAGGAGGTGCCACGTCACCGTGAGGTGGTCTCCGGCCGCGGCAATGGTGCGGGCCTGATCGTCCGACGGTCCCGCCGCGCAGTGCGGGCACGTGAGACCGCTCAGTCGCCGCAGCCACCATCGGTTTCGGCGCACGGGCCGGACAGGGCAGGTGAGCGCCGAGGTTCCGAAACCCGCGCCGGACTCGGGCAGGGGTGAGCCGGCCGGGCTGGGCGGGAATTCTCCCAGGGGGGCGGAGGCTGGTGGTTGTCCTGACCGAAGCGAACAGCTCGTTGTGGACGGAGAGAATCTTTCCCATGCTTGCCTCGTCCGGTACGGTCGCGGAGTTGTTTTCGCTGCTGAGAGCCCATTAGCTGCGCGCGTGGCCCCGGCGCCCCGCCGACTGAGAGCAGGTTTCCTTATGGCATGTCGTATCGGTGAGCTTGTGCTCGGTTGCCGCGACCCCGAGCTGTTGGCGCAGTTCTGGTGCGAGGTCCTCGGCTACGTCGTGGTCGGCCGCGAGGAGGGCTGCGTGGAGATCGGAACGCCGGAAGGGTTCGGCGGTTCGCAGCCCACGATCTTCTTCAGCGTCCGGGACGAGCCGGTGCCGGGGAAGTCCCGGCTGCACATCGACGTCAACCCCACCGACCGCGACCAGGACGAGGAGCTCGAACGCCTCCTGAAGCTCGGTGCCCGCCGGGCCGACATCGGCCAGACCGGGGACGAGCAGTGGCATGTCCTGGCCGACCCGGAGGGCAACGAGTTCTGCCTGCTCAAGGCCCGCATCAAGCCGCTCTGACGCTCGTCCGAGGTTCATCGGTCACGCCGCGGCCTGCGGTGCCCCCAGCGGCCGCGGCATGATCCACCGGACAGACCCTAGTGCTGCAACCGGCAACACTGCTCGCGGCAGAGGAGGAGTACCGCTGGGCGGCCGCAGCCGTCCTGGGTTCACTGATGCGCGGATGTGTCGTGTTCACCGGGGCGTCGGCCAGGGCCCGCGCGGCGAAGCCGGCAATTCCCAGATCCGTGTCCCCGTGCGGCCAGCAACACCCCGCACCCCGCAGCCTTGTGCGCAGCTCTCAGGGCCTCCAGCTCACGTGATCATCGCGGCTGCGATGCTGGTACGCATGAGCGACGTTTCTCACCCGACCAGCTCGTTGCGCTCCCCGAGGATCATCCGCCTGAAGTGGGGCCTGATGGAGGTCGAAGGCATCACCCCGGGCAAGGACTTCGTCCTGTATCCGGGCGGCGTACAGGAGCTCCTCAAGCGAGGCGCCGAGGTCATCGTCCTCAGCCTCGGCATGGAGCGACGACTGCAGATCGCCCCATCGACCCTGGAACTGCTCCGGGAGGCCGGGGCAGAAGCGCATGTAGCCGAAACCCCGGCAGCCGTCGAGTTCTACAACACCCTCACTGCCGGGACCCGGCCCGTGGGCGGCCTCTTCCACTCGACCTGCTGAGGCCGAGCGCACTGCACCGTCACCGCCGCCACTATCGGCTCCGACTCCGACTCCGACTCCGGCTCCGGCTCCGGCTCCGGCTCCGGCTCCGGCTCCGGCAACGGTCCAGACGGCTGGCACCTGCTCCGGCAACGGTCCAGACGGCTGGCACCTGCTCCCTCCACCTGGGTGCCGGGGACCGAAACGGACGGCGACCGCTGCGCCGCAGTGAGGTCGCCGCGGCCCAGACCATGCAGTCACGCGAAAACTCCTCTCAGCGGCGCTCGGATTCGGGCCGGTGAACCCGACGAAGACCACCCCGCAGTAGCAGCCGGACGGCCGCCCGGGCAGTCGGTCGGACCACACTGGCGCGTTTACGGGCGGCGAGTGTGAGCAGAAGAGCGGTCACGACCAATCCGGTACATCACGAGGAGGTCCCGATGTCGGGCACGGAGAAGAGCAAGGCCCAGACCGAGCAGGTCAAGGGCAAGGCCAAGGAGACCGTCGGCCGCGCGATCGGCAACGAACGCATGACCGCCGAAGGCCGCGCCGACCAGGCCAAGGGCAAGGCCCGCCACGCCAAGGAAGACGTCAAGGACGCCTTCCGCCACTGACCGCGCGGCCAACAGCCGCTGACAAGCCGGGCCCCGACCTACTCCCCCAGGTCGGGGCCCTGCCGCGTTCGACCGGGGCCACGCATCCGGCGGGTCCCCGCCTACAGGGGCAGCGCATCTGTGCCGTCGTCGTGCGCAGCCGCGACCGGACGAGTGCGGACGGATGGCGGGTGCGCGGGCCGGCCACGACTCCTCGGCCCGTCACTGCAGTCGGGGTCGCCCGTGAGAGGGACAGGGTGTTGCGTCCGGGACGGCCTCACCGAGGGCTGGGGCGCAGCAGTTCTGCCGGCCGCCCGGCGCGGCTCCCACGATGCCCGGTGGCAGGCTTCCCGGACTACCGTGGAAGACCACGGACGACGCGGGCAGTGGGCACGGTTCACGCCGCTGCTCCACCCGGAGCGGCGGAACAGCCCGGCGTCACCGCCCTTCCGGCGCCCCGAACCACTCCTCCAGCGCCTCCGCCAGCCCGGCCGTCGGCGTCGGCGCCCCCGCGTCGGCCGCCCAGGCCGTGAAGCCGTCCGGACGGACGAGGACCGCCGCGAGTTCCGGGCGGGACGGGCAACCGGCCGTCAAGGTGTCGACGCGGCCGGCGTACCCCGCGGCGAGGGCCCGGAGCTCCGGGTCGTCGGTGAGGTCGAGCAGGAGCGCCCGGCCGCCGTGGAGGTGGTCGGCGAGGCGGCGGCCGTCGGCGAGTTCGAGGTCCGGGGCACTGCGGCCAGTCAACCGGTGCCCGCCCGGCAGCTCGTACCGCACGCCGGCACCGTTGAGCCGCGCGGTGAGGTACGTGGTGCCCACGGCCGTCCCCGCCAGGTCGCTGACGATCTCGCGCAGGGCCCGGGACTGCGGGTCCGGGCGCATGGCCGCGACCTGGGACCGGGTCCAGTCCAGGACCCACGCGCCGACGGGGTGCCGTTCGGAGGTGTAGGTGTCCAGCAGCCCTTCCGGCGCCCGGCCGCCGATCACCGCGGCGAGCTTCCATCCGAGGTTCATCGCGTCCCCGATTCCCAGGCTCAGCCCCTGGCTCCCGAACGCGGAGTGCACGTGCGCCGCGTCGCCCGCCAGCAGCACCCGGCCCTTGCGGTAGTCGGTGACCTGGCGGGCGTGGTCGGTGAAGCGGGTCGCGGTCCGCACCTCGGTGATCGTGACGTCCACGCCGGATACGCGGCGCAGCCGCGCCTGGAGGTCCTCGGTGGTGACCGGCGCGTCACGGTCGGCCGGCGGGCCGTCCAACTCCACGGTGACGATGCGGCCCGGCATCGGCCCGTGGGCGTACACCCCGGTGTCCGTGGCGGTCCAGCCGACCTTCAGGTTCTCGGCGCCGGTCATCTCCACGACCGCCTGGTGACAGGTGATCTCCGGGTCCGTACCGGGAAATTCGAACCCAGCAAGCTTGCGGACCGTGCTGCGGCCGCCGTCGCAGCCCACGAGCCAGCCGGCGCGTATCGCCCCGTCGCTCGTCCGCACGGTGACGGCCTCGTCGTCCGCGTCGAAGCCGGTCAGCTCCACCCCCCGGCGCACGTCGACGCCGAGCTCGTCCGCCCGCCCGCCGAGCAGCCGCTCGATGTCCTGCTGCGCAACGAGACTGATTTCGGCGGCCGGTCCGGCGTCGCCGAAACCCGGCTCCGTACGGTCGACCAGGTCGGCGCGCAGCATGATCCCGGCGAAGTGCCCGACGAACCCGAGCCCTTGGCCTGCGGCCCCGCCTCCGTCCCCGCCGTTCCGCTCACGTATGAACGCCCGGAAGCGGTCCATCGCCTGACGCTGCACCTCGGCCAGGGCGGGCAGCATGCCCCGGCGGTAGAGCGCTTCGGCGCCGGGCGTGGTGATCGCCCCGCCCTTGATCGTCGGGTCCATTTCGGTGCGGCGCTCCAAGACGGCCACCCGCGCGCCTCCGAGCCGGAGCTCGCAGGCCAGCATCAGTCCGACCGGGCCGCCTCCGGCCACTACTACGTCATAGTCCATGGCGCTCACTATGACGGATGGTCAAAAGGGCTCTCCCGCCGCCCTGACCAGCCACAATAGCGCCGCAATGTCAAGGGACCGGCCCCGCGAGGAGGGACGGGAAGCGGGACCTCAGCATGATCGATGAACAGCGACTCCGACCGCCACGCGGTCACCCGGCGGCCGCAGCCAGGGCCCTGCCCGAACCGGACACGTCCTGCGCCACGACGTCCATGCGCAGCCGCTTGAGCCTCAGCGGGGTGGCGCAAGACGCCGCCCCGTCAATGGCCCTGTCGGTGCAAGCGGCCCGACGACGACAGATGCCCCGGTACGGAAAGTGACGTCGGCCGCCGCGGCCGGGCGGAGGAGATCGCGGTGGAGGGTGAAGCCGCGCCGGTGCCGCCAAAGCTGGGCGTGTCGCGATCGAGCCGGAGCCGGAGCCGAGAGCGGGCTAGAAGTCGGTACGGAACTCACCCAGATACGCCTGTTGGTGTCCGGCTTCCCTGCTGTGTACCGCTTCTACCGGGACGTGCTCGGGCTCGAGCCGCAGTTCGAGGCCGAAAGCGGCCCGTACGCCAAGCTCAGCCCCGATACCGGACACGCCGCGATCGCACTGCAGGACCGGGCGCAGATGGGCGGCGTGCTGGGACGGTTGGGGGCGGAGCCGGAGGGATACCGCGCGTTGGTGGTGCTGCGGGTGGACGACCTGGCCGCCGCCCACGCCGAAATCACCTCGCGGGGGGCGGAGTTCACCCGGGATCCGGGCCCGATGGGTGACCGGATGCGGGTCGCCTACCTGGAGGACCCGGAAGGGAATCTGATCGAGCTCCAGGAGTGGCTGGCGCTGCGTGAGCAGGCTGGTGACGCGCCAGCGTAGGTGGTGTAGCAGCGCGGTCCGTCTGCGGCCGAGAACACGGAAGGGGGGCCCGTGCCTGGGCGGTGCCCCCTTCCGCGTGTGCGTTGGCGTCCACGTCCATGCGGACCCGCGCCAGGAGACGATCCGCCCGCCCTTCGACCCCGGTCCGGTCGGTGCCGGTGACAGTGACAGCGACGGCGACAGCGACAGCGACAGCGACGATGGACGGCGTCAAGGCGGCCGGCGTTGGCGTGCGCCGGTCCCACCGGATCGCCGGGGCACGCTGATGCGGACCATCGGGGCGTCCGGTACCCGGAGTCGCCTGCGTCAGCTGCCGGGAAGCTGCTCCTGCAGCCAGTCGAAGACGACACCGCAGTGCTGCTGCGGGGCCATCGGGGAGCAGTGCAGCTGCGCGCCGGTGGCCGCAGTGAACTTCCCCAAGTCCCTGAAGGGAGCCTTCAGCTTGTCGAACATCTGGCGCGGCTGGCCGGGATAGAACTGCTCGTAGTCGTAGTCGAGGACCAGCGTGGGCACCTTGATGCGGCCGACGACGTTCGTGATGTCCATCGATTCGATCAGTTTGGCGGGAGTCCAGAAGTCGGTGAACATCTTGCCCTTGCGGGCGTCGAGCATCGCGGGCACGGAGAAGGGCTCGATGCGCTTCTTGATCGTCGCTGCCGCGTCCGGGGGCAGCTCGGGGACGACCTCCTTGTTCCAGATCGTGTTCGTCTCCTCCTTGTCCGAGGTGACGATCTTCCGCAGCTCCGGGGGGAAGCCGAGCCATGGCGACAAGCAGCCGGGCATCGCCACCAGAGCGGCGATCCTGTTCTCGAAGGCCGCGGCCCGGGGCGCCAGGTTCCCGCCCATGCTCAGCCCGGTCAAGGCGATCCTGTCCGTGTCCACGTCCGAGCGGGCGACCAGCCAGTCGACGAGCGGGGTCACGACGGTCTCCCAACGCGGTGTGAAGACCACCTGGTCGTCGAAGAGCACCTGCCCCTGGCCCGGCCCCTCGTACACCAGGGCGTTCCAGCCACGCGCCAGAGCGGTCGGGACGCCGTAGGTCCACATGTCGACGTTCTGCCCGTCGCTGCCGTTCGTGAGGATCACGGTGGGGCGCCGCTCGCCCGAGCTGTCCGGCCGGAAGAACCACACCGGCAGCGGCGTCTTCCCGTACGGGACCTTCGCCGTCACCGGCGCCGGGTCGCACAGTCCGCAGAACTTGTCCCAGGCGCCGCGCCCGGCCTTGTACAGCTGCTCCTCCCTGCCCGGATCGTCAGAGCCCAGGACGAAGAACAGCGCCTGGCCGTAATACTGCGCGGCTCGCAGGGCGCGGAAGCGCGTGGTCTCCCGGTCTGGCGCGAGGCCCTGGGGCGGCCCCATGAGCTGATCGCCGAGTCTCCTGAAGGTATCGGTGTACGTCTGGGCCGAGAGGCCGGCCTTGTTGATCGCGTTCACGGCGGTGAGCACCTCGCCCACCTCGGCGGCGCCGAATGCGGACCCGCCGAGCGCCAGGAGCCCGTTGAAGTTGAACGCCGGGTCCTTGAAGAGGGTCATCACCCCGGGCGTGGGTCCCCCCGCGGGGCCGGAGGCCGACTCCGAGGGAGCGGGTGCGGGCGCATTCGCGGGCGAAGCCCCCGACGGCGTGCACCCGGCGGCCAGCACGGCCCCGGCCCCGCCGACGAGCCCGGCAAGCGTGGTGCGACGGGTGGGGCCGGAGGCGGGATCGCTCGGTGCGTACGTCATGGCAGCCGAACGTAGGAGCCGCACCCGCGGCCGTCCTGTGCGCGACACCCGCTGTTCCCCCGAATGGCCCTTCACGCAGTGCCTGGATGCCCCAACCGCCCGAGCTGCGGCACCGCTGAGGGCTGTCCCGTAATCCCCGGTGGGTCGGCGCACGGCGTCGGATGCGGTGCATCGCAAGGCGGAGGGGCGCCCCCGTACTGGGCACATTCGGGCGTTCCGACAACGCGGCGAGGTGCCGTAGCCGGCGTCGTGCGCCCGCCGGGGATTACGGGACAGCCCTTAGGGCTTGCAGAGATAACCTGCGATCGAACACCCTGCATGAGCTGGCCTGTCAAGAGCTGAAACACGCACGTTAATTCTCTGCAAGCCCTTA
>NZ_JBEZLW010000080.1:0-13277 GCF_040652395.1 Streptomyces sp. NPDC048269
GGGCGTCCCCGGGCACGGGGGCGCCCGGGCCCGGGGACAGGTGGGTCAGGTTCTCCCGTACGGTGCCGGTGAACACGTAGGCCTGCTGCGGCAGCAGGGTCCGCCGGAGGTCCGGTCCCGTGGCACCCGGTTCCCGGCGGGCGGCCGCGCCGGCGACGAGGGCCGTCCCCGCGTCGGGCGCCAGCATCCCGGCGAGCAGCGCGGTGAGCGTGGACTTGCCGATGCCGCTCGGCCCGACCACGACGAGGTGCTCCCCCGGCCGGACCACCAGGTCGAGGGCGTCGAGTACGGGGGCCGCGCCCGGGCCGTAGGCGAAGGTGACGCCCCGGAGCTCGGCTGCGGCGGCGGTTCGCCGACGGGCGTGGACGAGCGGGTGCGGCTTCGTCGCGGGGCGGCCGTCCGGGACCGGCGGCAACGGATCGAGCGTGCGCGGCGGCGTCGTGCGGAGGCCGTCCGGGATCGGCGGCAACGGATCACAGAAGCGTTCGAGGACCACCAGTAGTCGGGTACCGGCGGAACCCAGTGCCGTCATCAGGGAGTTGAGGGCGGGCAGCAATGCCTGCAGCACGTACGTGAGGCCGCCGGCCAGCGTACCGGCGGTGATCCCGTGCCCGAGCAGCCAGGGCGCCGCGGCGAGCAGTGCGATCACCGGCAGCCGGCCCGCCGTACCCAGGGCCAGGGTGCGCAGGGCCCCCCAGCGCGCGAGCTTGCGCGCCAGCCGCTCCTGGGTGGCGATCAGGGGCTCCACCCGGGCTGCCGCCGCCGCCTGTCCGCCGCAGGCGACGATGTCGCGCAGGCCCTCCCCCAGCGCCCCCACCCGGTCCGACAGCGCCTCGTCGGTGTCCAGGGACCGGCGTTGCACGGACGCCATGGGGCGGAGCGTGGCCAGGAAGGCGGCCGCGCCCAGCAGGAGCGGGGGCAGCACGATCAGCAGGAGCAGCGGAGCCAGGGCAGCCATGCCCGCGAGGGCGCCGACTGCGGTGAACACGAACGAACGTGTGGTCAGGACCAGTCCCGCGAAGGAGTCCCGGGCCATTTCCGTCTGCTGGGTCAGCCGGGACACCGCGCCCGTGTCGGGAGCGCGCGCCGGGTCGGCGACCGCGCGATCGAGCGCCTGCCGCACCGCACGCCGGACCAGGCCGTCCCGCAGCGGCTCCACGAGGTCCGCGAGGCCGGCGAACACACCGCGCAGTGCGAAACCGCCGAGGAGTGCTCCGGCTCCGGCCGCGGCCAGCCATGCGAGGCCGGTGACGGTGCGGCCGGCGAGGAAACCGTCGTCGAGGGCGCGGGCCACGCCGTAGCCGCCGAGGAACGTGTGGGCGGACTCCAGGAGCGACCATGCCGCCAGCCGTCCCAACGCGCCCTTGCGGCCGCGCAGGAACCGCCGGCCCTCGGGGGCCACCCGACGCCAGGCCTCGCCCTCGGTCACCCGGCCGCCTCCTGTTTCCCCGGCGCCCGGCGATCGTCCGCTTCCGGGACCGCAGCCGCCTCCCCCGCTGCTTCCGCTTGCGATGCCGCTTCCGTTACTGCTTCCGCCGCTTCCGTTGCCGCGTCCACATCGGCTCCCGTCTCCGCGTCCGCAGCGAACACCGCCCGGTAGTCGGGCTCGTGCTGCCACAGCTCGTCGTGGGTGGCGATCGTCCGCACCCGCCCGTCCTCGAGCCATACGACGAGGTCGGCGCGGACGGCGGACGAGAGGCGGTGCGCGACCACGATCCGGGTGCCGGGCCGGACCTGGTGGGCGAGCGCCCGCTCGACCTCCCGGGCCGTGACGGTGTCGAGGCTGGAGGTGGCGTCGTCCAGCACGAGGAGCCGGCCGGCGTGGCAGAACGCCCTGGCCAGCCCCAGGCGTTGGACCTCGCCGCCGGACATCGGGGCGTCGGTGAGGCGCGTGCCGTACCCGTGGGGCAGGTGCCGTACGAACAGGTCGGCGCCCGCGGCGCGGGCCGCGGCGCGCACCGCTTCCGGGCCGGGGTCCGGACCCGCGCCGAACCCGATCGCATCGCCGACCGTGTCCCCGAGCAGCACGGGCCGGTCGAAGGCGTGCCCGACCTCGCGGCGCAGCGCTTCGGCGGTCACCTCCCGTAGCGGTACGCCGTCCAGCAGTACCTGACCCGCGTCCGGGTCGGTGAGCCGGCCGGCCACGGCGGCGAACAGCGTCTTGCCCGCGCCGGACCGGCCCACCACCGCCACGGTGGTGCCTCCGGGGATCACCAGGCTGATGTCGTGCAGGACCGCCGATCCGCCGCGCACGACCCGGACGTCGCGCAGTTCCAGGGTGCCGGGGCCGCCCTCCGGCAGCTCCGACCGGCCGTGGTCGAGTACGGGCAGGGCCAGGAGGGCGGCGGTCCGACGGGCGGCGGACCGGCCCCGGACCACGGCGGCCAGCCCGCCGGTCACGGCGCCCATGCCGGCCGCGAGGCCCGCGTAGCGTACTGCCGCGAGGAGTTCGCCGACCCCGATGACCCCGGCCGACAGGCGGATGCCGCCGACGGCGAGTACCACGTACAGGAGCATCGGCATGAGGGCCGCGGACCGGGCCGTCGTACCGCCGTAGACCTGCCACATCCGCCTGCCCTCGGTGCCGAGCTCGGGCAACTGCGCGAGGATCCGGGTGCGTTCGCGGTCCGCGGTACCGGCGGCGGCGATCGTGCGCGCCCCGGCGAGTGCCTCGACGAGGCGGCCGGCGGTGGCGAGCTGCACCTGCTGGTAGCGGGCGACGCTGGTGAGGGTGTCACGGGCGAAGGCCCGCAGCAGGAGCACCAGCAGCGGAACGCCCATGAGGAAGGCGAGCGCCGTCCACAGGTCGATGAGGAAGAGTGCGCCCACCGCGCCGAGCGGCGGCAGCAGTGCGGCGACGGCGTGCGCGACGGCGGCCGGCACCTTCCCGGCCTCGGCGGCATGGGCGGTCAGCCGTGCGGCGGTTTCGCCGGGTGCGTAGCGGGCGGCGTGGTGCGGGGCCGTCCGCAGGAGCCGGGAAAGCCCCAGCCTGCGCAGTCGGGCGGTGGAGCGGCCGTCCACGTCGCCGGTCAGCCGTGCGGCGGCGGCGTCCAGCACCACTTCGGCCGCGATGACCGCGGCGCACAACAGCGTCCAGGCGGTGCCCGACGGGTCCCGGCGGAGCAGCAGGTCGAGGGTGTGGCCGAGGACGGCGGGTTCGGCAAGTGCTGCCGCGGCGGCCGCCACCGCGCATCCGAGGACGGCGGCGGTGCGCCCACCACTGTGCCGGGCCGCTGCCACGAGCGCCCGATCGGCGTCGCGTGCCACGGCCGGCGTCTCGGCTGTGTCGACGGCCGCATCGGGGGGCCTCATCGGCGGATGCCTCCAGTGATGTGGTGCGGGCCCGGACGGCGAACCGCCCGGGCCCGAGGTGACCTAGGTCAGTTACAGGTCGTGACGCTCAGGCTGCTGTCACCGCACAGCAGCAGGCTGGCCCGGCTGCCGCCGCCCGTCATCGCGACCTCGGCGGTCTCTTCCTTGGGGGTCTCCATCGACTGCAGGTCAAGAAGCGTCATGTCAGATTCCTCTTCTTCTCTTGAGTGGTGCGATGGGTCACGGCCCCGAACGGGACCGGCTTGGGGGCCGCTGCGCGCTCGCGCAGCGGCGGGAGGAACGGCAGGTGTGCGCGCCCGCCGGGCGCCGCGCTGCCGAGGGCCAGGAGAGCGCCGGCCGTGCCCGTGGCGAGGTCCATGGACAGCCGCATCATCTGCTCGCCCGGGAAGGCCAGATGTCCCTGGTACGGCACCGCGTGCCGGGCCAGTGCCTCGATCTGGCGGGCAATGGCGTCGGGCCCGGTGCCCGGGCCCGGCGTAGTGGTCCGGGCCAGGTGGAGGATCATCCCGGCGGCGCCGCGCAGCAGCCCGGGCTGGGCGTAGAAGGTCGCCTGCGCCGCCCGTACGATCTCGCGCCGGGCCTGTTCGAAGCGCTCGTCCGGGCCGTGCTCCAGCCAGTCGTCGAGCACCATGCCGATGCCGACACTGCCCTCGCCGAGGTACGGCATCGTGCGCCAGCCCTCGTTCACCTGGAGGGTGCCGTACGCGCTGGTGACGCAGCGGTCGAGGTCGCGGTGGAGCGCGTGGGCGGCATGGATCAGCAGTTCCTTGTCGCCGGTGCGCTCGTACAGCCGCACGAAGAGCAGGGCGGGCCCCGAGTTGCCGTACAGCAGTCCCGCGCGGGTGGGCCGCTGCTCCGGCCTGGCGATCAGCTCGGCGCAGCGCAGGGCTGCGGTGTGCAGCTCGCTCTCGCCGCTCGCGGTGCCGAGCGCGTCCAGGGCCAGGCCGATGCCGGCGAGTCCGCTGTGCAGGTCGGGGCCCGCGCTCTCCCAGGGCTGGTGGAGCAGTTGGCCGGCGAGGGAGAGCGCACGGTCGTGGTGTCCGAGCCGGTGCAGTGTCCAGGCCGTGCCGGCCAGGCCGTCGTAGAAGCCGAGCGGTGTGCCGGAGACCGGTTCCCCGGCCCGCTCCAGCAGCCATTCCTCGGCCTCGGGCCAGGGTCCGGCGCCGGTCTCGGCGAGGGCGTGCAGCACTCCGGCGATCCCGTAGCCGAAGCCGATGCCTCCGCCGGCCGTCGCGAACTGGGCGATGTCGCCCGGGACGAGGCGGTCCTCGCGGTCCGGGGTGGCGCTCGCCCGCAGCGCCGCGGTCATCGACGTACGGGCGGCCGGCCATTCCCCTGGCTCGACGGGCAGGTACGGCCCGCCCGGTGCGGGCAGGCGGCCGCCCGGTGCGCCCTGCGGGACGCCGGACAGGATCTCCTCGACGGCCTCGTCCAGGAACCGCCGCGGTACGGGGAACTGCTCGGCGGCGACGGCGGCCAGATGCGCGGCCTTGGCCCGGTCCAGGACGAGCAGGCTGGTCAACGGGAGGAACAGGGCGAGCCTCAGGCAGGCGAGGGCGTAGCGGTCGACGGAGAACCCGCGCCGCTCGGCCGGGGCGACGAAGGCGGGGTTGGCCACGGTCTGCCGCAGCCCCTCGTCGACGTGGGCGGCGGCTTCGAAGTCCAGTAGTGCGACGGAGGGTTCACCGCTCTCGTCCTCCGCCACCATGATGTTGAAGAGGTGGAGGTCGTTGAAGACCACGCCACGGGCGTGCACGGCGTCTACGGCCTCCGTGACACGCCGGTGGATCGTCAGCGCCCACTCGGTGTACGAGGCGAGCTCCTCCGGGTCGGGATCCGCCTCGATCAGCGGGTGGCGGCGGGCGAAGTACGTGTTGAGCGGTTTGCCGGCGAGGTGTTCCAGTACCAGGAAGTGGTGGTCGCCGACCGTGAACGCGCCGCGGACCGCCGGGACGCAGTCCAGGCCCGCCAGCCGTTCCAGTGCGGCCTGTTCGCGGTGCAGCCGGGTCACCGCGTCGGCGCCGTCGGCGGCGAGTCCGGCGTACGGCCGGGCCTCCTTGAGGACCACGGGCTCGCCGGTGCGGCTGTCCTTGCCGAGGTAGACGCCGCCGCCGTTGGAGAAGTGCAGCGCCCGCTCCACCGTGAAGGGGATGCCGGTCAGGGTGACCGCGGAGCGCGCCGCGAGGTGCGGCTTCAGGAAGTCCGGCAGTTCGAGCCACTCGGGCGGCTGGAAAGCCGGTCCGCGCCGGTCCGGTACGAGCCGACCGTCGGGGGTCTCGATCGCCGGGACCAGTTCGCCGTGCTCGTCGTAGCAGTGCCGCAGGGTGAAGCTGCCGTAGCGCACGTACACCGGGCCGGCGCCCCAGCGCAGATCGCTGAGGATGTAGGGGCCGGCCGCCCCCGCCAGCGCGGCATCGAGGTCCTCCGCGATCCGGCGGCACTGCTGCTCGCCGACCGGGTACACGGTGATGAACTTGCCGCTCGCCGCGCGGTCGGCGTACTTGGCGTTGCGCAGGTGCAGCAGGTACCGGCTCGGTATGAACTTGAAGGCGATGCGTCGGGCGGTGCAGTACTCGTACACCGTCGTCAGCAGCGATTCGGCGTTGTCGAGCGTGGCGGAGATGTGGATCTTCCAGCCCTGCGCGGGAAGTTCGGCGCCGACGGGACGCAGCGCGAGCCAGTCGCCGCTCCGGTGCGAGCGCCACCCCGACGGGACGGGGGCGAGCGCGGCCGGGTAGCTCTCACCGGCGCGCCGGTACGGCGCGTCGTAGAACCAGCGGTCGGCGTCGCAGAAGGCCGCGTACCCCTTGTTCACGCCTGCTCCCTCGGTCGGTGGCAGACCCGACCGTGTCACGCCCGGCGGACGCGGCGACAGTCACCGCTGTCACCGACGGGGTGTGCAGTACTCACGAGTCACGAGGCTCCGCTTCGCGTCGCGTCCGCCCCGGCTTCGGCACCCGCCTCGGCTGCCGTTGCCGTACGGCTGCGGTGTCGGCGCGGAGCCCGGCCGGCCGGCGGCGGGTCCAGCGGTGCCACCAGTGCCTGCGACGCGGGTGCACGGCCCGCCCCAGCCGCCGGCCGATCAGCAGGTACCCGAGGAGCGCTCCGGCCGTGTTGAGGATGACGTCGTCGATGTCGAAGACGCGTCCCGTGACGAGGGCGCCCTGCGTGAGCTCCGCCAGCGTCGTCAGGCAGACCGTCACTGCGGCGAGCCGCAGCAACCCTCGGGCCGGGGGCAGCAGGACGGGCAGGAGCACACCGAACGGCAGGCCCAGCAGCAGGTTCCCGCCCAGCTGGCGCACCGCCTCGATCGTCGACGTCCCGTCCAGGTAGGCGCGGATCGAGCGGCCCGGTCGGACATTGCTGTGCACGAGGGCCGCCGAGGCCGCGGACGGTTCCAGCATCAGCCGGGCCAGAACCACGCTGAACAGGGCGGTCCCGACGAGGGCCGCCCCCATGGCCAGCGCCCGGACGGCCGGATGTGCCGGACGGCGTCGCCTCCCGGCGGCCGGTTCGGCCCCTTCGTCCGCCTCGTCACCGCGCCGCCGCACGTACCTCCTCCATGTCATGCGGGCTCGTCTTCCCTCTGGACGGCCAGGTACGCGTGAACCTCTGACGGCCCGCCATGGCAGGCGGTCCGTACCCGTCGGGTAGACGGGCAGGGCCGGTACGCCCGTACGCGGGAGCTCATGGGCGCTGCTGATCAGCGGTGTGCTGAGCGCAGTGTGGTCGGCGTGGTACGGCTCCTTCGCCCTTCGGCGTGGAACTGGGCCCCGTGAGCAGGGTGAGGTGGGCGAACCAGAGTCGGACGGGGAACCCAAGATGCCGGCCGACGAGCCGTGGAAACGGCCGTACGGCCACCAGCAGCACGGGCCGGCAAACGAGCGCGAAGCCGTCCTGGCTGCCCCCACCGGCGGCAGGTGCGACCCGTCGGTCCGGCGGCCCCGCCGGACCGCAGGCCTGATCCTCAGCGGCCTGGGGGCGGGGAAGGGGTCTTCAGCGGCCGGGGGCGGGGGCGGGTGCCTTCGGGGTCCGGCGCCCGGTGACCAGCCGGAAGGCCTCGATCTCCGCCCAGACGTCCTTGCCGGAGCCGTGGGTGTAGGCGCCCCACCGGTCGGAGAGCCGCTCCACGATGTGCAGGCCGCGGCCGCCGGGGACGCCCGGCCGGCGCACGGTCCAGGTGCGTGGCAGCGCCGTCGAGCCGTCGAGCACATCGATGCGCAGGGCCTCACCGGCGGTCAGTACGAGCTCGTGGCAGCCACTCGCGTGCAAGGCTGCGTTGGTCACCAGCTCGGACACGACGAGCAGGGCGTCCTCGGCGCTCTCGTGGCGGTCCCACCCCCAGTCCCGCAGGGTCTGGCGGGTGAAGTCGCGGCCCTTGCCGACGGCGCCCCGGACACCACGCAGGGCGAGTCGGCGGCACTGGCCCCTGACAGGCACTCCCGCACACAGAGGATCACCGGTGGCTGCTCCCGTCGTGTTCACTGTCGCCTCACCCCGGCCGTCGATGCTGGTGTGTTCCATGGAGGCGGTCGGCTCCGTCTGCGGACCGCCCGGGCCGGTCGCCCTTCGACCGTGTCCTCGGTCTCGCGTATGCCCGCCCTGATTGTCCGGACACGTGGATACCGGCGACATGTGGAGACCCGGGGGGTGGCAACGGCAGGTGACGCCGTGAACGCACCCCGCCACGAGTCTCCTGTCGGCGGGCGGACCGTTCGGGTGCAGTCGAGGCTCTGCCGGGATGGCGGCGCCATGCCGGGTAGGCGTGGTACATGAACACACACGCCCTCGACACTTCCCGGACGACCGAACGCACCTCGGCCCTGGAGACCGCTTCGGCATGGTGGCTGACCACCCTTGACCGTATCGAACGGACGACGGTGGCGGATCCGGCGATCCGGCTCCTCCAGCGGGGGATCCGCTCGCTCCCGCTGGGCGGGGTACGCGATCTGCTGCGCGGCAGGCAGCTGGGCCATCCTGTGCATCCCGTTCTGGTGCAGGTACCGATCGGCTGCTGGCTGTCGGCCGCCGTACTGGACGTCGTACCGGGAGGGCAGCGCGCGGCCACGACCCTCACGGCCGTCGGATTGGCCGGGGTCGCCCCGGCCGCGGTCGCCGGCTGGGCCGACTGGGCGGACCTGCCACCCGAGCAGGCGCGGGTCGGACTGGCCCACGCGGTCACGAACGTGGTCGCGGTGGCCTGCTACGGCGCGTCCCTGACGGCGCGGCTCTGCAGCCGGCCGGCCAAGGGCCGGATGTGGTCGTGGGGCGGACTGACGGCGGTCGCCGTGAGCGGCGCCCTCGGCGGGCACGTGGCCTACCGGCAGGCCGTCGGGGCACATCCCGCCACGTAGAACCCGGCGAGCACGCCGGCCACCGTGGCCGGCGTGCTCGGACGGCAGCGCGCCCCGCAGCGGATCCGGTCGGATCCCAGGGCGCGGATCAGCCGTGCGGGTGCCCTGCTCGGGGGGGGCCGCGACCCGTTCTCAGTGGTCCTCGCCGGCCGGCGGCCTCGGGCGGTCCGGGCGGGCCTGCTCCTCGCGGCCGACACCTGGGCGCTGCCGCTTGGCCGCGTGGCCTCCGGCATCCGCGTCGCCGTCGCCCGAACGCCGGACGACGGCTTCGTCCGCCTGCTGCCGGGCCTCAGGGTCCCCGCTCTCGCCCACTGCCTCGGACGGGGTGGTGCGCGGGTGACGCCGGGACTTCTCGTGAGCCGTCATGGTGTCCTCCTTCGGTGGTGCCGGTCTCCAGCGACTACCCCGCTCCGCCCACCTCAGACGAGCTGCCCGAGGGTGTGCTGCGCGGGCACGCGCCGCTGACGTGCCCGGTCAGCCTTCCTTGCTCGGAAGGATCTCCCTGACCTTGGCGATGGCGAAGCCCCACCCCTGGCTCACGGTCGGCTTCCCGGGTACGGCCACCTCGTCGGGGTTGGTCAGGACGTCCAGCAGGACCGGCCCCGGAGTCTCGAACGCCCTGCGCACGCTGTCGTGGAGATCGGACGGGTCGGTGACCCGGATGCCGGTGAGGCCGAGTGCGGCGGCGACCGCGGCGAAATCGGGGTTGTCGAGTTCCGTGCCGAACTCGGGCAGCCCCGCCTGTTCCTGTTCGAGTTTGACCATGCCCAGGCGGCGGTTGTCGAAGACGACGAGCTTCACCGGCAGCCGGTACGTCTTGATCGTCATGAGGTCGCCGAGCAGCATGCTCAGGCCGCCGTCGCCGCAGAACGCGACGATCTGGCGATCGGGCGCCCAGAGCTGGGCTCCGAGGGCCTGGGGCATGGCGTTGGCCATCGAGCCCAGGTTGTACGAACCGATCAGGCGCCTGCTGCCGCGCATGGTGACGAAGCGCGAGAGCCAGACGGTGGCCATGCCGGTGTCGGAGGTGAAGACGGCGTCCTCGGCGGCGTACGTGTCCACCGCGGCGGCCAGGGCCTCGGGGCGGATCTCGTGGTCCCTGTTGTCCAGGGCAGCGCGCAGTTTGCCTGTCCAGCGGCGTTCGTGCGCCGGATCGGCCAGGCGCTGCTGTCCTTCCTGCCAGTGCGCGAACCGATCCCGCGCGTCCTCCAGGTGGGCCCGGTCCGGAGCCTCCTTCAGGAGCGGCAGCAGGGCCCGCAGCGTCGCCCCCACGTCCCCGGACAGGCCCACGTCCACGGGTACCCGGCGGCCCAGGTGCTCTTCGCGCGTGTCGACCTGGACCACTTTGCAGTCCTTCGGGTACCAGTCGCGGTAGGGGAAGTCGGTGCCCAGCATGAGCAGAGCGTCGCCGTGGTCGAGCGCGTGGGAGGCCGCGGGGTTGCCGATCAGGCCGGTCTGGCCCACCTGGAAGGCGTTGTCGTCTTCGAAGCCCTCCTTCGCCTTGAGGGTGAGCACCATGGGAGCGGCGAGCAGCTCTGCGGTACGGAGCACTTCGGCGCGGGCATCGCGGGCCCCGCGGCCGACGAGGAGGGTGACGCGGGAGGCGGAGTTCAGGAGTTCGGCGGCCTCTGCGAGGGCCGGGTCGTCCGGTCGGGTGACGGGGCGGTCGAGGGCGAACCGCGTGGGACGGTCGTCGCTCAGCTCCTGATCGCCCAGGTCACCGGGCACGGTCAGGACGGCTACCCCGCCTTCGCTGACAGCAGCGCGTACGGCCGACTCCAGCATCCGCGGCATCTGCTCCGGGGAGGTGACGGTGGCACGGTAGACGGCCACGTCACGGAAGAGCAGGTCGTTGTCGACTTCCTGGAAGTAGTCGCTGCCGATCTCGGCAAGAGGCACCTGGCCGCAGATCGCGAGCACCGGGGTACGGCTCTTGGCCGCGTCGTAGAGCCCGTTGAGGAGATGTACGGAGCCCGGTCCCACCGTGCCCATGCACACCCCGAGGGTGCCCGACAGCTGGGACTGCGCTCCGGCGGCGAAGGCCGCCGCCTCCTCGTGCCGGCAGCCGACCCAGTCCAGGCCGTCCGTGGTGCGGATCGCGTCGGTCAGTGGGTTCAAGGCGTCTCCGACGACTCCGAAGACGTGCTGGACGCCCAGTTCCTTGAGTGCGTCGACGATGACGTGGGCGACGGTGCGTGCCACAGGAGTGCCCTTCGGTCAGGTGCGGCCCCACGGTACGGCCCCACGGTGGAGGTGCCGGGTTCAGTGGGTGCCGGGTTTCAGTGGGTGCCTGGTTCAGTGGGTGAAGCGGTCCGGGTCGGCCGCCTGCCAGTCGGATGCCCAGTCGGCGGGCGCCGACGCGAGCAGTTGTCCGGGGGCGAGCCACGCGTGGAGTTCGGCGTACGAGCGGACGGTGTGCGGGTCCACCCGTTGGAGGAGCATGTGGGGTCGCAGCCCCTGCGGGTCGTCGACCCCCATCGAGGCCATGATCTGGAGGGCACTCCTGACCGTGGCCTGCTGGTAGCGCCGTACGCGCTGCGACTTGTCGGCGATGTCGACGGCGCGGGCGCGCCGCTCGTCCTGGGTGGCGACGCCGACGGGACAGGTGTTGGTGTGGCACCGCTGGGCCTGGATGCAGCCGATCGCGAACATCATGGCGCGGGCGGCGTTGGTGTAGTCGGCCCCCTGGAGCAGCCGTTTGACGAGGTCGCTGCCGGTGGCGACCTTGCCGCTGGCCCCGATCCGGATCCGGTCGCGCAGCCCGACGCCCACGAGGGCGTTGTGCACGGTCATCAGCCCCTCGCCGAGCGGCAGGCCGACGTTGTCCGCGAACTCCAGCGGCGCCGCGCCCGTACCGCCCTCCGCGCCGTCGACGACGATGAAGTCCGGCGTGACGCCCTCCTCCAGCATGGCCTTGCAGACGGCGAGGAACTCACGGCGCGATCCGACGCACAGCTTGAACCCGACGGGCTTGCCGTCGGCGAGCTCGCGCATCCGGGCCAGGAAGCGCACCAGCTCGCGCGGTGTGGAGTACACGCGGTGGTAGGGCGGCGAGACGACGGTCTCCCCCTGCGCAACCCCGCGGACCTTCGCGATCTCCGCGTTCACCTTGGCACCCGGCAGGACCCCTCCGATGCCGGGCTTGGCCCCTTGACTGATCTTCAGCGACACGCACTTGACCTGCTCGTGGGCCGCCTTTTCGGCGAACTTCCGCTCGTCGAAGTCACCGTCGTCCGTCCTGCAGCCGAAGTACCCGGTGCCTATCTCCCACACGAGGTCCCCGCCCGGGCGCAGGTGGTACTCCGAGAGACCGCCCTCGCCGGTGTCGTGGGCGAAGCCTCCCAGCTCTGCGCCGGTGTTGAGGGCGAGCACGGCCCGGGCGGACAGCGAGCCGAAACTCATCGCCGAGACGTTGAGCAGGGCCATGTCGTAGGGCCGGGTGCAGTCGGGGCCGCCGATCCGGACCCGGGGCGGGGCGGTGCGCACCGGGCGGGGGGCCATGGACGGGACGAGGTATTCGCTTCCGGCCCGGTAGAGGTCGAGTTCGGTACCGAACGGCTCCTCCGCGTCGGTGCCCTTGGCCCGCTCGTAGACGATGCTCCGGGTGTCGCGGTCGAAGGGGCGGCCGTCGAAGTTCCGCTCGATGAAGTACTGCTGGAGCTCCGGCCGCAGCGCCTCCAGCGCGAAGCGGAGGTGTCCGAGGAGCGGGTAGTTCCGCAGAACGGAGTGCCGCCGTTGCACGAGGTCGTGGACGGCCACCAGCGCGAGCAGGAGCAGGGGGACGGCCGCGGCCGACCACCAGGGCGAGGCCAGGACGGCGGCGACGGAGGCGCCCAACGCGAGCGAAGAAAGGAGGGCCACTGCAAGTAGTTTCAGCACATCGCTCTTGTGTCCCGAAGCCCGGCGGCCAATCGGCCGTCCGTGCAAGCCCGTTACGGTCCGGGCAAGGCGGTGGGCCCGGACTCGACGAGTCCGGGCCCACCGCTTTCGAGCTGGTCAGGCGCGCGGGACGCCGAAGGGGCCGCCGGTGCCGTAGTAGGTGCCCAGCTCCTCGCGGTATCCGGCGTCACCGAGGTGCTTGTCCCTGTGGAACTCTGGGGCGTCCTTGATCTGGCCCTTGGTCCGGTCGACGAAGACCGTCCGCTCCTCCGGGTCGATGCTGACGACGGTGCTCGCCGGAAGCAGGACCTCCTTGCCGAAGATCCAGACCCCGGTGTCCACGACCAGGTAGGCGTCACCGACCTCGTCGGAGTGCTTGTCGACCTTGCCGATGCCGCCGTCGGTCGCCTCGACCTTGTAGCCGGTCAGATCGGTACCGGCCAGGTGGCCCGAGGTCGACTTGTAACTCCACACATGCTCAGTCACGCGAAAACAACTCCTCCGGTAAACAGAGAACGGCAAAGGATTCCCCGCCGTCCGTCCTTTTTCCGTACGTCGTGCGCGGCGGTATTCGCTCTCCGCCTGAACTCCGCCTGCCCCGAACCCCGGCGCATCATTCGCCCGGTGCCGATTTTCGATTTCAACCGCCTGCCGGGAGACGTCCGGTGGAGACGGCGACGTGCTGGTGGCCCGCCCCGTCCGGGGCGGGCC
>NZ_JBEZLW010000081.1:0-13145 GCF_040652395.1 Streptomyces sp. NPDC048269
GACAACACCAAGCCCGCACCAGCCACTACAAACGACGCGGCCACACACCACCAGAAGCCAACAAACCATCACAGCAAAAACCGTTGCAGTACTAGCCCGAGTAGCGCGCAGCAGCCGCGGCGAAGCCTGCCGCGTCACGGGGTACCGAGGCGACGAGGGCAACCCAGGAACCGTCCACGAACTCGATGTCCATGCGCCCCTTCTGGAGCACGCCCGTCGGGTTGGCGCGCAAGGCGGCGACGGCCGACCGGGGTGCTTCCCAGTACTGCTTCATCACGGGTGTCATCTGCCACAGCTGCGAGACGTCGCTCAGGCCGAACCAGCGTCTGGCCGTGACGGCCAGTACGCCCGTGACCGAGCCGCCTGCGTTGGCTCGGCCGATCACGAAGTGCCCGGCCGCGCTCTGCCAGCCGCCCTCCATGCTCTTGCCGTGCATCAACCGGGTGCCGAGATCGTCCACTGCGTCCGGCATCCGGTCGATCGCCCCCGCCGCGGCAGCCGGCTTCGACCGGCGGGGGTCGAGCACGCGAGCCTTGACCAGCTGCCTCAGCGGCCCGGGCAACCTCTCCTCGATCCGCCGCTGGAGGGCGGACGGCTCCGGCAGGTCGAGCAGCGACTCGGGAGGAGTCGGCACACCCGGACCGAGTTCGAAGGAGCACCAGGCGATGAGCCGTTCCCCCGGTTGCAGGAACTCCTGGGCTTGTACACGCCCCTCATCGGTCAACGGGCCTGCTCCTGTTCGTCGTCGGGCCGGCGTGTCCGGCAATCCGATTCTCCCTCACGTGCGATCTTTCGTGATCATCGGGGCGTCGGTCCTGTGTGAGGGGTGCGGTTCCGTCGGGGAGGGCGAGGAACTCGGACAGGCCGGCGGAGATCCAGCGCTGCGCTGCGTCCTGATGGCGTGGCCCGGCCTCCACCTGCCAGACGGTCGGATACTCGGCTCAATGGAGGCGAGGATGGTGTCCGTCACTGCGACGCCGCGCGGACAACGAGAGGAGCGGGCATGCCTTCGGAACAATCGGGGCGCGCACTCCCGTCGAAGAGCCCCTTCCAGTGGGCCGACCGTACGATCACCCTCGTGTTCCTCCTGGCTGCGGAACGGGGCGACCGCGCGGAGGCCGGGCAGGAACTCACCACAGCCGATGTGGTCATGCGCGCCACCGCGGCCGCGCCCGCGGGGCGGATCGGCACGAAGGCCGAGCCCGTATGGGTGCGGGCCATGTCGTTGCTCGGGTTCCGGGCGGGCGCGTGGTTCGTGATCTGCGCGCTCGTGCTCGTGGGCGGGCTCTTCCTGCCCCGTACGGAGCTGGCCGGATATCTCACCGTCACGGTCGCGGCGTTCCCAGCCGCCCTGTGCGTCTCCCGTGAGACCGCCCACGAGATCGCCCGCTCGGCGCTGCGCCGGGGACGGCTGACGGAACGCGGCAGGCAGTGGTACTCCCGCGTCCAGCACGACGGGTTCACCGCGCTGCTGGTCCTGCCCCTGTGGGCAGTCTGCGCAGCGGCCGTCCAGCCCTGGGCCTGACCCTGCGCCCGCGGCCTGCCCTCCCCGGCAGGGCAGGCGCGGGCATCGCGAGCCTAGACGCACTCCCAGACGGCCGCCTGCGTGCCGGAGGTGGTACTGGCGCCGGGCATGTCCAGGCACATCCAGGTGGGGGCACCGCTCGGGGTGGTACCGCTGATCCAGTAGCCGGGGTTGCCGTCGATGCCGTCGGTATCCCACCACTTCTGGTTCAGACCGCCGTTGCAGTCCCACTGGACGATCTTGGCGCCCTTGCGCGCCGAACCTCCGGAGATGTCGATGCACTTGCCGGAGTTGGCGTTGCGCAGCTGAATGAACGTACCGCCGTCGGTGACCTCCGACTTCCACAACTGCTCGCTCGCGGTGCCGCATTCGGCCTGCACCACCGGACTCTCGTTCGAGGCGCCCTTCACCTTCAGACACATGCCGCTGTGGACGTTGGCGATCTCGTAGCGGCTGCCCCGCTTGCGCAGCTGCCACAGCTCGTTGGGGGCCAGCATGGCCCCCAGATCCGAGGCGGTCTGCGCAGTGGGAACGGCAGCGGGACGGGCCTCGGCGGCGGTCGCGGGGAGGGTCGTCCCCGCGACCGCGATCAAAGCGATCAGGGCCGAGCGGGCGGACGTGCGCAGCGTGAGGATCATGCTCAGTACCTTTCGTACGCGGCCCCGTTGCGGGTGCGGCGGCGCCGGTTCGGACGGAGGGGCGCCGGACCGTGGGGGCCGGACCGGCGCGGTGCCCACTCTGTCCGGCGGCGGTGTCCGCGCACATCGTGGAAGACCACGAACACGGCGTTCCCCTCGGTCTCGTGGTCAGCCCGGTGGCCCTCCCCCGGCGGTGTCCGTTTCGGCCAGGCCGGCCGCGAGCTGGGTGCGGCGGGTCACGTTCAGCTTCCGGTAGGCGCTGGTGAGGTGGGACTCCACGGTGCGCCGGGTCAGGTGGAGCGCCTCGCCGATCTGCGCGTTCGTGTGCCCCAGCGCGGCGAGGTCGACGACCCGCCGTTCCGCTCCGGTCAGTGCGCTCGGGCCGGTGCGGGCCCGTGTCGTGGTGCGGGTGTTCGCGGCGCGCAGCGCTGCCCGCGTCGCGTGCAAGAGCCGGCCCGTCGGCGGGGCGGCCGGGTCGGGGCCGCCGTCTCCCGGACCGTACCCGCGGCCGCCGTCGCCCGGGGCGTACCCGGGGCGGTCGTGCCCGGCGCGGTCGTGCCCGGCGCGGTCGAGGCAGTCGTGCCCGAGGCAGTTGTGCCCGAGGCGGTCGTCCGGGCCGTCGTCGGCCCCCGTCGGCGACAGCAGGCGGGCCGCCTCGGCGTCGGCAGCGCGCAGGTCGTCCCGACCCCGGCGGCCGAGCCCCGCCTCGATGCGTGCCCGGCCGAGGTCGATCAGGGTCTCGATGCGTTCCACCGGGGCTGGTGCTCCCTCCAGCAGAGCGGCCGCCTCCACGAGCGAGTCCAGGCCCCGTCGGCCGCCGACGGCCGCGGCGTGGGCCCGGAGCGCCCTGCCGACCGTACGGGGGGTTCCCCAGCGGCGAGCGTGGTGCAATTCCTCCTCCGCCAGCTCCCGGGCCCGGGCCGGCCGGCCGAGGCGGGCCAGAGCGAGGGCCGCGCCGGAGCGCCACGGTGTGGCCACGGGGCTGACGAAGTCGCGGGCGCTCTGGCCGGCACCGCAGGCGAGGTAATCGTCGAGGGCGGCCTGCCAGCGCCCTTCGATGCTGTGGAGCAGGGCGCGTGCGTAGCGCAGTTCGTTCCACTCCCAAGAGCTGTCCGCGGTGGTCACGTCGGGTGCGGAGAGGAGCTGCCAGGCCTGGTCGCGCTGCCCGAGTTCGTACCGGGCGAGCGCCACCATCGAGACCAGGTGGGGCGCGCGGATGCCGCGTCCGGTGCAGGTGTGCGCCAGGAGGGTGTTCTCCGCGATCACACGCCGGAAGTCACCGGCCCAGAGTGCGGCTTCCGCCCGGGCGCTCAACAGGCATTGCAGTCCCACGTCGGTCAGGTCCGGCGCCGCGGGCGGTACGGGCAGTCCCCGCTCGGCAAGGGTCCGGGCGTCCTGCAGCTGATCCGCCCACTGCAGCAGGGTGGCCGCGCTGCCCATCCATGCGGTGCGCAGCAGCGGGTGGACCGGTGCCGCAGCGAGCCGGGGCCGGATACGGGCGAGGACCTCGGCCGCGGAGAGCAGCCCGGCGCCGGTCTCGTACTCGGTGATCAGAGCGCAGACCAGCGGTTCGACGGTGGCCGGGGCCGTGGGAACGAGGGCGCGCAGTCCCGCTACGGCGTTGCGCCAGGCGACCGCGTCGTGCGAGGAGATGAGGGCGGTGACGGCCCGCAGGATGTGCACCAGCTCGTCGTCGTCCGTGCCGCTGCTCGCCCGGTGCAGGAAGCTCAGCGCACGGTCCGTACGGCCGCTGGCGGCGAGGGCCGCGCCGAGGGCGGGTGCGGCGGCGGCGCGTTCCTGGCCGTCGGGGTGCAGGTCGATGCCCGCGCGGAGTCGGCGGATGCCCGCCTCGGCGCTGTGCGGGAACTCGAGTGATCCCAGGCGCAGGGTGAGGTCAGCGTGCCGGTCCTGGGCCAGGGGCGGCTGCGCGCGCAGGGCGTGGCGCAGCAGAGCGGCGGCTTCTTCGGTGTGCCCGGCCCGCACGGCCTCGTCGGCCGCGTCCTCGAGGCAGCGGGCCATCCATGCCTCACGCGGGCGGTTCAGGTGCAGCAACCGGGCGGCGACGGTCGCGGCGGGAGCGCCGCGGTCGTGGAGCAGCCGGGCGGCACGGGTGTGCAGGGCGGCCACTTCGGCAGGATCGGCGGCTTCGAGTACGGCCTCCAGAGCAACCGGGTGGGAGAGCATCCGGGCCAGCCGCGGCGCGCTCGGCGCGTCCGCGTGACGGGCGGGGCACAGCGTCAGTGCCTCCTGGAGCAGGGCGGAACCGGTGGCGGGAGAACACTGGGCGGTGGTGGCGAGGGCGAGGCCGATGTGGCGGGTTTCGTCGTCGGCGCGGTGCCGGATCCAGCGCGCGAGCGCGTCGCGGTAGCGGGTGAGCGGAGCGCCGCCGAGGTCCGGGTGGTGCGGGAGCCGACCAGGTCCTGGGCCGGAGGGCTCGGACGGGGAGGCGTGGGCAACGGGCCCCGCGACCGCCGCTGTGGCTGGGGAGTCGGGGAGGTCGGCGAGGTCGGCGAGGAGCGCCTGTACGAGGGCCGGGTTGCCGCCGGTCGCGTCGCGGCACATCGCACGCCGCTCGGGGGCCAGCCCGCGCTCGCGCGCGAGCTGTGTGACGGTGTCCGGGCCGAGTGGGGGGAGCGGGTGGCACGCTCCTGTGGTCCGGGGCAGCCAGGTGACGTCGGCGTGCTCGCGGCATTCGGTGGCCAGCAGGAGGACCGGAAGCCCGGCGATCCGACGCGCCAGGTACCCGGTCCAGCGGCGTGACACCGGATCCGCGCAGTGCAGGTCGTCGACGGCCAGCAGCACGGGACGGGCCGCCGCGGTCCGGGAGAGCAGGTCCAGCAGCCGGTGGAAGACCTGCTGCTCCTGCTCGGCGGCGAGGTCGCTGAAGGGAATGCCGTCGGCGGTGGGGAAGACCTGCCGTACGAGGGCGAAGGGGAAGGCCGTCTCCTCGGGTGCACAGCGCACCGACAGCACCCGTATGCCGTCGTCGGCGCTCGCCCGGCGGACGACGGCGTCGAGCACGGCGGTGCGTCCCCGGCCGGGCGGCGCGGCCAGCATCAGCCAGCTTCCCCTCCCGGAGCGCGCCCGGGCCAGGGCGGCAGCCGCGGCCCGGAGTACGTCGTCGCGTTCCACCAGTACGTGTGTCACTTTCCGCCCTCCCACATTGCTGCCGACGGCTGCGCGCCGCCCGTGACGGCCCGGTGGGCGCCCGTAGGGAATCATGAAGGGACGGAGCGCGGGAAGTGGGATGATCTTCGGTCAGATTTCCCTGAAAGTGCATCAGTCAGGCCATATCAGCCAATGCGGCAGCAGATTGACCGAATCCGAATCCGAAATCCGGGACACTGGTTCGACCGGTCCGGTTCGGGACCGGGCAGACGCCTCCGCGGCACCGCGGCGGGAGTCTCCGGCTACCGATGACCCGCGGGCCCGGTTGCTCCGGGCACTTCATCGAAGCGGTGGGCGGCCGGCCCTGAGGTCACGGGATCGGCCCGGATCGTCCACGACGGCCGATGGCCGAAGGGTTGCCGCGTCCGCCGTACCGGCACGTTGCCGCCGGTGCAGACCGCCCGTGCGGCGGCCATGCCTGTGGCGCAGATCGTAGAGGGCGGCCGCGGTGGTCTGCGAGCAGATGACCGCGCCGGCCCCCGAGGCAAGCAGGACCAGGACCACCACCAGGGGCAGGACGTCGTCGGCGAGTACCTGCACGGCCGCCAGGACCCCTGCGACTGCCAGGCACCTCGCAGCGGCGGTCACGCGCTGCCGGAACACGATGTCGTGCGGGGCCAGGGCGGCGCCCGCCATGCCGAACACGTAGAGGATCAGCCCGAGCGACTCGACGACGACGAAAGGTGGGCTCGGTACGGAGAAGGTGAGCAGCCAGTAGGCGGCGAAGACGGCGCCGGCCGTGGTTCCGAGGGTCGTCAGATGGCAGAGCAGGCGCTGCATGCCGCGCATCGGGGACGATGCCCGCGTCACGGCACCCGGGCCGTGGCCGGGGCGGACCGGGCGGGGCGGGGGACCCGTCCGAGCACCACGCCGCCGCAGCCAGAGGCATACGGCGCCCGCGCCGGCCGGCCCGAGCACGAGCAGGCGGAGGTACGGCGCAGCCGGGGCGGGGAGCGCAGTGGGAAACCAGGCAATGGTGACGAGCGCACCGTAGGTGCCGGTGAGGAAGGCCGCGGTACCGCGGCGCAGCGCCACCGACTCGCAGCCGAGGGCCAGGAGTGCGCAGAGTCCGAGCGTGACGGCGGAGGCCGAGGCCAGGCCGAGCGCGGCCGAATCGGTGAGGGACTGCCACAGCATGTCGGGAGGGGCGCCGGGCCGGCCGGAGTCGGTGAGCGGTCCGGGACGGATCAGGCAGCCGAGGCACAGTCCTGCCCAGAAGCAGCCCGCGAGGCGGGCCAGGCGAGCGCCCAGGCGTAGGCCGAGGGCGTCCGGGCCGCCCCATGCGAGAACCGAATACCGCACCCCCGGCCCGATGACGAGACCCGCGACCGCGAGCAGCGGCAACGCCGGCCAGGTGTACACCGGCCGGAGCGTCTGCACCTCGGAGGGGTCCACAAGCCCCGCCCTCAGCCCGAACATCAGAAAATCGAAGCTGTGTCCGAGCAGAAGGTTGACGGCGAACGCCAGAATGCCTCCGATCAGGACCACCTCCCATCCGCTGACCTCGTCCGCGAGAGCGGGGTGGACCAGCGCGGCTCTGCGGCGGGCGAGGGTGGGGTGGGTACCGAACGGCCAAGCAGAGGTTTCCCCCGCGTTCTCGGGCCGGTTGGCGCCCAAACGGCGGAACCACATGTCGAGTGACCGACGGGGCCCTTCGTCGTCCTCTTCGCCCGCTCCACTGTCGGCGGGGCAGTCGGCTGCGAAGGAGTCGGCGTGCAGTTCACGCGCGTGCAGGTAGCTGTTGCGTGCGGCGTAGACGACGCAGGTGAGCAGTACGAGCTGCAGGCACTCCTGGCGCAGACCGGCCCCCGTACCCACGTACCCGGTCAGGGAGAGGGCGAAGGCCGCCACGACGACCGTGAGGAAGGACCACCACAGTGCGGTGACGGCGGCGGTGACGACGAGGTCGCGGTTGCGGATGTGGCCGAGCTCGTGGCGCACCACGGAATCGAAGACTGCCCGGTCGGCGGCCTGCTCGGGCGCTCCTGCCGACTCCTTTCCGGACTTCGCCCCGGGGGCGATCAGCGCCTCCATGCCGCTTGCCAGCTCGACGTAGCGCCGCCCGCAATGGCCGAACGCGGTGGCGTTCGAGGAGGTGTCGACGACGTTGAGCAGGACGGCATGGACGGTGACTCCCGCGTCCGCCGCGAGCTTTCGTACCTCGGCGTCGAGACAAGGGCGTGGCGTGCCGTCCGCGTTCGTACCGGCCTCGCCTGAACGCACGCGTTCGAGGCCGTAACGCAGGATGGTGAGATACGGCAGGAGCCAGTAGAGCAGGAATCCCCCGACGGCCAGTACCCCCACGGCCAGTCCCGCCCGCCACTCCGGGTGGTCCACGGGGTGTTCCGGGCACCGCTCCCTGATGGCCTTGGCCATCTCGGAGTTGAGGAGCTCCGGGGTGGCGGCGGTGGGAGCGAGCCGCTTCGCCTCTGACTGTGCGACGTGCAGAACGCAGGCCCCGGAGACGGTGACTGCCCTGGTGTACTCCTCGGGGGTGGTCGGGAAGGCGATGGCGCCCGCCGCGACGGTGAGCGTCAGCCAGAACAGAAGTGCGCGCAGGAACACGGCGTTCGTCAGCTGTCGGCCACCGGATGCCCGTCGCCTTCGCGCGGGGATGAGGGCGGCCCGTTCTCGGCAGCGGTGGCCTCGGAGTCGGATACCTGAGCGGAGGGGCCAGGGGCCCCCACCATGTGCTGCACGAATACCGCGAGTGTGGCGTCGGCGATGCGCCTGGCCTTCTCCTCTTCGACGTGGCAACCGAGGGCGGCGGCCAGGGTGCTGGCGTGCCATTGCGCGAGCTCGCTGGCGGTGGGCCCTGCCGAAGCCGCCGCAGAAGGAGTTTCTCCAGCCGGAGCGACATCGGGGGCGTCCTGGGCCGGCACCGGCCTGCGCCGGCCCAGTCTGCGCGCGGTCCGCTCCGAAATCCTGGTCACCAGCTCCGTCGACACCGCGCCCAACAGTGCCGTAGCCACCGCCAGGACGACCGGTGTCACCAACTCACCGGGCAGGCCCAGCGGATCGGAGCGAGTCGGGCGCCATCCGCTCCAGGGCAAGCTGGCGCGGAAGTGCGCGCGCACACGTTTCTCGAAGTGCCGCGTCTCGTGCTGTGCCAGGTCGGCCACCACGTTCCGGGCCAACTCCTGCGCGAGGTGCCTGCGTTCGCGGGACAGGGTGTGGGGGGCTTGGCTGCGCGGTGTGGGCGCCGGTGTCGATTGCGTCGCCATGGGTGGTCGTCAGCCCCTCCGCCTCGGTGATCAGCAGCAGTTCGATCACTCAAACGATGTACGCCATCACTTCATGTGAAGGATTATGTGGCTGGTTCCCGCATCACGCCTAGCCCTCCCGTTCACATCGCGAGGAGTCGTGCGTCACGGCCTGAGGAAGTTTGCGGAGCCCGTGAACCGCGTGCGGCGAGGACGGTTTCGTGCCCACGGCACGTGACCCGTGCGCCACCGCTGCAACTCGGCTCTCCGCGCCACGCTCCAGGCGAAGGGCGGCGGCGCCGCTACTGCGCTTCCGCGTCGAACACGGTGGTCTCGCGCTCAGGGTGACGTGACTGCCGTCCACGGAGAGAGGGACGTGCAGGGCATCAGTCTCAAGATCGCCGACGATTGCCTGACCCCTATGATCTGCACATGATCGAAGGAAAGTTGGTAAGGCTTCGCGCGCTCCGTGCACAGGATGCGGGGCACCACGTTCGGTGGCGCAACGATCCGGAGGTGCTCCACTGGGCCGCGGGCGGCAACCCTTGCTTCGGCCCGGTCACGGCGGAGGCCGTCGAGCTCGGGTTCGAGACGATGCTGCGGCTGAACCCGAGGGAGTCGGCCGTGTTCACGGTCGAGGATCTGGCCGACGGCACGGTGATCGGCATGGTGGACTACCGCGATCTGGACCCCTTCGCCGGGACGGCCACGGTCGGTGTCACCATCGGCGAGCGCGACCGCTGGGGCCATGGCCATGGTTCCGATGCGCTGCAGCTCCTGGTGGGACACCTGTTCGACGCCTTCGGGCTGCACCGGATCGAGCTCGACACCTGGAGCGGCAACGAGCGGGCGGTCCGCGCCTTCACGAAGGCGGGCTTCCGCGAGGAGGGCCGACGCCGGTCCGCCGTGCTGGTCGCGGGCAAGCGCTACGACACCGTGCTGTTCGGGATGCTGCGCGAGGAATGGCCGGACGCTGCACGCTGAACGTCCTTGCGGCGCAAGGGCCGAAGCCTCCCGCAAGCGGAAGGCCCGGGGAGCCCGACGTGCCGTCGGGCTCACGGAGGCGACCATGGTGGTCGTGGCGGCCAACGCGACCGGCCGAGGGCAACGTCGGCCGGATCGCCGGCCAGGCCTCTTTGACAGGCTCCGGCGGCGTACGGACATCACGATCGCCACGCCGCCCGGATCTCCTGGCGTACGCATTCGATGAGGTAGTCGCCGGTGTCGGGGTCGATGGAGACTCCGTGCGCTTCGCTGTGGAAGCCGGGGAAGGCTCGATCGAACGCCTCCAGGGCTCCGAGGTAGCGCAGGACCGGGCCGTCGGGGGCGCCGAGTGCCTCTCCGGGCATCAGGACGGGAATCCCGGGCGGGGTCACGGTGACCATGGCGGCAGCCACCCTGCCGGCGGCCTCGGCGAGACGGAGGTGTTCGGTGCCGCCCCGAATCAGCTGCCGGTAGCAGAGCTGGGGAGGGACGACGGGTTCGGGCAGCTGCTGGAAAGCGGTGTCCAGGGCATCGATCAGTTCCGCACGCGTGAGGTGTTCGTGCATCTCCTGGCACAGACCGCGCAAGGTCGTGCGGCTGTAGCGATGGGGGTAGCGCTCGACCAGGTGGGGCAGTACCTGCCGCAAGGGGGTGTCGGCGTCATGGAGGGCCTTGAAGTCCATGAGGGCGTCCATCAAAGTGCCCCATTTGCCCTTGGTGATACCCATGGAGAACAGGATGAGCGTGGTGTAGGTATCGGTCTTCTCCACGACGATGCCCCGGCTGGCGAGGTACGCGGTGAGGATCCGGGCAGGGATGCCCCAGGAGTCAGTCCGGCCCGTCGCATCGACGCCGGGGCAGGTCAGCGTCACCTTGATGGGATCCAGCAGACACTGTCCCCGGCTCAGCCCCGGGAATCCGTGCCAATCCGCGTCGGGCTCCAGTTCCCAGCACCGGGGGTCGGCGGCCAGCAGCGCCGGAGAGGCGTCGGCGAACGGGACGGACGTCCCGCTGTCGGGGTCGGTAACGGTGTCGGGTTGCCAGACGCCGAAGAACCACGGCAGCCGGTCGCCGGCTGCCGCGATCCGGCGTCCGGTTCGGACGATGGCTTGCCGGAACCGGATGGCTTCGGTGACCGCCTCGTTGACCAGCCACTCGCCCTGCGGCCCGTCCATCATCGCTGCGGCCACGTCGAGCGAGGCGACCGCCGGGTACAGGGCCGAGGTGGTGCCGTGCATCATGAACGCCTCGTTGAACCGGTGGTGTTCGACCGGCGCCCGGGGTGAGGACTTCACGTGCACCATGGCTGTCTGTGACAGGGCGGCCAGCAGCTTGTGCGTCGACTGAGTGGAGAAGACGGTGGGGCGTTCGTCGTCTTCGAAGGTGTCGGGACCGACTGCCATGCCGTAGCGGCCGGCGTAGAGGGGGTGGAAACGTGCGTAGGCGAACCAGGCTTCGTCGAAGTGGAGACGGGGGGTACTGGGTGCCAGGGCTCGCGCGGTCTGCACGGTGTCGTAACACAGACCGTCATAGGTCGAGTTGGTGATCACCGCGTACTGGGCCTCGGGTGAGACCGCCCCTGGCGTCAGGGGATGAGCGGCGATCCGAGCGGTCACCGCCGCGGGAAGCGTCTCACTCGCGGGAAGGGGGCCCGCCAGCCCGTATCCGTTGCGGGTCGGGACGAGGTAGACCGGGCGGGCACCGGAGATCACCAGCCCGTGCAGGACCGACTTGTGGCAGTTGCGGTCCACCAGGGCGATCTCGTCGGCGGTGACGCAGTAGTGACCGACCATGCGGTCAGCGGTGGAGTTCCCGTGCAGCACGAAGTACGTCCGGTCGGCGCCGAAGATGCGGGCGGCGTTGCGTTCGGCGTCCCCGATGGGGCCACTGTGCTCGAAGAGGGAACCCAACTCCTCCACCGAGATCGACAGATCGGTGCGGAAGAGGCGCTCCCCGTAGTAGTCGAAGAACGCGCGGCCGACAGGTGACTTCAAGAACGCCACTCCCCCTGCGTGCGCGGGGGTGTGCCAGGAGTATTCATGGGCGTCGTCGAACCGTCGCAGGGCCTTGAAGAACGGCGGGAGGACAGCGTCACCGTAGACACGCGCCGCGTTGAAGACACGGCCGGCGATGAAGGACGGGGTGTCTTCCAGGGGCCAGATGTAGCCGACGGCGATCTCCGCCACCCACAGGGGCAGCCGGTCCAGCCCGAGATCGGACGCCTCGGACATCACGACGAAGACCGGCAGGTCCTTGAACCGGCGGGAGATCTGCCTCAGGACCACCGCGCCCTCACCGTCGGCCACCTCGCCGCTCTCCGACGGCAGGTCCCAGGCCACGACTGCGGCGGTCAGGCCGGCCTCGGTGCTCAACGCCGCGCAGGCCCCCTCCACCGTCCGCGCCCACCGAACCTCAAGCCCCCGGTTCTCCAGCTCCTTGCCGATGCGTCGCAGCTGGTCACCGCCGACTCCCCGGCCCAAAGGGTCCTCACGCAATGCCAGCAGGACACTACCGTTCGCCATGACACTCTCCACCTGCGTCGCACCAAGCCGCTCGAGTGCCAAGTGTCGAGTGCGAGCACCGTGGATCGCATCGGAAACCGTCCGTACTCACCCGTACGAGGGCCCGTGACCGGTCGCCACGTCCAGCAAGGACGACCGCCTCACCTGCTCGCTACAGGTCGGCTATGAGGAGCCGATAGCCGACGTCAAGCGTCTCGCGGCCGAGCAGGTCCGCATGGCGTTCGTGCCACAGGCCGGAAGACAGGTCGTCGGACAGCCGTACCAAGCCCGGGCGGAGGAGCTCCTCGCCGGTCTGGGCGAGCATCGAAATTCCGGCCCGCACCTGCGGATCGAGGTATGCCTCGGGGCGGCGCCAGAAGGCGGCGCCGAATCCGTCGGTGCAGTCATGCGGGATCGGCAGCGTCTCGATGCGAGCGCCTCCCAGCAGTGCAGCCAGCCGGTCGACCGCGATGGCCCTCGTGTCGTCGAACGCGGCTGCCTCCGGCAAGTACTCCTCCAGCAGCCAAAACCTACGAGTGATGGCCTGGTCCCAAGTGAGGACGACGACACGTCGCCGGGCGATCCGAAGAAGTTCCCCCATGCCGGCTTCCAGGTCGGCCCAGTGGTGCACGGTCAGGAGGGCCATCACCGCGTCCGCCGCGTCATCTGCCAGAGGGATCGATTCTGCGCATGCCTGCAGGGCCGGTGCAGATCCGGCCGGACGTTGGGCGATCATCACGGAACTCGGCTCAACTGCCAGTACCGTTCGGGGTGGTTCGTACGATCCGGTGCCGGCTCCTACGTTGATCACCGTGGCAGCATCACCAAGAGCCTTACGGATCTCGACAGCGATCCTGGGGTCCGGCCGACGCGTGTGACTGTAGGTCGCGCCGATACTGTCATAAGTCGCCACGGCGAACAGTATGCCGCGTGCGATGTCCGCTTGCCGCAGCGACAACTGGGCCGCGGTGCGCCTCGATGCCGTGAGGAGTCGCCGCCCCGTACGGCAGCAGACGCCGGAGAGGTGGTCCCCTCTCCGGCGTCTGCTGTGTGGTGGGGCGGGTGGCTCGCCGGGGTCTGTTCCCGGGGGGCCTGCGGGGCGGTCAGCCCTCACTTGCCGAGCTTC
>NZ_JBEZLW010000082.1:0-12872 GCF_040652395.1 Streptomyces sp. NPDC048269
GCTATCTCACCCCACTCGAGACACGGCAGCGGCACGAACAAGACCACACCCTCGCAGCGTAAGAAACGAGTGTCCACGTATGCGGGGGAACTTCATCGGTGGGGTTCTTGGGCCGCTTGTTCGGGCGGTAGCTGGGGCCGTTCATGATGACCTGGTGGCTGGTGTTGATCAGCCGGTCCAGGAGCGACTCGTCGACGACGGGGTTGGGGAAGAGCGGATACCAGTCGCTGGGCGCCCGATTGCTGGTGATGATCAGAGACCGTCCCTGCCGTTCGCTGACCAGCTCGTAAAGGTCATCGGCCTGGGACGCTCCGAGCTGGCGCATGGCGAAGTCGTCGAGGATGAGCACGTCGGGCCGTACCAGTTCACAGATCCGCTTGTCCCAGGTGCGGCCCGCATGGCCGCCGGCGAGGTCCGCGAGGATCCGGCTGGTCTTGGCGAAGCGAACGTGGGCGCCTTGGCGGACGGCGAGGTGACCGAGGGCCTGGGCGACGTGTGTCTTTCCGACCCCGACCGGGCCGAAGAGGATGACCGACTCGCCCGAGTGGAGCCAGCGAAGGGCCCCGAGGTCGCGGATCTGGGCGGCGGGGAGCTTCGAGGAGGCGGTGAAGTCGAACTCCTCCAGGGTGACCTGCTGCTCGAACTTCGCCCGGTTCAGGCGCCGTTGGAAGGCGACGGTCTCGCGGCGGGTGATCTCGTCCTGGCAGAGGACCTGGAGGAAGTCCAGGTGCCCGAGTTCGCCGCCGTGGGCCTGGGCCAGGCGGGCATCGAGGGTTTCCCGCATCCCCGAGAGCCGCAGCGACTTCAGCGACTCACGCAGGGCAGAATCCATCACGCTCATCAGATGCTTCCCTCAGCTTCGCCGTGGACCTGGTCGTCGTGGAGCTCGTCCGCCGTCTCGGACGGGGCGACGGAGGCGAATAGTCGCTTGGGCCCGTGGAGGAAGGCCGCGGCGCCCGCGTCCCCGCTGGATTCGGGCTCGGGATCGGTCTCGGTGCCGGCGATCAGGATGCCCTTGATGGTTCGGTAGGACGGATCTCCGGCCGTGATGGCCCTCGCGCAGGCGGCCTCCAGCCTCGCGTCGCCGTACTTCTTCTTCAGGCCGAGGATTCCCTGGGCGGCTCGGAGCCGGTAGAGCGCGTTGACCTCCAGCAGCTGGTCGACAACGGTCCGGCAGGCGTCCCCGATCTCGGATGCCTGGGTCCGACACCAGATCGGCGTGCGCATCTGGAAGGCAATCTTCTCCGGCGGGTAGTCGGTCCTGTCGGTACGTTTGCCCTGCTCAAGTGCCACGTGGGTCTTGACCAGGTCGCCGTCGAGGAAGACCTGCACCATCGTGGCGGTCGAGCGGACGTCGACCCTGCGGCCGATCAGTTTCCAGGGCACCGAGTAGAGGGTGCGGCCGACCTTGACGTGTTCTCTGAACTAGCGGTCACCGCTCGGCAGCCCCTTGGGTAAAACCGCTGGCCGCTGGGCGTTCACCGGGCGAAGATGCAGCTATGCGCCATGCCGCCACCGACCCTGAGCTGCTGGACTTGGTCCGCCGATTCGTCACGCCCGGACGGCGGTACCTTCGGTTGGGTGGAAGCCTGCTGCGGTCGAGTGGGCCTGAGCGCGTGGTGTTCGCGAGGGAGTTGGTCCAGGCTGCCTCGGAGATCACCCCTGCTGAGCTCGACGTCCTCTTCGAAGGCGGATGGCGAGAGCGTAAGACTGCTTCCTGGCTGGTCGTTGTAGCCGGCAGGACCGAGTTCCGCAGCCGTATCGGCGAACTTCTGCTGGCCAGCGAAGGGCCCTATGCCGGCGCGGCGTACTGCGTCACCCTCGCCACCTTCGGTGACAGTGCGGACGCCGATTTGCTGTGTCGGTACCTTGATCGCTATTTGCCGCGGCCTGACCTCGACTACGACCAGGGCTTTGCTCTTGGCGCACTGCTTCACCTCGATGCCGCCCTCGGGTCCGAGCGTGCATCCCGATACCTTGCCGCAGGTGGATTGTGGCAGCAATGGACCGACACTCCGCCGCCCAGAAACCAGGATCCGCAGAAGTATCGGCAGGTCGTGCACCAGCTCTGCTCCTTCGCCAGCGAGTGCGCTGAACTCTTCGCGGCACTGGAAACGAGCACTGATACTTGACCACTCGGCGCCCCGACTGCCGCGGCGACCTCGATAGAGTCGGGGCGATGACTGGGAACCGAGGCCGCTGGCCAAAGACCGATGAGGATCGCGGCGTCGAGGACGTGACGCTCTTGATACTGGAGTGGCTGGGCGAGCAGGGTGTGAACGCCATGATCAGGATGGACGCGGAGAGGCTGGCTGACAACGCGCCAGCGTGGACGTTCGCTGCCAGCGGCGGCCCGTTGGAGCATGGCATGCGAGCTGACGGGAGGACCGTCCAACAGTGCATGTCCGTCGCTCTGGCCCAGCTGCGCGACGCTGGACTGTCGGTTCCGTTTTGATCTTCGGTCGCCGTTGACTTCGATCACGATGCCGGCTTCGTCGTTTCGACGGTTCCTGTGGACTGGCCGAAACCTGGCATGCCGAGTTCGACGGCAGTCGACCGCCTGTTGACGAGCGCGTCGATCTGGGCGAGTTTGTCGTTGGCGCCCGCCAGGCTGGCTTGCAGGCCCTCGACCTCGCCGAGCCAGCCCTCGCGCTCGGCTTCGGCGATGCGCGCGATGAGGTTGTCGCGGATCTCCTCGATGCGGGAGCGCTGGTCAGGATCGGGCCAGTGCATCGAACATCGCAGGCAGGCGTGCTCATGAATACAAGGAGTTGAGAAAGCGCGGCCGCAGAGCCCGGTGGCGACCTTTCGCCGCTCGAAGTGGCCGAGGAATTCCTGCCACTCGGAGTCCGTGGGAGTGCGGTATTCCTCGCTCGGGCGAAGGGCTCTGCGACGGGCGAGGAAGGCCAGGTGGGACCTGATGCTGCGGACTCACATCGACGCCCGATCCGCGCAGCAGAGTGACGCTGCGGCGTACGCAAGTCGGCTGACTTCCAGCGTCGACGATCACGGCCTGGGGCTGTTCCTTGACGACCCAGTACTCGGCTTCGGCCAATCCCTCCGCGATGACGCCCGCGGCGAAGTGACCGATGTGGCCGCTGGGGAGGACCCGCTGCCCGTTGCCCTGTTCGAGCCGGCCAAGGTGATGATGGCGATGCTTCCCAGCGGCCTCAGGAGGTCCAGGTCGAAGCGGCTATCCGAGCCGCTCTATCCTTGGCTGCCGATTATCCGCGTTGACGAGAAGCATGCCGCCCATGTGGATCTGACCGAGCCGGTACTTGTGGCCTGCGTGGCCGACATCGGCACGACCATGCTCATCGACGGCTGGCACCGCCTGTACCGCGCCCAGACCGAAGGTCTCACTCACCTTCCCTGCCGTGTCATCGACGAGGAGCGGGAACTCCAGGCCCGTGTCCTCGGCGGCCGCAAGCGCCGCCCGGGCAACCGCACACCAGCCGACAGCGTGGTGCCGTAGCGGATCGCTGAGCTTTGCCGCACCTGGACAACATGATCAAAATGACACGACATGTTGCTTTCCGCCCGCTACGGTGAGCCTCAGAGAACGGCCCGGACGCACTCCCCCCTTGCGTCTCGGGCCGTTCTGGGTTCCGCGCCGTTCCGCACCCAGGGTCCACTGCTCGTCGAACCCCAGGTGGCGGCCGACGACACCACCACCCCCTGATTAGAAGGGCGCGGCAGCCCGCAACAGGCCGTGCGGCAGGTAGGGGGACTCGACGCGGATGGCCCAGCCGCGACGGCGAGCGTGGCAGGCCAGCGCGAGGACGTCGAGGTTGACGGAGACCTCCGGATAGTCGGAGCGGTCGGCGACCTCGTAGTACGCGCGGTGGGCTTCCAGCGCGTCGGCCAGGGCCAGGTTGAAGCTCTCCTCGTCGCCCTCCACCAGTTGAGAGAGCAGCACGGCCGGCGGCATCGCGAAGCCCCAGTCCCTGGCCTTCTCGGCCTCGTGAAGAGCCCGCTCCGCGGCGGCTTCGGGCTCGGCGCCCTTCAGATAGGCGTGGAGGGCCTCGCGGTACGCGGTGAAGGCGGAGCCGTCCGGGCGGGCGAAGGTGGGGCCGGTGAGGACCAGCGGGGCGAGGTCCTCGCGTGCGCCGGTGATCAGGGCGAAGGTGGTGGCCGTCTGCCAGCGCCCGGCACCGGCATCCTCGCCGCGCTTGGCCCGGTAGCGCAGCGTGCGGCCGTCGATGTCCACCTCGACGTCGGTGCCCGGCTCCGCCAGCGCGATGCGGAACAGGGCCGCCCCGATGCGAGAGGCCAACCGAAGGGTGGCGAGCTGGGCGTCCAGGGTGTCGCCGGGGTTCCCCGCCCGCCACTGGAAGAGGCGCTCCTGATCGTCCATCACGCTGCCGAGGCGTGAGACGGCGAGCGGCTCCCCGTCGGCGGGGGCGGACGCCTCCCGCAGGTGCTCCTCGTACATGGCCTCGATCCGCGCGATCCCCTCGCGCTCACAGGCGGGCCGCTCCACCACCAGCGGGCCCGCGGCGAGCGCGGCGACCGCGTCCGGCCGCCGGTTCCGGCCGAGCCCTCCGACCCGCGGCCCCCGGCTCTCGAAGCCGGTGACCAGCGCGTGCGGGAGGTAGTCGGTGTGAACGGCCGGCGCCCAGCCCAGCGTCCGGTACGCGAGCGCGGCCAGGGCGATGGGCACGAGCGGGAGCAGGCTGCTCGGGGAGTCCGCCGGACCGTGCAGGGCGCTGTGCCTGACCAGGAGTTCGGCCAGTGCGGCGTCGAAGCCCGGGCGGTCCTCGGCGGCCAGCGCCCGCAGCGTCCGCAGCGCCACGCCGTTCGGCTGGTCCAGGAGGGGCTCCCCCGTCTCCGCCGCACGGGTACGGATCCGGTCCAGGGCCGCGTCGACGGCGGCCAGCTTGGCCTGCGTGCTCGGCGGGTACTCGCCGTCGCCGGCGTCGTCCAGGGCCACGGCCGTCAACCCCGTGGCGAGCTCGCCGACGGGGGTTCCCTTTGCCTGCTCGGCGAACTTCTGCCGGGCGAAGGTGAATTCCTCGCCGTGCCACTTGGCCTTGTCCCTGAGGACCGACAGGCAGAGCGCGTCGATCCACTCCCCGGGCGTGACGCTCTCCTCGGGTGCGTCGTCACCCGGGTCGTAGCTCATGCCGAAGTTCACGTACTCCAGGAAGACCTGGAAGCTGCAGTGCGGGTGGTACGCCGCGTACGCGACGGCGCCGGCCGCGGCCTCGGAGGCGTCCTTGAGGGCGGCCTTGGCCTCCGCGGTGTCGAGATCGGGCGTCTCGACGGACAGGGCGCCCAGGTAGTCGAGGAACTCGTCGGCGATCGACTGCCACTCATAGGTGGCCATCCGGCCGGCCCGCGACATGGACCGCACCTGACCCCCGATGCGGTTCGTGAAGTCCTCGCGCGCTGCCGACACGACGGCCCCGCCCACCTGGTGACGCTCTATTCGCACTGCCCTGCTCCTTAATCGAATCTCTGGACAGCGTAGGGGCTGGATCTGACAGCCAGCGGCTGCCGTGCACAGGGCTTCGGACGTCACCCGGCATGTCCTTCAGGCAGTGCAGCGCGAGGTCCGCCTCCCCGCCGAGGACACGGTCCGTCACCGCATTGGTGAACACTCCCTTCCCGACCCGACGCTTCCGCTCTGGGTGAGCAGCCCTGAGTGGCACAGGCTGAACACGGCATCACCGCCCATCCCCCGCGTACCCGGCGGGCTGACCGGTTCGGTCAAATCCTGGTGTGACATGACCCACCCAGCCCCCGTGCCAGCCGCTCCCGCAATCGGAGAGCGTCGTGTGGGCGTCGCGAGTCGGCCGGTACCGGGGCCCGCCCGAGCCGCCGATACGCTGCGCGCCATGGACGGTCCACCGCCGTACACCGATCCCGACTCGGACCACCGCCTCTGTGGGATCTGCCCCGCACTGCGGCATCCGCGCGAGGGCTTCGTCGTCTTCGACCGGCCGTGCCGTGATGCGGCCTTCGATCCGGCCGACGGGCATCGCTACACCCGTGACGGGGAGCCCGCGTGCGTCCACCCGCACAAGGTCGGCCTGCCGCCCGACCGTACTGCGGCCCCGCACACTCCCCCATCCTGCATCGCTACGCCTCGGGTGACGCGCGGGCCTTGCCGGTGGTGGCCCTGGAGTCGATGAGGGGCGGCCCGGACGACTCCTCGCCGAGCCCGGGCAAGCATCGGCCGCGCGGCGCACCGGGTCCGGCAGGCAACAAGTTGTGCGGACTGACGTCACTGCGTCGTGCTCGAAATGCCCAGGACCTCGTACAGGTGCTGGCCGTGAGCCCACTTCTTCAGTTCGGGACGGCCCATGAGGATGAGGTCGTGGTGCGCGGCGAAGTCGATCGCAGGCTGGGTGAAGCCGTTGAGGCCGATCATGATCGGGACGTCGGCTCCATGGTGGGGGCGTGCCGTTCCGTTGAACTTCTGCACGTGCCCTGAGCCGACTGGGTTCTGGTACTGCTTGCATTGCAGGATCAGGAGCCGGTCGTCGTGGTCGCGGGCGGTGACGTCCACGCCGAGGTCCCCGGCGCCTCCCACCCTTCGTGTGCTGCGGAACCCGTCCCGGGCCAGGAGATCGGCGCACGCTTGCTCGAAGCCCGTCGCGCTCATCGCGGTGAGTTGCTTCATCTTGAAGGTCAGGACATCCGGATCCTCGTCTTCGGCCGGCGCAGCGGTGGAGGCGTAGTCCTCGTCGCTACCCACGTAGGCGCAGGTGTCGGCGCCGAACAGGAATAGCAGCAGCTTCGCGAGGAGGATGAGCGTGGCCAGTGCGCCGATGGCGATGAAGGCGGTCCACCAGGGGTGACCGGCGATCATCGCCCACAGGTCGACGGTGATCCACCGGGTGACGTCTTCCGTGAGCCACTCCCACAGCATCTTGCCTATGGCGAGCGCAATGACGACGTACAACAGGAACTTCAGCAGCGGGTCGAGTGACCCGTCTTCGTCGAACACCACACCTCCGGGACGTTGATGACGGGGGGCATGTCAGGCGGCACGCCTGAACCGGGCGCGGCGGGAGCGTGCAGACAGACCCAGGAGCTCGTGCAGCGCGGTGCCGTTCTCCGCCCAGCGCCGGAGTCGGTCCCGGTCGACCCAGTGAACGCTGTGCCGGTCGCCCCAGGCCATGGCGTCTCGAGTGAAGGTGCCGTTGGTGACGACAACGGCGTGGTCGGCTCGGTGGGTCGGGCCCGCTGTCCCTTTCACCGCGTACATGACGGAGGACCCGACTTTCCCGCCGACGCGGGTGTGCTTGGCCTGAACGACGATCCGGCCACGGTGCGTGTGGTCACTGATGACGTCGGCGGCTTGATCGCCGCTGCCGCCCACACGGCGTGCCCCCCAGCCGTCGCGGACCAGCAGGTCCCGCAACGCGTGCTCGAACTGTCGGTCGTCCATACCGTCGAACTCGGCCAGGGTGATCCGCAGCATGAGCAGCCGCCCGGCCTCACGCCGTCGACGGTCCATGGTCCGCGCGACCCGCCAGGCCCCGACGGCTCCAGCGAGCAAGACCAGGACGAGAAGAAGCGGCCAAGCGTCCTCTAGGACTTCGAACACCGCGGCAGCCATCTGAGCCATCAGGACCAGGGCGGCCAGTGCCACGACAGCAGCCGAGAGAATCTCAGGCGCGCCGCGTGGGCGTCGAAGGCATAACCGCCCGCGGCCCATCAGCGGGCAGCCGGAGTGGAGAGGGCCGGCTGCGGTTGCGCGGGCGGCGTCGCGGTGGTCGCCTCGCCGAACCCGAACACCTGCCCCCATAACCAGATGCCGGCCGCGAGGCCGGCGATCATCCAGCCGCTCATCCGCCTCGCGCTGCCCGGCTTCGGATTGCGGCGGATGTGCCTGCGTACGTAGTGGAACCCGTCCGGCGCCTTCGACATGGTGTCCCCTCCCGTCGGCGAGCCGCGGTCGCGGCCCGTCCCTCAAATTGGTGTAGCAGTGGGCACTGACAGAAACTGATGGATCATCACGGGCTCGAGCCGGACCAGGCCGTCATCAAGCCATGCGCGTCGTGGCGCTTGTCTGCCCATCAAGAAAGAAGCCTGGGCCGGTGACCTCGGAGGACGGGCCTCGGGGTTCCTGTGCGGCCACCGAAGTCCCGCCCACCGCAGCCCTGCGAGGCCTACCGCGCGGGTGTCTCTCACCTGCGAAGAACGGCCGAGGTCACCTCTGGCAGTACCGAGATGGTGAATGGCGAAAAGCAGCAGGAGCGCACTCGTTGGGTCGTGCGCCGGGGCCTCCCCCGCTGGGGTTCTTAACGGTCTTCTGAAGTGCGCCGTGGTGCGTGAACGGCGCGCACGACCGACGCGGGCGCCATGGCAAACCGGAAGGGTCTGGGTTCGCTGCGGAAGTGCTCCGAAACGTTTACGTAGGCTGCGCCACGACGCCGGGGCACAGGCCCGGCGCATGCGGACCGACCTGCGGGGCCGGCCAGAGGAGGGCGTCATGCGCGGCATCACTCTGGCGGGCCGGTACCGGTTGGTCGGTCTTCTGGGCGCCGGCGGGATGGGCGAGGTCTGGCGGGCGGTCGACGAGCGGCTCGGCCGCCAAGTGGCCGTGAAGGTCCTCGTCCGCCCCGAGGAGGAGGACCTGGTGCTGCGGCTGGACAGCGAGGCGCGGGCCGCGGCCGCCCTGTGCGATCCGCATGTCGTCGCCGTCCACGACGTGGGCGGGCGAGGCCCGGGTGGCCGGGTGCAAGGTCGTCTTCCTGGTTATGGAACTGGTCGACGGGCAGCCGCTCGGCCAGGTCCTGGCCGACGGTCTGCCGGCGGTCGACGACGTCGTGGCCTGGGGAGAGCAGATCTGCCACGGCCTGCAGGCCGCCCACACTGCCGGCGTGATGCACCGCGACATCAAGCCCGCGAACGTCCTGCTCGCCGCCGACGGGCGGGTGAAGGTCTGCGACTTCGGGATCGCGCGGCGTGCTGATGCGGTCGGCCATGCCATCACTGGGACCGGGGCGGTGATCGGTACCCCGTCGTACATGTCTCCGGAGCAGGCCCGCGGCGACGCGGAGATCGGCGCCCGCAGCGACCTGTACTCGCTGGGCTGCCTGCTGTTCGAGCTGCTGACCGGCGCGCCGCCCTTCGCGGGCGGCGGATGGCCGGTGCTCGCCCAGCACCTTCACCAGATGCCCGCGCCGGTCCGCTCCTTGCGGCCTGAGGTACCCGTCGAGCTCGAGCGGCTGGTGGCGGAGCTGCTGGGCAAGGATCCGCAGCATCGGCCCGAGAGCGCGGCGGACGTCGCCCGGCGGCTCCGATCCCTTCCGGCGGCCTCCGTGCGGGTCGCCGAGGCGGCCGTCGCCGTCGCGACGGGCGCCGGCACACGGCCCCGGACGGCTCTCGCTCCGAGAGTGGTCACGCCGACCGGAGGCGTACCCGGGCGCCCGGCCGACCGGCGATCGCGGCCGCCGGTCTGGCGGGCCGGGGCCGGGACGGCGGCCCTGGTCGGCGGGCAGCTGGCGGCCTTCACCGCCTTCCCGGACACGGCAAGCGCTCTGCTGGGTGTTTTTTTGGCCGGCGGCTGCGTCGCGGCCGGCTCCCGGCTGGAGGCGCGCCACGACGACACCCACGGCGTGGACAGCGGGCAGAGCGTGGCCGGGGTGTTCGCGGCGCTGATGGTCGCCTCGGTGACCATGGTCGTGCTGTTGGGCTGGAGCGCGATGCCGTGGTGGGCGGCGGTCCTCGTGGGCATGGTGACCGGGCCGTTGCTCGTGACGGCCGCGGCCGGTGTGCGGGCCCTGGTCGAGCAGGTGCTGCACCGCGGCGTCCAGGAGGCCGAGCTCGCTTCCACCGCCGGTCTGCTCAGCGGGGCCCTGTGCTGTGCGCTCGTCGCCACCGGATCCCAGGGACCGGTCGTGGGCATCATCGCAGCCGGAATCGGCACCTGGGTCGCAAGCAGCCCGGCCGTCGGGGTGCTGTTGCCCTCCCCCAGCCCCGGACGGACACGCAGTTTCAGTTTCGAGCTGCGGAGGGCGTCCGGCGGGGCGGAAGGGCAATATGGCCGGTCCTTCCGTCTGCTAGCGGCTGGTATCAGCGGCTAGCTATGGTGGTGGGTATGGGAAAGCAGACGAACATCCGACTGGACGAGGGCGTCAAGGCGGCCGCCGAGGAAAGGGCCAAGCGCCGCGGTTTGAGCCTGCAGGGGTACGTGGCCGATCTGATCGAGCAGGACGTGAAGGAGTCACGCGCCGCCTTCATGGCCGGCGCCTCGGCGTTCCTGGCCGCCTACGCCGACCGGTTCGAGGCGGAATTCGGTGAGGACCGGTACCCCGGTCTTCCGGCAGGGCAGGCAGAGACTGCGCCGAGGGACGCCGCGTGAACCTCCGGATCGACCTCGCCTGGATCTTGGCAGTGGCCCAGCAGATCCCAGGGGATCCCGAGGTCGTCGACTACGGGGTGCCTGTCGCAGCAGAAGCACGTCATCGTGCGGAGGTCCTCGACCACGAGGTGTACCCCGAGCCACACCACAAGGCGGCGGCTCTGCTGTGCGAGCTGGCTAGGAACCCCAGCCTGGAGGTGAGGAACCTGCTGTTCGCAGCCACGGTGACCGCGGCTTACCTGTCGGCGTGCGGTCTCCCCGTGAGCCCCGGCCTGGACACCGTTCTCCCCCTGGCCGGCGCGGCACGGGACGGGCTGCCGGTGCGGGACGTCGCCGCTCAGCTCAAGACCTGGACGAGCTGATTCGCCCGCTCGGCCACCTCGTAGCCTGCGCCGGCGAGCCACCGTCACCCCGTGCGCATGAAGACAGCCAGCCCATCGGCGCCCAACTGTAGCGCGGCGCTCAAGTCTCCGTCGGCCCGCATCCGCTCCAGCCGGGTACGGCCGTGCCCCGCTCGGAGACGACATCAACGAGCACGACCATGCGCACGCCGCCCGAAGCGAGAGGCATACGGCCTGATGGCTGAGACTTCATGGCAGAAGGTCGTCGCCGACCTTCAGCAGCTCTGTGCCGAACCGACCGAGGCGCAGCGTGCCGCAGCTGCCGCACTGGGCCTTCCCCTCACAGCGGCAACACCCGCGCCTGTCGCGGCGGCTCTTCTACGCGCCCGCCTTGGCACAGAACTGGAGTTGCGGAAGCCAGCGTTTTTCGGCGATACCGAGTACCAGTACCTTGAACGCGTGGCCGCTGAGACTCATCTGGACATTCCGAGTAGTACCGAGATCGGGAGCCGAGAGCTGCTGGACGCATGGATCAAGGTCGCACTGGCGAAACGGTCCGTGGTCCATCTCGAGCGGCTATGCCCCGCGGCAGGTGACGTCGTCTCATCGCAGCAGAGCGAGGAACCGCGGAGAACCGGCATGGTCTGATCGCGTCAATCAGCGGCAACGGCCGGTTGAACTTCCGTGGGGGGCGGGGTGGAGGTGGATGGCCGCACCTCGTCAAGCACATCGCCAAGGCTGGGAGCAGCGACTACGCCGAGCTCCGCCGCAAGGCGCGCGAGGAAGCCGAAGCCCGCAATGCGTCCCCCGAACTCGTCTCCGCCAGCGATCTCACCCGGCTTGACCGGTGGAAGACCGATCGTCACCCCACCCTCGCGGCGCGCGAGGCGCTCAAGGACGCGCTGGCCAACGCCACTGAAGAACGGCCCATGCAGGTCGTTCTAGAGAACCATCCGTCGCTCCTCGCCCACATGATCACCGGCAACCACAGGACGTGGGTCCGTCCTCAAGTCCAGTTCGGTAACCACTACATGGCCGACTTCCTTATCGCCGGCCGCACCTCGGTAGGTCTGCGATGGATCCTCGTCGAACTGGAGAGTCCCACCCACCGGCTCACGAACCCGGGGAACCACCGCGCTTCGCCTGCCCTCCGTCATGCCGTCGACCAGATTGAAGACTGGCGGCAATGGCTCACGTCCAACCTCGCCTACGCCCGGGCCCCGCGCGACAGTGACGGCTTGGGGCTTCCGGGGATCACCGCTGACGCCCGCGGCTTGATCATCATCGGGAGAGAAGACTCCTCCGACAGCGCCAGCGAGATCCGGGACACCCAGTTCAGGAACAGCAGGATCGAGGTTCGCACGTACGACTGGCTCCTGCGAGCAGCAGAGGACATCCACTCACTCGAATGGGGCTTGTTCGACATCGAGATCGGCGTCGACGAGGACGACTGGTAGGCCTCAACCGGCGCTGCCCCTTCCCGTGTCCAACACCGCTGACGTTCTCGTATTCATTGACAATCGAGACACCTCATCGGAGGGCTGGGGCGGTCCTGATCGCCGCACCAGCATGGCGGCTACACGGGCAGGCCGCCTTCTGGTACGAGAAGGAGACGGTATTGATCACCATGGACGTCCAGCGCTGCGGCAGCTCGGTCCTGGTTGGCGCCAGCGGGAACCTCGGGGAGGACGCGGGCGCGGCATTCCAGCGGGCGCTCGACCAGGTCACCGCCGGCGAGCGGGACCTCGTGATCGATCTGCACGGCGTCGTGTCCATGGACTCCGACGGCTTGCTCCACCTCTTGGACCTGCACCGGCGCGCGGAGTGCCTGGGTCTGCGCGTCCTGGTCGTCGGCTGGCAGCCACAGCCCCAGCGACTCATGGCCCAGGTCGCCGGCATCCGCGGGCCGGGCTCGGCTACCGGAGAACGGTACGCGGTGGCGGGCTTCCGCCGCCTGCTCCAGGAACGAGCACAACAGGCACGGGACGTCGCGGACTTCGGACCGGAGCGCGTGGGCCACTTCTAGACGAGCCGGTTAGGGAGACGTGAACAGGAGATACGGCGAAGGGCCCGGCATGCCGGGCCCCTTGTGGCAGGGACAGGAGTCGCAGCGAGCTAAGGGTTGTCCCGTAACTGCTGGTCACAGGTGAGATGATCTTGCTGTGGCTGGTGTGATCACGGCGTCGGAGCCGTCTTGGATAGCCCCGTTC
>NZ_JBEZLW010000083.1:0-12485 GCF_040652395.1 Streptomyces sp. NPDC048269
CGGTCCTCGCGCTCGGCGAGCGTTTCGCGGCGACCGGTCGCAAGACGAGCCGTCTGGCCGTCTCGCACGCCTTCCACTCGTCGCTCATGGATCCGGTGCTCGACGAGTTCCGTTCGATCGCAGGGGAGTTGACGTACGGTGAGCCGCGGATCGCGGCCGTCTCGACGGTGACGGGTGACCGTCCCGGTGCGGACTGGCAGTCGCCCGAGTACTGGGCCGGCCAGGTCCGTGCGGCCGTCCGTTTCGCGGACGCCGTGCGTGCGCTGGAGCAGGAGGGCGTCACCCGCTTCCTGGAGATCGGACCCGACGGGATCCTCACCGGCCTCGCGAGCCAGAGCCTCGACGGCGACGAGAGCGCCCACGCCGTGCTCGTACCGGCACTGCGCAGGAACCGCCCCGAGCCCGAGGCCCTGGTCACCGCCCTCGCCCAGCTGCACGTGGCCGGCGTGCGCGTCGACTGGGAGGCGTACTACGCCGGCACCGGAGCCCGGCTCGCCGAGCTGCCGACCTACCCTTTCCAGCGCACCCGCTACTGGGTCGACGCCGCGGGTTCCACAGCGGGCCCCGTCGCCCAGGTCGCCCACGAGGTCCCCTCGGCAGAGGAGTCCCGGGAGGCCGCCGAGGCCCTGCGGGCCCAGCTCGACGGGGTCGGGGCCGCCGAGAGCGGCCGGATCCTGCTGGCGCTGGTGCGTACGCACGTCGCGGTCGTCCTCGGATACCCCTCCGCCACCGCAGTGGAAGCCGATCTCGCCTTCCGCGACATGGGCTTCGACTCGCTGGCCTCCGTGGAACTGCGCAAGCGGCTCACCGCTGCGAGCGGATGCGACCTGCCCGCCACCCTGATCTTCGACTACCCCACGCCCCGGGCCGCCGCCGCCTACCTCGGCGAGCAGATGGAGACCGAGCCCGTGGGCGGTGACCCGGCAGCCGCCGCGCTGGCCGAACTCGACCGCATCGAGGCCGTGCTCACCGGATTCCCCGCCACCGGCGGGGACACCGAGGTCATCGGCGCCCGCGCCGACGCGATCACCGCCCGGCTGGAGGCCGTCGTACGCCGCTGGCGCGACGCACGGGGCGCCGGACCGGCGGACGACGGCCCCGACTTCGAAACGGTCACCGACGAGGAGCTGTTCGACGTGCTCGACAGCGAATTCGGCATCTCCTAGCCAGCGATCAGCTCTAGATTGGTTGAGGTTCGATGAGCAACGACGAGAAGCTCCGGGACTATCTCAAGCGCGCCACGACGGAACTCCAGCGCACCCGGCGCCAGTTGCGGGAGGCCGAGGAACTGCACCACGAGCCCGTCGCCATCGTCGCGATGGGATGCCGCTTCCCGGGCGGCATCGCCTCGCCCGAGGACCTGTGGCACCTGGTGGACGCCGGGCGGGACGCGGTCTCGCTCTTCCCGGACGGCCGCGGCTGGGACACGGAAGCCCTGTACGACCCGGAGCCGGCGACGCCCGGCAAGACGTACTGCCGGGAAGGCGGGTTCCTCCACGACGCGGGCGAGTTCGACGCCGACTTCTTCAAGATCAGCCCGCGCGAGGCCCGCGACACCGACCCGCAGCAGCGCCTGCTGCTGGAGGTGTCCTGGGAGGCGATCGAGCGGGCCGGCATCGACCCCACCTCCCTGAAGGGCAGCCGCACGGGCGTGTTCGCCGGTGTGGTGTACCACGACTACCCGGGCGGCGGCGGTACCGGCGGGCTGGCCAGCGTGGCCTCCGGGCGCGTCGCCTACTCGCTGGGCCTGGAGGGCCCCGCGGTCACCGTGGACACCGCCTGCTCCTCCTCGCTCGTCGCCCTCCACCTCGCCGTCCAGTCGGTACGGACCGGGGAGTGCACGATGGCGCTCGCCGGCGGGGTGACCGTGATGGCGAGCCCGGACTCGTTCGTCGGTTTCAGCCAGGACCGGGGCCTCGCCCCCGACGGGCGGTGCAAGTCCTTCGCGGCGGCCGCCGACGGCACCACGTGGTCCGAGGGCGCGGGCATGGTCCTCGTCGAACGGCTCTCCGACGCACGGCGCAACGGCCACCCGGTCCTCGCCGTCGTCCGCGGTTCGGCGATGAACTCCGACGGCGCCTCCAACGGCCTCACCGCGCCCAACGGGCCTTCCCAGCAGCGGGTCATCCAGCAGGCACTCGCCTCGGGACGGCTGACCGCCGCCGACGTCGACGCCGTCGAGGCGCACGGCACCGGAACCACGCTCGGCGACCCCATCGAAGCACAGGCCCTGATCGCCGCTTACGGACGAGAACGGCCCGCCGGCCAGCCGCTGTGGCTGGGATCGTTCAAGTCGAACATCGGCCACTCCCAGGCCGCCGCCGGTGTCGGCGGAGTCATCAAAATGGTGCAGGCCATGCGCCACGGCGTGCTGCCGCGCACCCTGCACGTGGACGAGCCGAGTCCCAACGTCGACTGGAGCGCGGGCAGCGTACGCCTGCTGACCGAGCCGATCGCCTGGCCGGACCGCGGCCGCGCCAAGCGCGCCGGGGTGTCGTCCTTCGGCCTGAGCGGCACGAACGTCCACGTCATCGTGGAGGAGGCCCCCGAGCCCGAGGCTGAGCCCGAGATCGGGGCCGGGACCGGGACCGAGGCCGGGACCGAGGCCGGGACCCGGACCGCATCCGGCTCCGTGAGCGCCGAGCCCGTCGGCGAGGTCCAGGACACCCCCCGCCACCTGCCGTTCCTCGTCTCCGCGCGGCGGCGCGAAGCCCTCGCCGCGCAGGCCGCCCGCCTCGCCGACCACGTGGACGCCCACCCGCTCCACCCCCTCGCCGACACCGCCTGGTCCCTGGCCACCACCAGGGCCGCGCTCGAACACCGCGCCGTGGTCGTCGCCGGCACCCACGAGGAGCTGGCCCGGTCCCTGCGCGGCCTGGCCGCCCACCCCGCCCTCCCCGCGCCCGGCACGGTCACCGGGACCGCCCGCCCCGACGCGCTGTCGGCCGTACTGTTCACGGGACAGGGCGCCCAGCGGCTCGGCATGGGACGTGAACTGCACGCCGCCCACCCGGTGTTCGCCCGCGCCTTCGACGCGGCGGTCGCCGCCCTCGACGAGCACCTCGACTCCCCCCTGCGCGACACCATGTGGGGCGAGGACAGCGCGCTGCTCGCCGACACGGGCCGCGCCCAGCCCGCCCTGTTCGCCTGCGAGGTGGCCCTCTACCGGCTCATCGAGTCCTGGGGGATCCGGCCCGATTTCCTCGCCGGCCACTCGATCGGCGAACTGGCCGCCGCCCACGTCAGCGGCGTGCTCACGCTCCCCGACGCCGCCCGCCTCGTCGCGGCCCGCGGCCGGCTGATGCGCGGGCTCCCGCAGGGCGGCGCGATGGCCGCGATCGAGGCGACCGAGGACGAGGTGGAGCCGCTCCTCACCGCCGCCACCGGCATCGCGGCGCTCAACGGTCCGTGCTCCGTGGTCGTTTCGGGCGAGGAGGCGGACGTGCTGGCCGTCGCCGAGCACTTCGCCGCCCTGGGGCGCAAGACCAAGCGCCTCGCCGTGTCGCACGCCTTCCACTCGCCGCTCATGGAGCCGATGCTCGCCGAGTTCCGCTCCGTCGCCGAGAGCATCGCGTACGGCACCGCCCGCGTGCCGATCGTCTCGACCGTCACCGGCGAGCTCGCCGGCGCCGACGACCTGGCCTCCGCCGACTACTGGGTGCGCCACGTCCGCGCGACGGTCCGGTTCTGTGACGCCGTACGGCTCCTCGCGGACAAGGGCGTCCACACCTTCCTGGAGCTCGGCCCCGACGCCGCGCTCACCCCGCTCGGCCCCGACTGCCTCGCCGCCACGGAGGCCGGGGGCCCGGACGGGGACGGGGAGAACCAGCCGGTGTTCACCGCCGTCCTGCGCCGCGGCCGCGGTGAGGAGCGCGAACTGGCCGGAGCCGTCGCCCTCGCCCACACCCGCGGGGTCCACGTCGACTGGGCCGCCTACTTCACCGCGTCCGCCGGACCCCGCCCGCACCGCGTGGACCTGCCCACCTACGCCTTCCAGCGACGGAACTTCTGGGCACAGGCGCAGGCGCAGCCCGGCGCGGCCGCCTCCCCCGGGCCCGCCGGGGCGGACCCGGGGGAGGCTCAGTTCTGGGAGGCCGTGGAGCGCGAGGACACCGCCGGACTCGCCGACCGCCTGGGGCTCGACCCCGCCGCGCTCGCCCCCGTACTGCCCGCCCTCACCACCTGGCGGGCCGGCCGCCGCGAGGCCGGCGCCGTCGACGCCCTGCGCTACCGCGTCGCCTGGGCCCCGGTCGCCGACCCCGCGCCGCCCGCCCCGCTCGACGGCGACTGGCTCGTACTCCACACCGCCGGGCAGAGCCCCCTCGCCGTCCTGCTCGCGGACGCCCTCACCACGCGCGGCGCCGCGCCCGTCCTGCGGGAGACCCGCGGCACGGGGCACCCCGTACTCCCGGAGCAGCTCCCCGCAGACCCGGCCGGGGTACTGAGCCTGCTCGCCCTGGACGACACCCCTCACCCCGGCCACCCCGAGCTCTCCCAGGGCCTCGCGGACACCGTCGCCCTGCTCCAGGAGCTGGCGGCCCGCGAGGTCACCGCCCCGGTGTGGTGCCTGACCCGGGGAGCCGTGGCCACGGACGACGCCGACGCGGCGGCCCGGCCCGTGCATCCCGCGCAGGCCGCCGTCTGGGGCCTCGGCGCGGCCCTCGCCCTGGAGAGCCCCGGCACCTGGGGCGGCCTCGTCGACCTCCCGGCCGGCACCGACCCGGCCGGCACCGACCCGGCCGGCACCGACCCGGCCGGCACCGACCCGGCAGGCACCGACCGGGCCGGCACCGACCCGGCCGGGACCGACGGGGCAGGTACGGAACGGGTGGCGCAGCGGGTCTGCGACACCCTCTCCGGAGCCACCGGCGAGGACCAGGTCGCCGTCCGCCCCGAAGGCACGTACGCCCGCCGTCTGGTGCGCCCCGCCCAGCCCGACCCGGCCGGGCCGTGGCGGCCCCGCGGCACGGTCCTGGTCACCGGCGGCACCGGCGGGCTCGGCGCCCACGTGGCCCGCATGCTCGCCGCCGACGGCGCCGAGCACGTCGTCCTGGTCGGCCGGCGCGGACCCGACGCCCCGGGCGCGGCGGAACTGGCCGAGGAGATACGCGAGTCGGGGGTACGGGTCTCCGTCGAAGCCTGCGACATCGCCGACCGTGAAGCCGTACGCAGCCTCCTCGCCGGACTCCCGGACCTCACCGCCGTCGTCCACGCCGCCGGGCTGCCGCAGCGCATCGCGCCCCTGGGCGAACTCACCCTCACCGACCTCGCCGGCGTGGCCTCAGCCAAGGTCCTCGGAGCCCGGCACCTCGACGAACTCCTCGCGGACACCCCGCTGGACGCCTTCGTCCTCTTCTCCTCCGGGGCCGCCGTATGGGGCAGCGCCGGACAGTCCGCCTACGGCAGCGCGAACGCCTACCTCGACGGCCTCGCCCACCGGCGCCGCGCCCGCGGCCTCGCCGCCACCTCCGTGGCCTGGGGCTCCTGGGACGGCGGCATGGTCGACGCCGAACTGGCCGCCGTCATGCGGCGCATCGGAGCGCCCGCAATGCGGCCCGAACTGGCCGTCGGCGCCCTGCGCCGCATCCTGGCCGGCGGAGCCTCGCACGCCGTGGTCGCCGCGTTCGACTGGGAGCGCTTCGCCCCCACCTACGCACTCGCCCGGCCGCGCCCCCTCCTCGACGCGCTGCCCGAGGCGCGAGCCGCTCTCGCCCCCGACCGGGCACCGGCCGGCGGCGGGGACGGCACGGACCTCGGCGGCCGGCTGGCCGGCCTGGCCCCGGCCGAACAGCGGGCGGCTCTGCTCGACCTGGTCCGTACGCACGTGGCCGCGCTGCTCGGCTACGAGGACCCGGCCGAGGTCGCCCCCGACCGCGGCTTCACCGACCTCGGCTTCGATTCGGTCGCCGCGGTCGACCTGCGGACGAGGCTGGTCGCGGCCACCGGCCGCCCGCTGCCCACCAGCATGATCTACGACCACCCGAGCCCCGGGGCGCTCGCGGCCCACCTGTGGTCCGAGCTCTGCCAGGACGACAGCGCCGGTGAACTGCCCGTACTGGCCCAGCTGGACCGGCTCGAAGAGGCCGCCGCGGCGCTCGCCGCGGAGGAGATCGAGGCCACCCGCATCACCGCCCGCCTGCAGAGCCTGCTGGCCCGGCTGACCGGAACCCTCGACGCGACGGCCGGCGGCGCGCACGGCATCGGCGAGCAGCTGGAATCCGCCTCCGCCGACGACGTCTTCGCCTTCATCGACAACGAACTCGGCCTCACCTGACCGACCGCGCGGCCCGCTCGACGGGCCGGTCAACGGCCCGATCCGCGATCCGGTCCGCGACCCGCGAACTGCGACCCGACTCGACCTCACGGCATGAACAAGGACTCGGTGGGACCAAGATGTCCAATGACGACGCAAGGCTTCTCGACTACCTCAAGCGGGTCACGGCGGATCTGCACCAGACCCGCCGCAGGCTTCAGGAGGTCGAGAACCAGGACCACGAGCCCATCGCCATCGTGGCGATGAGCTGCCGCTACCCGGGAGGCATCAGCACCCCGGACGACCTGTGGCGGCTCGTGGCCGAGGGCCGGGACGCCATCACCACCTTCCCCACCGACCGCGGCTGGGACCTCGCCGGGCTCCGCGGTGACGAGCCGGAGACCGCCGGGTCCGGCAGCAGCTACGTCCACGAGGGCGGCTTCGTCCAGGACGTCGCCGGTTTCGACGCGGGCTTCTTCGGGATCAGCCCCAACGAGGCGCTGACCATGGACCCGCAGCAACGGCTGCTGCTGGAGGTGTCCTGGGAGGCGATCGAGCGGGCCGGGATCGACCCGGTCTCGCTGCGCGGCAAGCCCGTCGGCGTGTTCGCGGGCTCCGGGATCCAGGACTACGAGTACCTGATCGGCGCGGCGGGCGAGGTCGCCGAGGCCTACATGACCACGGCCAACGCGGCCGCGGTCATATCCGGCCGGATCTCCTACACCCTGGGTCTCGAAGGCCCCGCGGTCACCGTCGACACGGCCTGCTCCTCCTCCCTCGTCTCCCTCCACCTGGCCGCCCAGGCGCTCAGGCAGCGGGAATGCTCGCTGGCCCTCGCCGGCGGCGTCATGGTGATGTCCACGCCGTCACCGTTCATCGCCTTCAGCCGGCAGCGCGGCCTCGCCCCCGACGGCCGCTGCAAGGCCTTCGCCGAAGCGGCCGACGGCACCGGCTGGTCCGAGGGCGCGGGCATGCTCGTACTCGAACGGCTGGCGGACGCGCGGCGCCACGGCCACCCCGTGCTGGCCGTCGTACGCGGCAGCGCCGTCAACCAGGACGGCGCCAGCAACGGCCTGACCGCCCCCAACGGCCGGGCCCAGCAGCGGGTCATCCGCCAGGCGCTCGCCAACGCCCGGATCCCGGCCACCCAGGTCGACGTCGTCGAGGGCCACGGCACCGGTACGACACTGGGCGACCCCATCGAGGCGCAGGCACTGCTGGCCACCTACGGGCAGGACCGCCCCGAAGGGCAGCCGCTGTGGCTCGGTTCCATCAAGTCCAACCTCGGGCACGCCCAGGCCGCCGCCGGCGTCGGCAGCGTCATCAAGATGGTCATGGCCCTGCGGAACAGAGTGCTGCCGCAGACCCTGCACGTCGACGAACCGTCGAGCCATGTCGACTGGACCGCGGGCCAGGTCCGGCTGCTGGCCGAATCCCGAGCGTGGGAGCGCGCCGAGGACCGGCCGCGCCGGGCCGGCGTCTCCGCGTTCGGGGTCAGCGGCACCAACGCCCACGTCATCCTGGAGGAAGCGCCCGCCGAGGAGCGGGCCGAGGCCGCGGGGCCCGCCGGCCCCGCCGATGCGGCCGAGGCGCCGCAGGAGCCGTCCGCCGCCGCCGTCGTACCGCTGCCCGCCGTCCTGCCGTGGCCGCTCTCCGGCCGCGACGCCCAGGCACTCGCCGCCCAGGCGGGCCGGGTGCACGCCCACGTCACGGCCGCGCCGGAGCTCCCCTCGGCGGACCTGGCCTACTCGCTGGCCACGAGCCGCGCGGCACTCGACCACCGCGCCGTCGTCCTGGCGGACGGCCGGGACGGCGCGCTCGCCGGTCTCGCCGCGCTGGCCGAGGGGCGGCCGCACCCGGGTGTGGTGAGCGGAGTGGTGGCCAAGGGCTCGACTGCTTTCCTGTTCACGGGACAGGGCGCGCAGCGGCTGGGGATGGGGCGGGAGTTGTACGCGTCGTTCCCGGTGTTCGCCGAGGCCTTCGACGCCGTGTGCGCGGAGGTCGACCCCCACCTGGGCCGGTCCCTGCGCGAGGTGGTGTGGGGCGGGGACGCGGAGGCCCTGAACGCCACCGCGATCACCCAGCCCGCCCTCTTCGCCCTGGAAGTGGCCCTGTTCCGGCTGGTCGAGGCCTGGGGCGTCGCGCCCGACGTGGTGGCCGGGCATTCGATCGGCGAGCTGGCCGCCGCCCACGCCGCCGGGGTGCTGTCCCTGGCGGACGCGGCCCGGCTGGTGGTGGCCCGGGGCAGCCTGATGCAGGCACTGCCCGCCGGTGGTGCAATGCTCGCCGTCCAGGCCACCGAGGAGGAAATTCTCCCGCTGCTCACCGACGGGGTGGGCGTCGCCGCCGTCAACGGGCCCGAATCCGTGGTCGTTTCGGGCGACGAGGCCGCCGTCCTCGCGGTCGGCGCGCACTTCACCGCGGCCGGCCGCAAGGCCAGCCGTCTCGCCGTCTCGCACGCCTTCCACTCGTCCCTCATGGAGCCGATGCTCGACGCCTTCCGGGCCGTCGCGCAGGAGCTGACGTACGAAGAGCCGCGCATCGCGGTCGTGTCCACCGTGACCGGCGACCGCTCCGGCGCCCGGTGGCAGTCCCCGGACTACTGGGTCTCCCAGGTCCGCGAAGCCGTCCGCTTCGCCGACGCCGTCCGCGCCCTGGAGCAGGAGGGAGTGACCCGCTTCCTGGAGATCGGCCCCGACGGCATCCTCACCGGACTCGCCCAGCAGAGCGCCGACTCCGGGCAGGCGGTCCTCGTACCGGCCCTGCGCCGCAACCGTCCCGAGCCCGAGGCCCTGGTCACCGCAGTGGCCCAGCTGTACGCCTCCGGTACGGCCGTCGACTGGGAGGCCTTCTACGCCGGGACCGGCACCTGCCGCGTCGACCTGCCCACCTACGCCTTCCAGCGCACCCGCTACTGGGTCGAGGGGACCGGAGCCCTCGGCGACCTCTCGGCAGCCGGACTGGCCGTCGCCGGACACCCGCTGCTCGGCGCCGTGGTCTCCCTCGCCGACTCCGGCGGCGTGGTCCTGACCGGCAGGGTCTCGACATCGGCCCAGCCCTGGCTCGCCGACCACGTCGTCGGCGACTCCGTGGTCTTTCCCGGTACCGGATTCGTGGAGCTCGCCGTCCGGGCCGGCGACCAGGTCGGCTGCGAACTGCTCGAAGAGCTCATGCTCCAGGCGCCCCTCGTCCTTCCCGAGCGCGGCGCCGTCGCCCTCCAGGTCGAGGTCGGCGCCGCGGACGCCTCCGGGCGGCGCCCGGTCAGCGTCCACTCGCGCCGGGACGACCAGCCCGACCAGCCGTGGACCCTGCACGCGGCCGGCGTCCTGGCCCCCGCCACCACCGCGGACCCGTCTTCCGACGCCCCCGGGCTGGGCGCCTGGCCGCCCGCCGCCGCCACCCCGGTCGGGACGGACGGCGTGTACGAGGCACTGGCCGCGGCCGGCCTCCCGTACGGGCCGGCCTTCCGCGGTCTCACGGCCGCCTGGGCCGCCGGGACCGAGGTGTACGCCGAGGTCGCCCTGCCGGAGCGGGCCCACGCCGACGCCGCCGCCTTCGGCCTGCACCCCGCCCTCCTGGACGCCTCGCTGCACGGCTCCGTCTTCACCGACCTGTTCGCCGATGCCCAGGGCCCGGTCCTGCCGTTCGTCTGGACGGGCGTGCGGCTGCACGCCTCCGGCGCCACCCGGCTGCGGGTCCGGATCGCACCCGACGGCGCGGGCGCCATCGCCCTCTCCGTCGGTGACGAGACGGGCCGGCCGGTGCTGTCCGTGGACTCCCTCGTCCTGCGCGAGGTCTCCGCCGAGCAGCTCGCCGCCGCCCGCGCCGTCGCCCACGAATCCCTCTTCGCCCTCGACTGGACCGCCCTCCCCGCTCCCGCCGCCCCGGCGGCCGCACCGGCCGACTGGGACACCCTGCCCGCCGACGGGCCCGTACCGGAGAGCGTCATCCTGCGTTCCCTGCCCGGGTCGGACCCGGCCTCGGTGCGCGCCGCCACCGCCAGGGTGCTCGCCGTCCTGCAGAGCTGGCTCGCCGACGAGCGGTACGCCGCCTCGCGGCTGCTCGTCGCGACCTCCGGGGCCGTGGCCCAGCCCGGTGAGGACGTCACCGACCTGGCCGGAGCGGCCGTCTGGGGCCTGGTGCGTTCCGCACAGGCCGAGAACCCGGGCCGCTTCCTCCTCACCGACCTCTCCGACCTCGCCGACGTGCGGGAGGCCGCCGCCGCGGTGGCCGCCGACGAGCCCCAGACCCTCGTACGGGACACGACCGTCCACGGCGCCCGTCTGGCCCGCCTCACCGACGACCCCGAGCGGCGCGTCCGGCCCGACTTCGGCAACGGCACCGTCCTGGTCACCGGCGCGACCGGTGCGCTCGGCCGTCTGGTGGCCCGGCAACTCGTCCGCGCCCACGGCGTACGGAGCCTCCTGCTGGTCTCCCGGCGCGGTACGGACGCCCCCGGAGCGGTCGAACTCCGCGCCGAACTGCGCGGCCTCGGCGCCGACGCCACCATCGCCGCCTGCGACGCGGGGGACCGCGACGCCCTCGCCGCGCTGATCGCCGGCGTACCGCTCACCGGCGTGGTCCACCTCGCAGGCGTGCTCGACGACGCGCTCATCGCCTCGCTGACCCCGCAGAGCCTGGACACCGTCCTCGGCGCCAAGGCCGACGCGGCGCTCCACCTGCACGAACTGACCCGGGACCTGGAGCTGTCGGCCTTCGTGCTGTTCTCCTCCGCCACCGGCGTCCTGGGCGTGCCCGGCCAGGGCAACTACGGTGCGGCGAACGCCCTGCTCGACGGACTCGCCACCCACCGGCGCGCCCACGGCCTGCCCGCCCAGTCCCTCGCCTGGGGCCTGTGGGCGAGCGGCATGTCCGGCTCCCTGACCGACGCCGACCTCCAGCGGATGAGCCGGACCGGCATCGGCGCGCTCACCGCCGAGTACGGCGTGGACCTCTTCGACCGGGCCCTGACCGTGGACAGCCCGGTCGTCGTGCCGATCCGCCTCGACGTACGCACCCTCGCCGAGGCGGGCGAGGCCCTGCCGGCGCTCTTCCGCGGCCTGGTCCGCGTACGGGCACGCAGGAGCGCGGTGTCGGCCCCCGAGGCGGCCGGGGCCCTGCGGGGCCGGCTGGCCGGACTGGACCGGGAGGAGCGCACGGCCGTCCTGCTCGACCTGGTCCGTACCCAGGTCGCCGTCACCCTCGGATATCCGGGGGCGCACGCGGTCGACGAGACGCGGGCGTTCAGCGAGCTCGGCTTCGACTCGCTGACCGCGGTCGAGTTCCGCAACGCCGTCAGCGCCGCCGCCGACGTCCGGCTGCCCGCGACCCTCGCCTTCGACTACCCCAACCCGCGCGCCCTCGCCCGCCACCTCCTCGACGAACTCGACGGCGCAGAAGGGCAGCAGGGCCGCGCGGCCGCCACCGCGGTCCGGTCCGGTGCCGTCGACGACGACCCGATCGTGATCGTCGCCATGGCCTGCCGCTACCCCGGCGGCGTACGCACCCCCGAGGACCTGTGGCAGCTGGTCGCCGACGGCGTCGACGCCGTCTCCGGCTTCCCGGCCAACCGCGGCTGGGACCTCGACCGCGTCTACGACCCGACCGCCGAGCGGCCCCACACCAGCTACGCCCGCGAAGGCGGCTTCCTGCACGAGGCGGGCGAGTTCGACCCGGCCTTCTTCGGGATCAGTCCCAACGAGGCGGCCGTCATGGATCCGCAGCAGTTCCTGCTGCTGGAGACGGCCTGGGAAGTGTTCGAGCGGGCCGGGATCGACCCGGAGACCCTGCGCGGCAGCATGACCGGCTGCTACGCCGGGATGATGTACCACGACTACGCCGCCAACAACAGCACCGGAGCGATCGCCTCCGGGCGCGTCTCGTACGTGTTCGGCCTCGAGGGGCCGGCCGTCACCGTCGACACGGCGTGCTCGTCCTCGCTGGTCGCGCTGCACATGGCGGCGCAGGCGCTCAGGTCGGGGGAGTGCTCCCTCGCCCTGGCCGGCGGAGTCGCGGTCATGGCCACGCCCGAGGTCTTCGTCGAGTTCAGCCGGCAGCGCGGCCTCGCGCCCGACGGCCGGTGCAAGTCCTTCGGTGCGGGCGCCGACGGGACGGGCTGGGGCGAGGGCGCCGGAATGCTGCTCCTGGAGCGGCTCTCCGACGCGCGGCGCAACGGGCACCCGGTACTGGCGACGGTGCGGGGCTCGGCGCTGAACCAGGACGGTGCGTCGAA
>NZ_JBEZLW010000084.1:0-11798 GCF_040652395.1 Streptomyces sp. NPDC048269
CAACCACCGGGCCAACCATCACAGCGTCGGCAAGACGGCCAAACGCGCCGAGTCAATCAAGGAACACCAAGCCCGCAGAGGATAAATGCCAAGCTCAGTGCCTGTTTGCAATCGGATCGGGAGCGGTTGGGGGTGTGTCAGCAACGTGGGGTAGCTTCGTCGGCACCGACGGGCAAAGGAGATGACATGCAGATTGCTGGTGCCGAGGTCTTCTCTTGCGCCGTGTGCAGCGCCCGGTTGTCCGCGCCGGTGCGCGAGGTGCACCCGCCGACGGAGGACGAGGCCTGGACACCGCTCGACTCTCCTGTGGACCCCTGCCCGCCCAGGATGGCGGCAGGCACCTTCGCCCGCGACCCGCAGCCGGGACGCATCACCTGGGGCTCGCTGCCCAAGGGCTTCGGAATGTCCCGGGCGGGGCACGGGCCAGGGGTGGACCTGCTGTTGAGCCCAAGCGACCTGGTCGGTACCACGAAGATCCTGAGCCGGTGGGGCGGCTGCTGCGGGCCAGGCGGGCACGAAGGGCCGAATCTGGCTTGCGCGGGGTGTGGGGCGGAGGTCGGGCTGTGGATCGGTGACTGCTACACCTGGCTGGAGGTCGTCCTCGATGGGCGCTTGGTCAGCCGTTCCTCGTCGGTTCAAGCGCCTCTCTCCGAAGGAGGCCGTGGCGGACATGACTAGTTCGCCAGCAGCGCTCGGCACGAGTCCTTCCTTGCACTCGGCGGCGGGAAGCCCAGCACGGATGTCAGCGACATCTCCCTCACCCTCCGCCTAGCACCTGCCGGCGAGGGCACCGCGCTCGGGAAGGCAGGCGGTGGAGAAGGTTCGTCCCGGAGGACGAACGCTCCGGCTCCGTCAGGGAGTCTGGGTACTCCAGGCTCATCGGCAGGGATGCCGACCGAACACCAGAGCGGGACGCCGTACCGTCCGCGTGGCTGGAGCATGGCGGTGGCGATAAGCCGGCCTCAGAACATGGTGTTGTCGTTCTTGGAGGTGGGTGGGACGACCTGGAGTACGTCCCAGTGCTCGACGATCCTGCCGTCCTGGTCGAAGCGGAAGATGTCGATGCCTGCGTACTCCTCGTCGGGCCAGGTCTGATGGCAGTGCAGGACAACGTGGTCGCCTTCGGCGATGGCGCGCTTGAACTCAACGTGTTTGCCAGGGTATTCGGCGGCCATGCGTTCGAAGTAGTGGACGAACGCTTGCTTACCGTCGGCGACGTGCGGGTTGTGCTGGATGTATGTGTCGCCGGCGTACTGGTCGATGGCCTCGGCGGGGCGGCACTGGTTGAACATCAGGTCGTAGAACGCCATGGCACTGGACTTGTTCTTCTCTGAGTCGCTCATGAGGTGACCGTAATGCCACTGCGGGCTTCAGCCCTCGCGGCTCCACTCCCCCGTGCCGCTGTACCAGCCCACTGGCACAGTCAGACCGCGACAGGCCGCTGTCGTGCTGCTGCCGGCAGCGTCAAGAGGCGCAGGTTGGCTGATACATCTGGCGGCCGAACCGACCGAGGCGCTCTACCTCTTTGCCACAGACCCCCTGCGAGCCTCAGCCCAGGAGAAGGCCAACCCGCCCTCCCCCACGCCTACACCGTCCAGCGCGTCGCCGACCTGCAGGAGCACCACTCGGCGATCACAGGCACCCGGATCCTCCCCGATCCGCTGATGCTCTCCGAGAGCTAAGACGCTCCTGGAAGCGACCCCACCGGCGCCCCGCCCGGCAGCGGACTCACCCTCCGTAGGCGAGCCCCGTGCCGCCACCGGCCTGCGAGAGCCGCACCGGCGGCCGCCCGGAGAAGCACCCTCGTCGCGAGACCGTCGACGCGATCCGCTACGTCGTGGACACCGGATGCAAGTGGCCGGCCCAACGACTACCCGCCCTGGCGGACCTGCTACGGATTTACGGCCCGGTGGGCTGCCGTCGGCATCGTCGGCCAGATGCGTGACCAGCTCCGCAAGTGGATCCGCCGGGAGATGGGCCGGGCGCCCGGAGCGGGCGCCCCCGTCATCGACTCCCAGTCGGTCAAGGCCGCGGAGACCGTCGGCATGGACTCCCGGGGCTATGACGGCGCGAAGAAGATGTGGCGCTTGCGGCCTGCGGTCTTCTTGCCCGCATCGATGCCCTGCCCGCGGCAGGCACGTTGGTCGGAGGTCTTGACGCTCTGGGCGTCCAGTACGCACGCGCCTCGGTTCGGCATCCTGGCCCTCGGTTTCACCGACCAGGCGGCGGAGGAACCCGTTGACCTGGTTCGAAGACGCCTTCCTTCTGCCAGGCGGCGAAGTATCCGTCCGCTCGGGAACTCGGGGCGCCAATCCCCTTCGGAGGTAGTCCCGTCAACCAGCCGCCGTACGCAGGCCGGGGTGCGGGCCCGTACTGCCGCCGGAGCTCCCGCAACGCCCCCGGTCCCCCTGCTCGTCCGCCTCGCCCAGCCCAGCGGGCAGCCCGGGCGGACGAGCAGCGGCACTCCGGCCAGGCGGGGGTCAGGCGGTCCGGGCCGCTAGGACTGCGCCCGGGTGTAGGTCGTCGATCCGCTCTGGGGCGTGGTGCGCAGCACGGGTGGTCACTTCATTCAGGGTCCGGTCGATCACCTCCCAGAGTTCGGTGAGCACCCGGGGGTCAAGCGGTCAGGTCACTGATCCCGGACTGCTCCACCCACTCCTGTCCCGGCCGCCCGTCGGCGATGTCGGCCTCGTACCGGACGAGAGAAGCCCGTTTTGAACCTATGGCCACGAGGACACCAAAGGTGTCATGATGACATCATGAGTGGCGCTGCGCGTACGAAGGGTGAGCCCCCATTGGGGCCTCTGCTGTACGAGGTGATCCGCAGCCTGTGGCCGCTGCACCGCACGGTCGTGCGTGCCGTGGAGCGGGAGCTGATGGGCACGGGGATGACAGCCGGTCAGCATGCGGTGATGGATGAACTGCGCAGGGGCGGCCCCCGAACGGTCCCTCAACTGGCCCGCCTGCTGGGCCTGGACCGGCAGCCGGTCCAGCGTCTGGTGAACGACGCGACTGCCCTGGGGCTGGCTGAGAGCGCCCCGAACCCGGAACACCGGCGCTCGCGCCTGATCCGGCTCACCCCGAAAGGGGAAGCCACCATCAGGGGCGTCCAAGAAGCCGAGGAAGCCGAACTGCGGCGCCGGCTGTCGGATCTGCCTGCCGGTGACGTCACGACGGCCCTGCACGTACTCCGTCGTCTTGGCGAGGAGTTCAAGGATCTCGCACAGGATGCCCCGCCACACCCCACGGATCGAGGAGACGACCCCCGATGACGCATGCGCGGACACACGCCGTCACAGCCGCCACCGTACCCGTCGAGGCGGGCGAGCTCTTCTACGAGTCGGCCGGCGAAGGACCCACCGTCGTACTGATGCACGGCGGCATGCTCGACCTGAACATGTGGGACGAGCAATTCTCGTGGCTCGCGGGCCTTGGGTACCGCGTCATCCGCTATGACGCCCGTGGCCACGGGCGTTCCTCCACCGTGACTCAGGACCACGCCCACCATGACGATCTACACGCTCTGCTCACCCACCTCGATGTCCCTTGCGCCACGCTCGTAGGGCTTTCCCTCGGGGCGCGGACCGCCGTCGATACGGCGCTCGCTCATCCGGAGTCTGTGTCGGCACTGGTCCTTGCCTCACCCGGGGTGAGCGGCCGGCCCTTCACCGACCCCTACGTCGCGCACCACACCGCACAGCAGATGGCCGCGATGGGCGACCCGGACGGCGGCGCGCAGCGGTTCGTGGAGCACTTTCTCCGGATGTGGGTGGACGGGCCGTACCGTGAACCGTCCCAGGTCAGCAGCGAACTGCGCGAGCGGATGCGTTCTTCGGCGTCCGCCAATGTCGTGCGGCACGCCCGCGGTCTCGGAGCCGGGATACCGAGAGAGATCGGTGCAGCGGACCGGCTGGCCGCCATCGGCGTGCCCACCCTGGTTCTCCACGGAGAACTCGACAGCAGTGACATCACGTCAAACGCCCAGGCCATCGCCCAAACCGTTACCGATGCCAGGCACCAGCGGTTCGCCTCGGCAGCCCACATGGTCAACCTCGAGGACACGGAACTCTTCAACCTCGCGGTCAAATCCTTCCTCGTGTCCACGACCGACCTTTCCTGAGCACGTTCACCTGTGCCCTCGGCCAGCAGCCGGGCCAGGTCCGGCACGCAGCGAGAGCGGCGACCTCAATCTCGTCATCGGCCACCAGCCGAACACCAGGACCGTGCAGATCGTCATGAAGGCCTGCGGAATCCGCCCCAGAGGGACCTCACGTCCGAGCGCGGCACTGTCTGGTGCACCGACCGGACACCGCGCCGAGGCCGATCGCCCCGCCACAGCAGCAACGTCATCGCCTGCACCGGTTCCCGCCCGCTCCATAACCATCCCTCCCAACGCCGAAGGAGCACGAGGTCACCGCCCGGGGGCAATCCGCCCGGGTACACGACAGGAGCCGGTCATGACGCAGGCTTCAGCAAAGCCGGCCGGGCCTTCGACGCGGCGGCCAGCGCGTCTCCCGCTCGTCTCGCGCTCGCGGTTCGGGGGCCCGGCACGTGAGGCGAACGCGCAGTCCACACCACCGTCACGCGATGTCCGGCCGCTGTAGAGCGGCCCGGTGAGGTCTTTGCGGTGAGGTGGGCTGGAGATGGAAGATCCGCACGATCTTCCATCCCTTCGGCCAGGGGTAGCCCTTCCAGAGCAGCAGCAGCGCGGCGATCGCCCCGAAGGCGTTCCACGTTCCCTGCCCGCCTCCTTGGCGGCCCCGCCTACCAGGACGGTACGTCCGCCGACCAGGAGCAGGCCGAGGACGGCGGGGCTACCGCAGCCGAGGGCGACCTTGGCACCGGTGCTCATGCCCTGCTTTCGAGTCCGGTGACATGCAGACGACCGTGGTTGACAACTCATGAAGGTCGCACGGCCCGTCGTGTGGGCGTGCCAGCCGTTCTCTGACAGTTCCCAGCCTCGCGGATCATGAAGCGCATCAAAGAGACACCCTCTGGCCCTGCCAGTGTTCGCGGCCGAGGTGGATCAGGCGGAGCTGGTCGCGGGCTGTCGCGAGGACGGGGGACCAGTCCTCGCCGCGCAGGGAGGCGGTGAGGCATGCTGAGGCCGTCATGAACATGTGGTCGACCAGGAGCCGGGACAGCATCGTCACGTCGGCGGTCCCCCAGCCTGCGCTGAGCGGGTCGGCCACGAGGACGGCGCCGATCTCGGCTGCGAAGGCGTCGAGTTGTCCGGCGATGGCCTCGCGCACCGCCGCGACTCCGCCGTGCCGCTCCCGTACGAGGAAGCGGACGTGCGCCGGCCGGCTGCGGACGAGTTCGGCGACGAGCTGCACCGCGCCGCCGGAGCGCCGACCGGCGTCGCCGCTCGACGCGAGGACACCCCGTACGGTTGCGTGCAGGCTGGCCAGAGCCTCCTCGACGAGTGCGGTCCCCAGCTCGTCCATGCCGCGGAAGTGCCGGTAGAAGGCGGTGGGGGTGACCCCGGCGTGCCTGGCGACCTCTCTGAGACCGAGGGTACCGAGGCTCCGCTCCTCCAACTGGCCCAGGGCCGCGTCGAGGAGCGCGCGTCGGGTACGGCGGCGCTGTGCCTCGCGGACACCGGTGTTCGGACTCATGAAGGACAGTCAACCGCGTCACAGTCAACGGCCGCCAGCATGAGACGAATTGAACCGGGTAGTCGGTGAACAACTGTTACCTGAAAAGTGGGAGGAACTCCCGTGCTCTTCCTCGTAGGTGCACTGCTCGTCCTGGGCGTCGTCCTCGGCGCCGTGGCCCATGTGCCGGTGCCGGTCAGCGTGGCCGCCGGCCTCGCGATCGCGCTCTGGCTCGCCCTCTTCGCCGCACGCGAGCGCCTGTCGGGCCACCGTGCCGGGCGCCCCGACCATCGCCAGGGAGGTCTGTGATGAATCCGCGTACTGACGCCAAGGTCCCGGCCGATGCCCGTGCTCGTACCCGTGGCCGCTACCGTGACGCCGACATGATGGCCGTCACCGCGTTCGTCCTCGGCCTGGTCGGGCTCCTGGTGATGAACCTGGTGCTCGGCCCGATCGCCGTCGTCCTCGGCTCCCTCGCCCTGTGGCGGCAGACCGCCAGGCCGGGCCGCGCCCGCCTGGGCATCGCCCTGGGCGTGGCCGACCTCGTGGTCCTCGCCTGCCTCGTCACCGCCGACAACACGTGGTCGTGGAGCCTGACCTGAGCCGAACCGGTCGCCTGAGCCGCGTACGTCGCACGCCCGCCGGCCCGATCACCGAGGCCGAGGCCCAGGCCGCGGCCGAGGACGCGGAGCGGCGCATCGACCGCCGACTCCCCGAACCGTTCCGGCGCGTCTGCACCGAGCTCGCCCACGGAGGTTCGGCCACGACAGCGGGCTCGCGTCGCCGACCGAAGGCAACCGCGCGCCGGGACACCCGAAGGACTGGCCGTGCGCGGTCACCTGCACACCTGGACCGCTATTCCTTCTCCCCGGGCATCATCGACTCGCGCCCCTGGCAGCACCTGTTTGACCAGGCGCGGCAGCTGGGATGGTGGTGGAGCGGAAGCGTAGCGCGGCCGCCGAGGCGCGTGGCGTAGCCGTCAGGTGCTCTTCCAGGAGTGTGGCGAGAACCTGGTGAGTGGCCAGGGGGAGGCTGCGGGTAACTCAGAGGCGGGCCTGCTGCCCGCCTCGTCCTCGGCGAGGCGGGCCGACCAACCGGCCGGCGGATCAGGAGCTGCCCCATGTCCCCCATCGTTCCTTCCCTGCCCCGCAGCTCGTTCGGCCGGGCTTCGACTACGTACGGGCGGTGGAGACCGGGGACGACGTCCAGGCGGTGCGCCTCGCGCCCGAGGTGAGCCGGCTGCCGGGTCTCCTGCTGGCCATCGCGGAACTGATCCTCCTTCCCGTGACCGCGCTGTCCGACGACACCGAGCCCTGCGCCGACTCCTTCGCCCTGGACGAGATCGGCGTCATCTACCTCATGGCGATCCGCGGTGTGAGCCCTGGACGCCCCCGCTTCCGCTACGCCGCACACTGCCCGCACCATCGCGCACTTTGTCGGCCAGATCCTCGCCGACGAACCGAAGAACGTCGCCCGCACTCTGCAGGCGATGCGGGACAAGCGCCTGGAACAGGCCCGCGCGGTGCACTGCGTGGTCGGCGCGCACCGGTAGCCGTACCACCGCGCCGAGGCCGAGGTGGTTCAGACGCTGGCCGGGGCCGGACCGTTGGTGTTCAGCAGCGTGAGGCCGAGATGGGTCAGTGTATGAAGGGCTGCCTTCCTTTCCCGCGTGACAGTGGTCAGCCCGGCACTGCGGAGGGTGGCGGCGTGCTCGCTGGCGCTGGCCGGTGATATGCCCGCCCGTTGCGCGAGCTGAGTCGTAGTGCACGCGGGATGGTCGGCTATCACGCACAGCACGACCGCCCGGGTACGCCCGAGGAGCGCGGAAAGAGTCAGCGGCACCGGGGCATCGACCCGGCGCGGATCGGTGGGGGGAACCCATATGGCTGCCGCGTCGACCGGGTTGTGCAGAGCCGGGTACATCATGACAACCGTGGCGGCCTGAGGACTGGCGAACAGTTGGGGAACCGGCCCGCAGAACACCGACGGAGCCAGAACGAATGAACGGCCCGCCAGGTGGAAGTCGGGCTTCGGGTGGACCAGCGGCCGGTAGCCCGGGATTTCCAGCACGGGGGGCTCCCACACGGCCATGGGGCGCAGGCTGTCCAGCAGGGCTCCCACCCCGCCTTGCACCATGAGCCGCCCCCGCCGCGCCACCTCCCCTTGCAGATGCTGGTCGATCCGCTCCCAGTACGGGGCAACCGCGACGCGGTGGCAGTCCTGCAGCGCGAGGGCCAGCCTTCGCACCGCCCGTGTGTCAGCATCCGTCGCTTCGGACAGCCACAGAGGCCACCGCGTGCGCGGAACCACGGAGAACTCCGTGCGCAGCCGCCGGGCGGGCGCACTGATCAGCCGCTCTATTCCCTCGTCCATACAGGCCGCTGCGCCCACGAGGGTGAACAGATCCACCAGCCCCTCAACAGGGCTGAGCAGACGCGCCGCCTCTCTCCCATCGGCGCTGAGATGCAGACCGGTGCGCGCACGCCACGCACCGAACAGCCCCGGACGGTCACGCCACTGCACAGTCCGCAAGCTCACCTCCGTCTCTGCCAGCGGCCCCAACACCGTGACCCGTACCTGCGCCAGGTCCTCGGCAGTGAAGTGAACCCGTAGCACAACAATCAACCCCCTCGTCCGCGTCTGCGGATGATGCTTCCCAGCGTCCTCGTTTCGGGACAGGCCGAAACGAGTCGACTTCCGCACCTGAGTGGGCGGACTCTTTTCTCGACCGCCCGGAACAGGGAATTAGCGAAAGGGGAACGGTGCCCGGTTCACGCAATCTGACGGCTATCGTCCCCGTCCCTGCAAAGTCCGGCCGCGTCGCTCAGCAGGCAGGGCATGCAGAGCCCTGCGGCATGAACTCCCACCACACGTTGAAGGGATCACGCATGAGAATCCGGAAGCTCATACCCGCCGCGGCACTGGGCGCCACCCTCATCACCAGTGCCTTCGCCATTCCGGCGCACGCAGCCGAAAAGCCCGCCGTCACCACAGCAGCATCGGCAAAGGCACCGACAAGTGCCGCTGGATACGTGTACTGGGACTGGTACTGGACGAGGGCCAACTGCAATGCGGCGGGCACAGTTCTGAAGAACGCAGGGGAGACGACCAAGTTCTACTGCCAGAACAACGGGGCTGTCGTCGATCTCTACATCTGGAAGTAGAGCCGGAGAAGACACCCGGCGCACATAGGCAAGAGGCGCCCACAGCCGAATCCATGGCTGTGGGCGCCTTCCTCCTCTGCCCGGGGTTCAGCCGTCCAGGCGGCGCTTGCTGAGCCAGGCGACCATCTCGGGATCGTGGTGGTCGAAGAACAGTGTCGTGCCGGTATCGAGGTCGGCGATCTGGGCCATCTGGCGGTCGGTGCGCTTGGTTCCGGGGATCGGTGCGATGTCGTCGCCCCTGCGCGAGCAGCCAGGCCAGCGCGACCTGCGCCGCGGTGGCCTTCCACCCGGGTCGCTGAGGCGGTCATTCACCAGCAGGAAGGTTTGTGGAGGCCGCCAGAGCGCGCTGGGCTTCGAAGTCGTCGATTCGCTTGCGCAGCACCCCGAGGGTGGAGTCCAGGGCCTGGGAGCCGAGCACCATCCGCAGCGGTGCAGGATCGGTGTCGACGGATTCGATGATGCGGGCGGCCATGCGCTGCGGATCGCCCGGCGCCAGCCCGTTCGCCGGGTCGAGCATGGCCTGGAAGGCGTGGGCGGGATTGCCGTCGTAGGCATCGATCGGGTCGGCGACCTGCGCGCTGCCGTAGCGGAACTCGGTACGCGCCCCGCCCGGTTCCACGAGCGTCACACCGATACCGAACGGGGCGACCTCCTGGGCAACGGACTCGGCGAACCCTTCGATGCCCCACTTGGTGGCGTGGTACATGGAGTTGCCGGGGAAGGCGACCTGCCCTCCGTAGGTGGACATCTGCACGATGCGTCCGCCGCCCTGCGCTCGCAGGTGCTGCAGCGCGGCGCGGATCAGAGTGATGGACCCGGTGAGGTTGGTGGCGATGATGTGGTCGACCTGGGCGTCGGTGAGCTCCTCGGCCGCGCCGAACAGGCCGTAGCCGGCGTTGGAGACGATCACATCCACGCGGCCGGCCGCGAACGCCCGGTCCACCGTCTTGCGGACGGCGGCGGTGTCGGTGACGTCGAGGATCTCCGCCCGGAAGGCGTCGGGGTACTGCCTGGTCAGGTCGGCCACCTTGCCCAGGTTGCGGACAGTGCCGATGACCTTCTCGCCCCGTTCCAGGAGTTGGGTCGTCAGTGCGTGGCCGAAGCCGCTGCTGACGCCGGTGATGAGCCAGTTTCGGGAGGTCATGCTTGGTCTTCTTCCGTGGACGAGGCGTCGTCGGCCGGGGCGGCGGTGTCGAGGGCGGCCAGGGCGCCAAGGGTGCGGGGGCAGCCGATGAACGGCAGCAGGCCGGTCAGGACGGCGATCAGGGTGGCGCGGGTGTTGCCGACGTTGAGGTTGGCCGCGACATGTCCCTTCACCTGGGCGTCCGCGCCGCCGAGCGCGGCGAGCATCGCGAAGGTGAGCAGTTCCCGTGTGGGCACGTCGAGGCCGGTGCGGGTGTAGTGGTCGCCGAAGCAGTTGCCGCTCAGGAACTGATCCGCTTCTGCACCGCCGGCCCCTGCGCCGTCCGGGTGTCCCGGGTGGTGGTGGACTGGCCCTCCAGGGGCAGCTCGACGCCCCGGTCGGTCAGCACGTCGTTGGTGGCGTGCAGGAAGTCGAAGACACGGGCCATTCCGGCGTACGGCACGGCCTGGTAGACGATCTCCTTGGCCTCCACCGGCGTGACCCCGATGGTGAGGGCGGCCCCGAGCATCACCCGGTACTCGGCCACCGCGCCGACGGCGGTCATCGCCGCGAGCTGCGTCATCAGGCGGGTCCGCTCCGGCACCTCCTGTGCGTGCTGCAGGACCTCGTCGAAGGCGAAGTTGTCGAAGTACTCGGTCAGCTCCGGTTCGGTGGCCGCGAGCGTGGAGACGTGGCCGGGGAAGCGCCGCTCGTGCGCGGCGGTGGCGGCAGGGTTGGGCTTGCGGGCGGTCACGGGCGCACCAGCACCTTGAGCCGACTGCGGTCGTCCATCGCCTTGTAGGCATCGGCGACGGCATCGAGGCCGACTTCGGCGTCGAACACCCTTCCGGGTTCGATGCGGCCTTCGAGTACGTCGGGGATGGCCTGCTCGATGTAGGCGCGTACGGGGGCGGGTCCGCCGGTCAGGCCGGCGTTCTTCCCGAACAGCGACCCGAAGCCGACTGGGGCTTCCTCGTACTGCGGGACGCCGACGCGGGAGATGATCCCGCCGGGGCGGACGATGTCGTACGCCTGCTCGTAAGCGGGCATCAGGCCGACGGCCTCCAGTACGACGTGGGAGCCTTCGCCGCCGGTCAGGTCCATCACCTTGGCGATTCCTTCCTGGCCGCGCTCGGCCACGACGTCGGTGGCGCCCCACTTCTTGCCGAGGTCGGTGCGGGAGGTGTGGCGGCCCATGAGGATGATCTTCTCGGCGCCCATGCGGCGGGATGCCAGGACCGCGGAGAGGCCCACGGCGCCGTCGCCGATCACGGTGACGGTCTTGCCGGGCGCGACCCGGCCCATCTGTGCGGCGTGGTAGCCGGTGAGGTAGACGTCGCTCAGGGCGAGCAGCGAGGGCAGGAGCGCCGTGTCCACGTCCGAGAGGATCTTCACCAGGGTGCCGTCGGCCTGCGGCACGCGGATGGCCTCGGCCTGCGCGCCCCCGACGCCGCCGGCGCCGTACCAGCCGCCGTGCGGGCAGGCGGTGTGGAAGCCGTCCCGGCAGATCGGACAGGTGTTGTCGGCGAATGCGAACGGGGAGACCACGAAGTCGCCGCGTTTCAGACCTCGCACCTCGGAGCCGGTCTCCTCCACGACACCGAGGAACTCGTGCCCCATCGGCGCACCCTGGTCGGTCTTGTCCATGGAGCGGTAGGAGTGCAGGTCGGAGCCGCAGACACAGGCCAGGATGATCCGGACGATCGCGTCCGTGGGCTCGACGATGGTCGGATCCGGCACGTTCTCGACCCGGACGTCGCCGGGGCCGTACATGAAAGTGGCACGCATGGAGGATCTTGCCTTTCCTAACTGCTGCGGCAGCTAGTGTTCTGAGTCTGGAGTTCTGTTCAGTTGTAGGCTTTCGGTATGGCGATGGGGCGGCCGAAGGCCGAGTTGGTGCTGACGGACGAGGAG
>NZ_JBEZLW010000085.1:0-11235 GCF_040652395.1 Streptomyces sp. NPDC048269
CACCACCGCCACCGCATCCGGCGTCCGCGCCACCTGCTCCTCGAACAACACCGGCAACGGCGACCCCGCCACATCCCGCGCCGTGTCGTTCCAGCTCTCCAGAACGCGGCGGGCGTCCTGGTCCTGGGTGAGGGCGAGCCGGCCGACGGGGGTCTCCGCCCCGGCCGGGACGTCGCTCAGGAGGGCCAGCAGGGAACGGCCGAGCGCCTCGACGCGCGGCTGGTCGAACAGGTCGAAGCGGTAGCAGAGCTCGAGGTCGAGCGTGGCGCCGGAGGTGACCATGAGAGTGACGGGGTAGTGGGTCCCCTCGTCGCTGCTCGCGTCGACGATGCCCAGTCCGCCGGCGGAGGCGCGCAGGCTCTCGGTGTCGACTGGGTAGTTCTCGAAGACCAGCAGGGTGTCGAAGAGTTCACCGGTGACGGAGGTCTGCGCCTGGACATCGGTGAGACCCAGGTACTGGTGGTCCATCAGTTCCGCTTGCTGGAGCTGGATCCGGTCGACGAGGGCGCCGAGCGGTTCGAGCGGGTCGATCCGCACCCGTACCGGCAGGGTGTTGATGAACAGCCCGACCATCGACTCGACGCCTGGGATCTCCGGCGGGCGGCCGGAGACGGTGCCTCCGAAGACGACGTCGTCACGGCCGGTGTGCTGGCCGAGCACCAGAGCCCAGGCCGCCTGCACCACCGCGTTGACGGTGAGGCCGCGAGACCGCGCCCAGGCGAAGAGGGCGGCCGACTCGGACTCCGTCAGCCGCAGCCGCAGGCGCTCCGGCGGCAGCGGGGTGCGCAGCGGGTCCAGCGGGGCGAGCAGGGTGGGCTCGTCGACGCCGTCCAGGGCCTTCTGCCAGGCGGCCTCCGCCGTGCCCCGGTGCTGCCGGCCCAGCCAGCTCAGGTATTCCTTGTACGGGGTGACGCGGGGCAGCGCCGAGGCGTCGCCGTGCGTCCCGTACAGCTCGAACAGTTCCCCGACGAGGACGGCACGGGACCAGCCGTCGATGAGGATGTGGTGGGAGGTGAAGACGAACCGGTGGTGCTCCGGCCCCAAGGTGATGAGGGTGAACCGCATCAACGGCGGGCGCGCCGGGTCGAACCGCCGGGCGTGGTCCTCCGCCACCAGCCGGTCGGCCTCGGCCTTCCGTGCCTCCTCGGGCAAGTCGCTGAGGTCGGTCTCGGTCCACGGGGTGGGCACCTCGCGGGGGATGAGCTGTACGGGGTCGCCGTTCTTGCGGTAGCGGAAGCCCGCCCGCAGATTCGGGTGACGGTGCAGGACGGCGGCCGCGGCCGCGCGGAGCGCGGCCCGGTCGACGACGCCTTCGATGTCGAAGACGAGTTGCATGGTGTAGAGGTCCTGCGCCTGGCTGTCGTACCCCGCGTGGAACAGGAGGCCCTGCTGGAGCGGCGACAGCGGGAGGACGTCCTGAAGTCGGGTCTTCTGCTGCATTGCTGATCTCCTCAATACCTGTGGTCGCTCAGAGCCCGAGCTCGTCTTCGAATTCGTCGACTTCGTCCTGCGAGAGTCCGTCCAGGTAGAAGTCGTCGGGGGTGGGCCCCGTAGGCCGGGGCGCTTGCGCGTGGGCTACGAGGCCGCGCAGCGCGTCGAACCACGCCTCGGCGAGGTCCTGGACGTCCGTCCCGGTGAACAGTTCCGCGGGCCAGGACCAGGTGGCGACCAGGCGAGGTCCGCCGGGGCCGTCCTGGGTACTGGCGTTCATCTCCAGCGCGTGGGCGACGGGCATCCGCGGGTCGAAGGCGGGCAGGTCCAGGCTCCCGCCCTGTTCCGCGGTGTCGTCCCCGGAGCCGAAGCGGCCCAGGTAGTTGAAGCTGATCTGCGGAGCGGCGAGGGCGGCCAGTGTGGGCGCCGTCCTCGGGTTGAGGTATCGGAGCAGGCCGTAGCCCGCGCCGTTGTCGGGCAGGGCGCCGAGTTGTTCGGCGACGGCGGAGAGGGCCCGGCCCACGATCCGGCCGCCGGCGCGCACCTCGTCCCAGTCGTCGGCCCGGACACCCGCGTCGAGGCGTACCGGATACAGGCTGGTGAACCAGCCCACCGTCCGTGAGACGTCGGCTTCGGGCACCAGCTGCTCCCGGCCGTGGCCCTCCAGATCGGCGAGGACGCCGCTGCCGGGGTCTCCGCCGCGCCGCTCGCGCCAGGCGGCGACCGCCAGCGCGAACCCGGTGAGCAGTACGTCGTTGACTCCGGCGCCGAGGGTGGCGGGCACCCGTCCGAGCAGGGGTCCCGTCACGTCCGCGGGCAGCGTCAGGGTCAGGTCCCGGGTCGTGGCGTGCGTGTCGCGCGCCGGATCGAGGGCACGGACGCCGAGCGGGGGCTCGGCCGGGCCCTCCAGCATCCGGGTCCACACCGGCACCTCGCTCTCACGCCGGACGCTGCGTGCTTCGTCGACCAGCCCCTTCGCCCAGGAGCGGAACGGGGTCCACACCGGTTCGAGTTCGGGGGTGCGCCCGGCTGCGACCGCTTCGTACGCGGCCATCAGGTCGGGTACGAGGATCCGCCACGACACCCCGTCGACGACCAGGTGGTGGACGACGATCAGCAGGGTGCCCGGGGTGTCCGGGCCGGCATCGAACCAGACGACCCGCATCATCAGGCCGTCGGCCGGGGCCAGTGCGCGCTGCGCGGCCAGTGCCTCCTCGCCGGTGACCGCGTCGAGACGCGCTCCGCTCAGGCCGGCCACGTCGACGCGGCGCACCACGTCGTCGGCGCGGACGCTGCCCTTGGCCGCGAACTCCAGCCGCCAGCGGCCGTCTTCCGCGGTGAGCCGCGCGCGCAGCGCGTCGTGGTGGTCCAGGACGGCCTGGACCACGTGGACGAGGTGGTCCAGGCGGAGGCCGGGCGGCACGGCGGAGGAGACGGACTGGTTGAACCCGTCGATGTCGCCGCCGCCGGTCTCCCGCAGCCAGTGGACGATCGGCGTGATGACGACCGGGCCGGAGCCGGGGTCGTCGCCGTCCTGCGCGTCGTACGCGTCGTCCACCTGGTAGGCGTCGGACAGGATCTCCCCGTTGCCCTCCGCGCCGCCCGGAAGGGCGGCGGCGAGCGCCCCGACGGTCTTGTGCCGGAACACCTCGCGGGGAGTGAGCACCAGGCCCGCCGCGCGGGCCCGGCCGACCAGTTGGATGGACATGATGCTGTCGCCGCCGAGCTCGAAGAAGCTGTCGTCGGCCGACACCTTCTCCAGGCCGAGTACGTCCGCGAACAGCGCGCACAGCAGCTTCTCGCGAGGGGTGCGCGGCTCCCTGCCCGAGGACAGGGACCCCAGGTCCGGGGCGGGGAGGGCCGCCCGGTCCAGCTTGCCGTTCGGGGTGAGCGGCAGCGCGTCGAGGACGACGACGGCCGCGGGCACCATGTACTCGGGCAGCAGCTCGGCGATGTGCTCGCGCAGCGCGGCCGGATCGACGGCCCCGCCGCCGGCCGGTACGACGTAGCCGACCAGGCGCTTGACGTCGCGCTGGTCCTCGCGGGCCAGCACGGCGGCCCGGGACACCGCCGGGTGGTCGGTCAGTACCGCCTCGATCTCGCCGAGCTCGATGCGGAAGCCGCGCACCTTCACTTGGTGGTCGGTGCGGCCCAGGTACTCCAGTTCGCCGTCGGCGCCCCAGCGGACCACGTCACCGGTGCGGTACATGCGCGTACCGGGGGAGCCGAACGGGTCGGCGGTGAACCTCTCGGCGGTCAGCTCGGGCCGGCCCAGGTAGCCCCGCGCCAGTCCGGCGCCGGCGATGTAGAGCTCGCCGGGGACACCGGGCGCGACGGGCCGCAGGGCACTGTCGAGGACGTACACCCGGGTGTTGAGGACCGGCCGGCCGATGGCCGGCGGTGTGTCGGCGCCGATCACCGAGGCGGTCGACCAGATGGTCGTCTCCGTCGGACCGTAGACGTTGACGGTCTCGCGGGCGGTCGCCGCCATGGTCGCGGCGAGCGTCGCGGGCAGTGCCTCGCCACCGACCAGGGCGCGCAGGCCGCGCGCCGCGTCGGGGCTGTCGCCGAGCAGCGCCTGCCACAGCGACGGCGTGGCCTGAAGCAGGGTGCCGCCGGTGTCCTCGATGAGCTGGGCGAGCGCGGCCGGGTCGAGCACCTGGTCCTTGCTCGCGAGGACCGTTCCGGCCCCGGCCAGCAGCGGGAGGTACAGCTCGAGTGCCGCGATGTCGAAGGAGATGGTGGTGACGGCGACCAGCCGGTCGGCACTGTCCATCGGCACCAGCCGGCCCATGGCGGCGAGGAAGTTGTCCAGCGCCGCCCGGGTCACCACCACGCCCTTGGGACGCCCGGTGGAACCGGAGGTGTAGATGGCGTAGGCGGGCGAGGCGCCGTCCACCGCGACGACGGGGCCGGTGGTGTCGGGCCCGGTCGGATACCGGCGGACGTCCTCGTCGTCGAGGAGCAGGAGCGTCGCCGAGGTGGCCGGCAGGGCCGCGGCCGTCTCCCGGGTGGTCAGCAGGAGCGACGGCCGGGCGTCGCCGAGGACGTGCGCGAGGCGCTCCGCCGGGTGCGTGGGGTCGAGCGGGATGTACGCGGCACCGGACTTGAGTACGGCCAGCAGTGACACGAGCAGGTCCGCGGACCTGGGGACGGCCACGGCCACGTACCGCTCGGGAGCCGCGCCCCGCTCGACGAGCAGCCGGGCGAGCCGGTTCGCGCGGACGTCGAGTTCCGCGTAGGTCAGTTCCGTGCCGTCGCATACGAGGGCGGTCGCGTCCGGGGTTGTACGGGCGCGTGCCTCGAACGTGGCGACCAGTCCCGGCGGCGTCATGGTGTCGTCGACGGTGCCCGCCCAGTCCCCGAGGACCAGGCGCTCGTCGCGCGGCGCGAGGAGGCCGATACGGCCCACGGGCCGGTGTCCGGCCTCGGGGACGCCCGCGAGCAGCCGCCGCAGGACGGCGCCGATCTCCTCGATCCGGTCCCGGTCGAGCAGATCGGGACGGTAGGCGAGGTCGAGGGACAGTTCGGCGCCCAGGTTCACGGTGATCGTCAGCGGATAGTGGGTGCTCTCGTGGTTGCGGCCCTCGACGATGCCCAGGCCGCCCGCGGAGTTGCGCAGACCGGCCGCGTCGAGCGGGTAGTTCTCGAAGATGACCAGGGTGTCGAAGAGTTCTCCGATGCCGGTCGCCCGCTGGATGTCGTTGAGCCCGAGGTGCTGGTGGTCCATCAGCCCCGTCTGCTGTTCCTGGAGCCGGTCGAGAAGGGCGCCCAGGGTCTCGGCGGGGTCCAGTGTCACCCGCACCGGAAGGGTGTTGATGAACAGGCCGACCATCGACTCGACACCGGGGATCTGCGGCGGGCGGCCGGAGACGGTGCCGCCGAAGACGACGTCGTCACGGCCGGTGAGCCGGCTGAGCACCAGGGCCCAGGCTGCCTGCACCACCGTGTTGACGGTGACACCGCGTCCGCGTGCCCAGGCTGCGAGCGCCTCGGTCTCCTCCCGGTCGAGCACAACCCTGGTTTGCTCTCCGGACAGTGGCGCGCGCGCCGGGTCCGGCACGGCGAGCAGGGTGGGTTCGGTGAGTCCGGACAGCACCGTGCGCCACGCGGTCCCGGCCGCTTCCCGGTCCTGCCGGGACAGCCACTCCAGGTAGTTGCGGAACGGGGCCACCCGGGGCAGCGTCGAGTCGTCGCCGTCCCGCGCGTACAGCTCGAACAGTTCGGCGAGGATCACGGGCGACGACCAGCCGTCGAGCAGCAGATGGTGGTTGGTCATCACGAAGCGGTACCGGTCGGGGCCGGTGCTGATCAGCGCGAAGCGGATCAGGGGCGGGGCGGTGAGGTCGAAGCGGCGGGCCCGGTCGGCGGCCAGCCATGCCTCGAGCGCGGCGTCGCGGTCCGTCTCGGGCAGCGCGGTCAGGTCGGCGTCGTGCCAGGGCAGCTCGACGTGTTCGGTGATCACCTGGACCGGCCGGGGCAGGTCCTCGTGCCAGAAGCCGGCCCGCAGCGCGGTGTGGCGGCGGAGCAGGGCCGCGGTCGACCGGCGCAGCAGGTCGCGGTCGAGCCTTCCTTCGATCTCGAAGGCGAACTGCACGGTGTAGACGTCGGACTCGCTCTCGTCGTACACGGCGTGGAACAGCAGTCCCTGCTGGAGCGGCGACAGCGGGAGCACGTCGGTGAGGCCCGGGCTGGCCGTCTCCAGTGCGTCAAGCCTGCTCTGGTCGATCTCGACGAGCGGGAAGTCCGACGGCGTGTGGCCACCGGACTCCGGTGTCCGGGCATGGGTGACGAGGGCGCGCAGTGCGCGGAACCAGGAGTCGGTCAGGTTCCGGATGTCGTCTTCGTCGAAGAGGTCCGCGGGCCACGACCAGCCGGCCACCAGGCGCGGCCCGTCGGCGTGATCCTGCGCGATCACGTTCACCTCGAGCGCGTGGCCCTGGCGCATGCCGGGGTCCTGACCGTCGCCGAGGTCCGCGTCGGAGCGCACCATCCAGTCCGCGACGGGGCCGTCCGCGTCGGCCGTGGCCATCCTTCCGAGGTAGTTGAAGCCGATCTGCGGGGTGGGCAGGGCGGCCAGTACCGGACGGGTGTCGGGGTTGAGGTGGCGCAGCAGGCCGAATCCGATGCCGTTGTCGGGCAGAGCCCGCAACTGCTCCTTGATCGCCTTCAGCGCCCGGCCCGCGGCCGGACCACCCGCCCACACCTCGTCCCACTCGCTCTCGCCGACACCGGGATCGAGCCGCACCGGATAGAGGCTGGTGAACCAGCCCACCGTGCGCGAAAGGTCAACCCCTTCGATGATCTCCTCGCGTCCGTGCCCCTCCAGGTCCACCAGCGTGCCCCCGGGAAGCGCACGACCCTGCTCGCGCCGCCACGCCGCCACGGCCAGCGCGAAAGCAGTCAGCAGAACCTCGTCGACCCGGGCGTGGTACGCGTTCGGCACACGGGTCAGCAGCTCGGAGGTCTCCTCGGTGGGCAGTGTGAGCCCCAGCTGCCGCAGCGTCGCGGCGGTGTCGCGGACGGGGTCGAGGGGGCGCGAGCCGAGCGGCTGCTCCTCGGCGCCCAGTACGCCCTTCCACAGGTCGAGCTCGGCGACACGTTCGGGCGCCGTGGCGGCCGCGACGAGCTCCTGCGACCAGCGGCGGAAGGACGTGCCTCCCGCCGCCGCCTCGGGAGTGCGCTGCTCGGCCACGGCGGTGTACGCGTCGGCGAGGTCGGGCAGCAGGATGCGCCAGGACGTGCCGTCGACGACGAGGTGGTGGATGACGAGGAGCAGCAGGCCGGGTGTGCCGGCTCCGGCGTCGAACCAGACCGCACGGACCATGGCGCCGTCCGCGGACGCGAGCCGCGCCTGGGCGGCTGCGGCCTCCTCGGCGATCAGCCGGTCGGTGTCGGCGGCCTCGCGGAGGTCGACGCGTTGCAGCAGGCCGGCCGCGCGGACGGTGCCCTTCCCGAGTACCTCGGCCGACCAGTCGCAGCCGTCACCGGTGACGGTCATCCGCATGCGCAGCGCGTCGTGCCGGTCCAGCAGCACGTCGAGGGCGGCGGCGAGCCGGGCCTCGGTGGCGTCGGCGGGCGCCTGAAGCAGCACGCTCTGGTTGAAGGACCCGAGGGGTCCGCCGAGTTCCCGCTGCCAGTGCATGATCGGCGTCAGGTGCACGGGGCCGGTGCCGGCGTCCGGGTCCTCCGTGGGGGTGTCCTCGGCGACGGTGGCGACGGCGACGAGGGCCTCGACGGTGCGGTGCTGGAAGACCTGCCGCGGGGTGAAGACCAGCCCTGCCCGGGCGGCCCGGCTGACGAGCTGGATGGAAACGATGCTGTCACCGCCGAGCTCGAAGAAGCTGTCGTCGATCGAGACCCGGGACAGTCCGAGCAGCTCGGCGATGATGGCGCACAGCGTTTCCTCCCGCTCGTCGCGCGGACCACGTCCGCCGGGCGCGGAGGAGAAGTCGGGCGCGGGCAGGGCGCGCCGGTCGAGCTTGCCGTTGTGGGTGAGCGGCAGCACGTCGATGGTGACGAAAGCGGCCGGGACCATGTAGTCGGGCAGGGCGGAGGCGAGGTGCTCGCGCAGCCGGTCCGGTTCGGGTGTCCGCCCGGTGGCGGCCACCACGTAGCCCACGAGCTGTTTGACGCCCGGAACGTCCTCGCGGACGACGACGGCGTTGGCGCCGACCGCGGGGTGGGCGGCAAGAGCGGTCTCGATCTCACCGAGCTCGATGCGGAAGCCACGGACCTTCACCTGGTCGTCGGCGCGGCCGAGGAAGTCGATCCGGCCGTCGTGGGTGCGCCGGACGAGGTCTCCGGTCCGGTACATCCGTTCCCCCGGCGCGGCGGCGAAGGGATCGGCGACGAAGCGTTCGGCGGTCAGGTCGGGACGGCGCTCGTAGCCGCGGGCCAGACCGGGGCCGGCGAGGTACAGCTCGCCCGTGACACCGGTCGGGACGGGCCGCAGCCGCGCGTCCAGGACGTGGGCGACGACATTGGTGAGGGGCCTGCCGACGAGGGGCCGGTCCGCGTCCGTGGCCTGGATGCCGAGGGCGTCCACGGTGGCCTCGGTGGGCCCGTACAGGTTGAACGTCGTAACGCCGTCGGTGCCCTTGAGTCGCTGCCACAGCGCCTCGGGGCACGCCTCGCCGCCCACGCTGAGGAGCAGCGGATGGTGCCGCCCCGCGTCCAGCAGACCGAGGTCCACGAGCTGCTGGACGTGCGAGGGGGTGCTGTCGAGGTAGTCGATGCGGTGCTCGTGCATGTAGGCGATGAGCGCCGCGGCGTCGCGACGGGTGTCGTCGTCCACCAGGTGCAGTTCGTGCCCGGCGACCATCGCCAGCAGCGGGTCCCACGACGCGTCGAAGGACAGCGCGGCGGTCAGTACGGCGCGCATCCGGCCTCCGGCTGCCTTCGTCACGGCACCGAAGATGTGTCGCACGTTGTGGTGGAGGAGGTTGATGAGGCTGTGGTGCTCGATGGCGACGCCCTTGGGACGGCCCGTGGAGCCGGAGGTGTAGATGACGTAGGCCCGGTTGGCGGGGAGCAGCGGGCCGCTGCGCTGCGCGTCGGTCAGGTCCGTGTCCGGCTGGAGCGCGAGCTCCGCCACGAGCTCGGGGTCATCGAGGCAGAGTCGTGCCGTACGGTCGTCCACGAGCGCTCGGCCGGCGCTGTCCGTCAGGACGAGGGCGGGCCGGGAGTCGGCGAGGATGTGGGCGATCCGGTCGGCGGGAAGGTCCGGGGCCACCGGTACGTAGGCGGCGCCGGCCTTCATGACGGCGAGCAGGGCGACGATGGCGTCGGCCGTGCGGGGCAGGACGAGTGCCACTGTCCGCTCGGGGGCGGCGCCGTGCCGCACGAGCAGGTGAGCCAGCCGGTTGGCCCGGGCGTTGAGCCCGGCGAAGGTCAGCTCGGTGCCCTGGTAGACCAACGCGGTCTCGTCGGGGGTGGCCGCCACCTGCGCCTCGAAGACGGCGGGCAGGGTGCTGGCCGTGATGTCGGCCCGCGGGCCCTGCCAGTGGTCGCTCAGGCCCTGCCGCTCCTCGGCGAAGAGCACGTCGAGTGCGCCGATCGGGGTCTCCGGGGCCGTGGCGACGGCTTCCAGCAGCTGGGCGAGGCGAAGTGCGAGGAGTTCGCCGGACTCGTCGCCGAACAGGGCCGTTGCGTACTCGACTTCCCCTTCGATGCCGATGGGTGAGCCGTCCTCGGCGAACGTCTCCATGAGGGTCACGGAGAGGTCGAACTTGGCTATGCCGAGGGGTATCTGTTCGGGGGTGATGCGCAGGCCGTCCAGTTCGAGGGCGGCGGCGGCGTTGTTCTGGAAGGCGAGCATCACCTGGAACAGGGGGTGGCGGGCGAGGGACCGGGCGGGGTTGAGGACCTCCACCAGCCGCTCGAACGGCACGTCCTGGTTGGCGTATGCAGCCAGGTCCGTCTCCCGTACCCGGGCCACCAGCTCACGGAAAGTGGGGTCACCCGACACATCCGTACGCAGCACCAGCGTGTTGACGAAGAACCCGACCAGGTCGTCCAGCGCCTCGTCCGTACGGCCGGCGATGGGCGATCCCAGCGGGATGTCGTCACCGGCACCGAGCCGCGACAACAGCGTGGCGAGCGCCGCCTGCACCACCATGAACACACTCGCCCGGCTCTCCCGGGCCAGCTCGGCAAGCCGCTGGTGCGTCTCGGCGGGGATGCGCACGGGGACCACCGCGCCCTCGTACCCGGTCTCCGCCGGGCGGGACCGGTCGGTGGGCAGGGTCAGCTCCTCGGGCAGCCCGGCCAGGGTGTGCCGCCAGTAGTCGACCTGGCGGGCCAGCTCGCTGCCGGCGTCGTTCTCGTCGCCCAGGACCTCCTGCTGCCAGAGGGTGTAGTCGGCGTACTGCACCGGCAGCGGCTCCCACGCGGGAGCCGCGCCGCGGACCCGGGCCGCGTACGCCTCGCCCAGGTCACGGGCGAGCGGGGCCATCGACCAGCCGTCACCCGCGATGTGGTGCACCACCAGCAGCAGCACGTGCTCCTCGGGCGCAACGGCGAACAGACGGGCACGCACCGGAATCTCGGTGGCGAGGTCGAAGTCCTCCCGGGCGGCGGCCGCCAGCGCGTCGTCCAGCCCGCCCGCGTCGAATACGTCGGTGACGACCAGTTCCACAAGCTCCGGGCCGGCGGAGAGCACCAGCTGGTGAGGACGCCCGTCGACGTCGGGGAAGACCGTGCGAAGACTCTCGTGGCGCGCCACGACATCGGCGAGCGAGGCGCTCAGCACCTCCTGGTCGAGGGCGCCGCCGAGCCGGACGGCCATGGGCAGGTTGTAGGTGCCGTTGCGCTCCTCGAAGCGGTTGAGGAACCACAGGCGGCGCTGAGCCGGGGACAACGGGATCTCAGCGGGACGCTCCCGCGTGCTCAGTGCCGTGCGGGCGCTGCGGGCGCCGGCGAGCCGCTCCGCCAGGACGGCCACCGTCGGCGCCTCGAACAGGACGCGCACCGGAAGTTCGGCGCCGAACACCGTGCGGATGCGGCTGACCAGGCGGGTCGCGAGCAGCGAGTGACCGCCCAGGTCGAAGAAACTGTCGTCGATGGAGACCGTGGAGACGCCCAACACCTCGCGGAAGAGGGCGGACAGATCCCGTTCGTCCTCGGTGCGCGGCCGCCGGCCCCCGCTGCCCGCGCCGAAGTCCGGCGCGGGCAGGGCCCGGCGGTCGAGCTTGCCGTTGGGGGTGAGCGGCAGGGCGTCCAGGGCGACGAACGCGGAGGGCACCATGTAGTCGGGCAGGGCACCGGCGGCGTGAGCACGCAGCTCCGCGGAATCGGGCGCCG
>NZ_JBEZLW010000086.1:0-10970 GCF_040652395.1 Streptomyces sp. NPDC048269
GGCAACTCGGGACAAGCCGGGGCTAAAGTACGGGCGTTCGACTGCCGACGCCCCCTCTCCCAGGGGGCGGACCCGTCGTCGCACCGCGTACTACCGGTCAGCCCGGGATGAGTCCGTCGTCGCTGAGCATCTCCCTGACCTCGTCGAGCGTCGCGTCCGGGGCGGGCAGGATCAGCTCGGACGGCTCCAGCGCGTCGTCGGGCAGCGGCTCGCCGAGCCGCCGTACCGCTTCGAGCAGTGCGCCCAGGGTGCGCCGGAAGCCCTTCTCGTCACCGCTCTCCATCTCCGCGAGCAGTTCGTCGTCCAGCTTGTTGAGCTCGGCGAAGTGGCTGTCGGCCAGCTCCACCTGGCCTTCCCCCATGATGCGGACAATCATGACGGACCCCGTCCTACTGCTTGTCGAAGCGGTGCTGGGTCTGGGACTGCTGGCCGTTGCCCGCGGCGCCGCCCTCGATGGCCTGCTGCTGCGCGGACGGGCCGCCGGCCAGCTCGGCCTTCATCCGCTGGAGTTCCAGCTCCACGTCCGTGCCGCCCGACAGGCGGTCCAGCTCGGTCTGGATGTCGTCCCTCGCCAGCCCGGACTGGTCGTCCAGGGCCCCGGAGGCCAGCAGCTCGTCGATCGCTCCGGCGCGGGCCTGGAGCTGGGCGGTCTTGTCCTCGGCCCGCTGGATGGCCAGGCCGACGTCGCTCATCTCCTCGGAGATGCCGGAGAAGGACTCCGCGATGCGGGTCTGCGCCTGCGCCGCGGTGTAGGTGGCCTTGATGGTCTCCTTCTTCGTCCGGAAGGCGTCCACCTTGGCCTGCAGGCGCTGCGCGGCGAGGGTCAGCTTCTCCTCCTCGCCCTGCAGGGTCTGGTGCTGCACCTCCAGGTCGCTGACCTGCTGCTGGAGCGAGGCGCGGCGGGACAGGGCCTCGCGGGCGAGGTCCTCGCGGCCCAGCGCGAGAGCCTTGCGGCCCTGGTCCTCCAGCTTGGCGGACTGCCCCTGGAGCTGGTTCAGCTGCAGTTCCAGGCGCTTGCGGGAGGTCGCCACATCGGCGACTCCGCGGCGCACCTTCTGAAGCAGCTCGAGCTGCTTCTGGTACGAGTAGTCGAGGGTCTCGCGCGGGTCCTCGGCCCGGTCCAGGGCCTTGTTCGCCTTCGCGCGGAAGATCATCCCCATACGCTTCATGACACCGCTCATGGGCTTCGCGCGCCCCCTTCTAGACGGACTGTGCTCCAGGTCACCAACAGGACCCACAGTACGGGCCCTGTCTCCATTACCGCACTGTTCGAGTACGGATGCGCTCCTCCTCCAGGACGACTGCGTCCCCGCCGTATCAGGCGCGAGGAGTAGGTGAGCCCCCGACCGGTACGGCCCGGTCACCGGGAGCGCGCCCCGGCACGAACCTTGCACTGGGGAAGACGCCCGCCGTTGCCGGATCGTTCCCCGCCGGGGTGGGGCCCATGCCCGCAACCACGTAGGCTTGGGTTTTGTGTTTGGTAGCCGCTCCTCCAAGGAAGAGAAGGCCGCCGCCACCGACAAGGTGAGCGCCGACCTCTCGCAGCCCCGTCATCCGCAGGCCCCCAAGGGCCGCCCTACGCCGAAGCGTGCTGTGGCCCAGTCGCAGCGCAAGGCCGTGGTGGCCTCGACCGGCAACCGCAAGGAGGATGCCAAGCGAGCCCGCGAGCGCCGTCGCGAAGAGATGGCCAAGCAGCGCGAAGCGCTGGCCAACGGCGACGAGCGTTACCTGCCCGCGCGTGACAAGGGCCCCGTCCGCAGGTTCGTCCGCGACTACGTGGACTCCCGCTTCTCGGTCGCCGAGATGTTCCTGCCCCTGGCAGTGATCATCCTGGTGCTGAGCATGGTGCGGGTGCCCTCGATCCAGAACGTCGCACTACTGCTGTGGCTCGGCGTGATCGTCCTGATCATCCTCGACTCCATCGGTCTGGTCTTCCGCCTCCGCAAGGCGCTGGCCGAGCGCTTCCCGAACGAGCCCCGCCGCGGGGCCGTCGCGTACGGCCTCATGCGCACGCTCCAGATGCGCCGGCTGCGGCTGCCGAAGCCGCAGGTCAAGCGCGGGGAACGGCCCTGACCGGAGGGGCGCCCGGAGCATCGGGGGCGTCGGGGGAAGGTTTCTCCTGGGGAGGCCCGGGGGGAGCCCGCCTGTGGCTGGAGGGCCTGGGCGGACTGCGCAACGCCGTCCGCCAGGAACTCGTGGGCCGGCAGGTCGACGAGCAGATCGCGCACCGCTTCCCCGTGGGGCAGCGGCTGCGCGTCCTCGACGTCGGCATGGGCCAGGGCACCCAGGCACTGCGACTCGCCCGCGCCGGGCACAAGGTGACGGGCCTGGAGAAGGACCCGGGGATGCTGGCCGTCGCCCGTGAGGCGCTGGACGCGGAACCCGCCGGGATCCGCGACCGGGTACGGCTCATGGAGGGCGACGGCCGCGAGACCGGCGCCCACTTCCTGCCGGGCAGCTTCGACGTCGTGCTGTGCCACGGCGTGCTGATGTACGTGCCCGAGCCGGACGCCATGCTCGCCGGGCTCGCCCGCATGCTGGCACCCGGCGGACTGCTGTCCCTGCTGGTGCGCAACGGCGACGCGCTCGCCATGCGGCCGGGACTGAGCGGTGACTGGGGCGGCACGCTGGCCGCCTTCGACGGCGTCGAGTACACGAACCGGCTGGGCCTGGACGTACGGGCCGACCGGCTGGCCGGGCTGACGGCCACGCTGAACGGCATCGGTGCGCCGCTGGGTACCTGGTACGGCGTACGCGTCTTCACGGACGGCACCGAGGCGGGCGAATGTCTGCCGCCCGAGGACGAGCTGGAGCGGCTGCTGGCCGCGGAGGAACGCGCCGGGCGCACCGACCCCTACCGGGGTGTGGCCGCGCTGCTGCACCTGTGCGGCGTACGGGGCTGACGCCGTGCCCCGCCGCGCGGGGCGGCCGCGGGGGCTCCGCCCCCGCGTCCCGATCATCGGCGGGGCCGGATCTGCCCGCCGGGCGTCCCAGTCCCGTCCGACAGGGCTGGACCCCCCCCCTTGCGGATCTTCTCGGCCCGAGCCCGCGGCGGCTGGTGCCGTGCCCCGCAAGGCGGAGGAGCTCCCGACTGCTGGACGTACTCGGGTGCTCCGACCACGCCGCGAGGTGCGGAGCCGGGTGCCGCGGGCCCGGGGCCCCTCCCAGCGGTAGCCGGGGGAGCAAGATCCGAAGGGACGGGCTAGGCCTCCAGCGCCGCGCGCAGGCTCATCGTGTAGAGCTCGGTCCCGGCGTCGTCGGACAGTTTGACCTGCTCGACGCCCCCTTCCAGCAGGTCCTTCCAGTACTCACCGATCCAGGACTCCGCGTCCCCCTGCGTGGTGAACTCCTCCGGTGCCACCGACGGGCTCGTCTCGGTGCCTTCGGCCGTCTCGAACCGCCACGTCCACGCCATGTCCGCCTCCGTTGCTCGTCCGCTGCTCGCACGCTGCTCACCTTGAGTCTGCCCGCAGAGTAACCGGGCGCGCAGCAGTCTCGGCGACGCGGGAGGATCATCCTGTGGAACTCACTCTGCTCGGCACCGGCACACCCGAGGGCCTGCCCCGCCCCGGCTGTCCCTGTGCGGCCTGCGCGGTCTCCGTCGGCATGCGGTCGCGTGCCGCAACGGCCGTCCTCGTCGACGGGGCACTGCTGCTCGACCTGACCCCCGGGGCGGTGCTGGCCGGCGCCCGGGCCGGGCATTCGCTGGCCGGCGTACGGCAGGTCCTGCTGACCCACCCGCACGACGGGCCCGCCGTGGAGCTGCCGCCCGGGCTGCCGGCCGCGGGGCGGGTGCCGGACGGACGGGAGCTCTCGGTGATCTCCGGGCACCGGGTGCGGGCCGTGCCGATGGACGCACCGGGCACCGGCTACGAGGTGACCGGCCCGGACGGCGGCCGGCTGCTGTACCTGCCGCCCGGCGGGGCCCCGGCGGGCACCGATGGCGTGAGGGCCCCGCGTCCCTACGACGTGGTCCTCGCCGACGTGCTGGGCCGGCCCGGGGCCCTCGCCCGGCTGCGGGCGAGCGGCGCGGTGGGCCCTGGCACGGACGTGATCGCCGTCCACCTCGACCACGACACCCCGCCGGGCCGGGAGCTGGAGCGCCGGTGCGCGGCCGCCGGGGCCCGGGCGGTGCCCGACGGGACCACGGTGATCGCCGGGGAGTACCACGCGGTGCCGGACATGCCGCGCCGGACGCTGGTGCTGGGCGGGGCCCGCTCCGGCAAGTCCGTCGAGGCGGAGTGGCGGCTGGAGTCCTTCCCCGAGGTGGTCTACGTGGCCACCGGCGGCACCCGTGACGGTGACGCCGAGTGGGCGCAGCGGGTGGGCCTGCACCGGGAGCGCCGGCCGGCGAGCTGGCGGACGCTGGAGACCTGCGAACTGGTCCCGCTGCTCGCCGGGGAAGGACCGCCACTGCTGATCGACTGCCTGGCGCTGTGGCTGACGGACGCGATGGACCGGGTCGGCGCCTGGGACGACGCGATGTGGGCCAAGGGCGGGCAGCACCAGCTGCGCGACCGGGCCGCCGAGCTCGTGGCGGCGCTGCGCGCGACCCGTCGCCGGGTGGTGCTGGTCAGCAACGAGGTGGGGTCGGGGGTCGTTCCGGCGACGGCCTCGGGCCGCCGCTTCCGCGACGAGCTGGGCCGCCTCAACACCGTGGTGGCCGGGGAGTGCGAGCACGTCCTGCTGGTCGTGGCGGGGCAGGCGCTCGTACTCAAGGAATAGCCGGGGAACAGCCGAGGAAGAGCCGGGGTCCCATGAAAACCTCAGGTCCCGCAGGAGAGAGAACCGGCCTCGCCGCCTTCGCCGGGTGCTGCCTGCTGGGCGGCGGCAACGCGGTGGGGGTGAGGTTCAGCAACCGCGAACTCGACCCGCTGTGGGGCGCGTCGGTGCGGTTCGGGGCGGCCGCGGTGGTGCTGCTGGCGGTCATGGCCGTCATGCGCCTCGCACTGCCGCGCGGGCGGGCGCTGGCCGGCGCCGTGCTGTACGGGGTCCTCAACTTCGGGGTGACCTTCGCGCTGGCCTACTACGCGCTGGTCCGCGTCCACGCGGGGCTGGGCCAGACGCTGCTGGCCCTGGTGCCGCTGGTGGCGCTGCTGCTGGTGGTGGCGCAGCGTCAGGAACCCTTCCGGAGGTCCGCGCTGCTGGGCACGCTCGTCGCGGCCGCCGGGGTGGCGCTGGCCTCGCGGGCCCCGCTGCAGGGCGGTGTGCCGGTGCTGTCCCTGCTGGCGGTCCTGGGCGCCGTTGTGTCCTTCGCCGAGGCGACCGTGCTCGTGCACCGCCTGCCGCCGGTCCACCCGGTGACGATGAACGCGGTGGGCATGACGGCCGCGACGGTGGTGCTGCTCGCCGGTTCCTTCGCCGCAGGGGACACCTGGCGGCTGCCCGAGCGGACGGCGACCTGGTGGGCGCTGGCCTACATGGTCGTGGCGGGCTCCGTGCTGACGTTCGTCTTCTATCTGGTGGTGGTGCGCCACTGGGGTGCCTCCCGCGCGGCGTACGTCTTCGTCGTCATCCCGGTGGTCACGATCCTGCTGTCGGCCTGGCTCGACGACGAGGAGCTGACGGTGGGTCTGCTGCTGGGCGCGCCCCTGGTCATGGCGGGCGTCCACGTCGGTGCGCTGAGGCCCGGCCGGCCCCGCCACACCCCCTGAGGGGAGGGCCTCACCGGCTGTACTCTCTGGCAGATGAGCACGCTGAATCTCGACGACTTCTCCGATCTGATCGAGCGCCCCGACGGGGGCGTCCGGCGTGATGCCGAGGAACGCCGTGAGCGGCTGGCCGTACCGCCCGGCGCACTGGGCCGCCTCGACGAACTCGCCGAGTGGCTCGCCGCCGCGCAGGGGCAGGTGCCGGTCAAGCCGATCGAACGCCCCCGCGTGGTGCTGTTCGCCGCCGACCACGGGATCGCCGCCGAGGGCGTCTCCGCCCGGGCCGCCTCCACCACCCACGAACTGGTGCGGGCCGTGCTCGACGGGGCCAGCCCCGTCTCGATCCTGGCCGGCCGGCTCGGCGCCACCGTGCGGATCGTCGACGCCGGGCTCGACTGCGACCCCGCGCTGCTCCCCGAGGACGTGGTCAGGCACCGCGTCCGGCGCGGCAGCGGCCGGATCGACGTGGAGGACGCGCTCACCGTCGAGGAGGCCCGGGCCGCCCTGGAGCTCGGGATCCGGATCGCCGACGAGGAGGCGGACTCCGGTACGGACCTGGTCGTCCTCGGCGATCTCAGCGTCGGCGGCACCACGGTGGCCGCCACCCTCGTCGCCGCCCTGTGCGGAACCGACGCCTCCGTGGTCACCGGCCGAGGTGGCCTGCCCATCGACGACCTGGCCTGGATGCGCAAGTGCGCGGCGATCCGCGACGCGCTGCGCCGGGCCCGGCCGGTCCTCGGAGACCAGGTCGCGCTGCTGGCCGCGGTAGGCGGCGCGGACCTGGCCGCCCTCACCGGTTTCCTGCTCCAGTGCGCGGTGCGCCGTACGCCGGTCATCCTCGACGGCGTCGTCTCGGCGGCCTGCGGTCTGGTGGCCCAGCGGGCCGCTTTCCGCGCGCCCGACTGGTGGCTGGCCGGTCACGCGAGCGGCGAGCCCGGCCAGGCGAAGGCCCTGGACCGGATGGCGCTCAACCCTGTGCTCGACCACGGCGTCACAGTGGGCGAAGGTACCGGGGCATTGCTGGCTCTCCCCCTGGTCCAGGCGGCCGCCGCACTCGCGGCGGAACTCCCGGAACGGGCGGCGCAGGAGCCGACGGAGTGAGCCGCCGGGGCCCGCGGTCCTGACCAGTCCGCGACCCCGGACCAGCCCACTATGGACAGCGACGCCCCATATGATCGCTTTTTATGGGAGAGGTCCGTTTGACCAGCGCAGAAACCGACCGCGGCGCCGTACCGGTACCAGGGCCGGCATCCGGAAGGAAAGAGACCGGCGGCGATCCCGCCGGCAGGGCGGCAGGGGGCGGCGGGGAGACCGGCCGGGGGAGCACCCGTTCGCGGCGCGGGGCCGCGTTCGCGGTCTGGTACCTGCGGGTCGTCACCTTCATCAACTTCCTCAGCGCGGTGTGGGTTTCGCTCGGGCAGGATCTGCGCCGGCACAACACCGACGACTTCTACACCCCGTACCTGCTCACGGCCGGCTTCGCCTCCGGGCTCTTCTGCCTGCTGCTGGCGGTCACCATGGGCCGCCGCAAGCGGGCCGCCTGGATCCTGAACCTGGTACTGGGCGGGATGATGCTGCTCGACTTCGCCCGCGCGGCCTTCGTCCCGTGCGACGGCTGGTTCCCCGGCGACTGCTACCCGGCGTTCCGCGAACACGCGCAGAACTGGGTCTCCCTGGGCCTGACCGCAGCCTTCGTCGCCGCCCTGCTGCTGGGACGCCGGGAGTTCTACGCCAAGGGCGACCGCTCCAACCCCGCACTCGCCACCGTCGTCGCAGCCGTCGGCCTGCTGTTCACCTCGCTGGTCGCGGCGCTGCTCGTCGGCGCCACCAACACCGCGCCCAACGCCGCCGATGCCACCTTCCTGACCCGCTGGCGGTACGGCGCGATGCGGCTCATCACGCTGGACCCGGACGCCAGGACCTACCACACCATCACCACGCCCGGCTGGGTGGACGTGTTCATCAACGTGGTGTCGATGCTGCTGCTGCTCGCCGTGCTGTTCGCCGCCTTCCGCTCGCGCCGCGCCGTCGACCCCCTCTCCGAGGAGGACGAGGAGCGGCTGCGCGCGCTGCTCGCCAGGCAGGGCGACCGCGACTCGCTCGGCTACTTCGCGCTGCGCCGCGAGAAGTCCGTCATCTGGTCCCCCACCGGCAAGGCCGCCGTCACCTACCGGGTCGTCGGCGGGGTCTCGCTGGCCTCGGGCGACCCGATCGGCGACCCCGAGGCCTGGCCCGGCGCCATCGAGCCGTGGCTGGCCGAGGCGCGCGAGCACGGCTGGGTACCGGCCGTGATGGGCGCGAGCGAGGAGGCCGGGCAGATCTACGCCCGGCACGGCCTGGACGCGCTGGAGCTCGGCGACGAGGCGATCGTGGAGACCGCCGAGTTCACCCTGGAGGGCCGCGCCATGCGCACCGTCCGGCAGGCGTACAACCGCGTCAAGCGGGCCGGGTACACCGTCCGCATCCGCCGCCACGCCGACATCCCGGCCGAGGAGATGGACGAGCTGCTGCGGCGCGCCGACGACTGGCGCGACGGCGCGACCGAGCGCGGCTTCTCGATGGCACTGGGCCGACTGGGCGACCCCGGCGACGGCCAGTGCGTGATGCTGGAGTGCACCGACGGCAACGGCGATCTGCGGGCCGTGCTGTCCTTCGTACCGTGGGGGCCCAAGGGCCTCTCGCTGGACCTGATGCGCCGTGACCGGGACTCCGAGAACGGCCTGATGGAGTTCATGGTCATCGAACTCCTGGAACGCTCCAAGGAGATCGGCGTCACCCAGGTCTCGCTGAACTTCGCGATGTTCCGGTCCGTCTTCGAGCGCGGGTCCCGGCTCGGCGCGGGTCCGGTGCTGCGGATGTGGCGCTCGCTGCTGAGCTTCTTCTCCCGCTGGTGGCAGATCGAGTCCCTCTACCGGGCCAACGCCAAATACCGGCCGATCTGGGAACCGCGGTTCATGCTCTTCGAGAAGAGTTCGGACCTGCTGCGGATCGGAATCGCGGCGGGCCGGGCCGAGGGCTTCCTGGAAGCCCCCGGTCTGCCGAAGTGGCTGCACCGCAGACACCTGGAGACCCGCCGTTGACAGCGTGGACCACCTCCTCACCGCGGCGGTTCGCCCGCCGCGAGTGGGGGCCCCTGTTCCGGACCGTCCGGGAGGCCCTCGTCCACGACAAATGGCGGGCGGTCCCGATGACCCTCGGCGCGGTCTGCCTGACTTCGGTCTTCCAGATCGTGCAGAACACCTCCTGGGGGTTCCAGCCGGTCCAGAACCTCGGGTCGGTCAAAGCCGTCGACCCGCTGTGGCTGGCCCTGCTGCGGACCCCCCTGTCGCTGTTCGTGCCCGCCCTGGACCTGCCGGTGTGGGGGGCGCTCGCGCAGATCCTGCTCGTCTTCGGCATCTCGGAAATCTGCATCGGCTGGTGGCGCACGCTGGTGATCGGCTACGTCGCCACCCTCGCCGGGACCACGTACGCGCGGATCGGCCTCTCGCTGGGCCCCGACCACCCCTTCGGCCTGCCGGTGTCCGACCGGATCGTCAACGACACCGGGCCCTCGGCGGCGGTGGTCGGCCTCGCCATCTACGTCTGCTGGCGCTACCGGGCGTACCTGACCGGCGCGGTGGTGGTGCTGGCGATGATCGGCGAGGTGCTCGTCAAGGACAACCTGGCCGGCAAGGAACACCTGGCGGCCATCGCCGCCGTGATGGCCGTGTGCGTGGTCCGCACGAAATGGGGGCCGGAGCGCTCCCGGCTGCCGCTGGGCGGCCGCCCGCCGCCGCTGGACACCCGGCCCGGATGAGACGGCCGGATGGACCGGCCGGGGCAGGCCGTACCGTATCGGGGTGACGACAGACCTCGGGCCGTTCGCGCCCACCCGGCAGTGGATGCGGGCCCATCCGCTCGCCACCGATGCCGTGCTCGCGTTCGGGGCGTTCGTCTCCATGGTCGTCGGGTCCTTCGCCGATCCGCACGGGCCGCACGGGCCCACCTTCGGGACGCGGACCCCCGAGCCGTTCTCGCTGCTGCTGATGCTGCTCGGCGCGGCCGCGCTGGTGTTCCGGCGCCGGCGGCCGCGCACCGTGCTCGCCGTGACCTGCGGGCTCTCGCTGCTGGAACTGACCACCGGGGAACCGCGGGCGCCCGTCGCCATGTGCACGGTGATCGCCCTGTACACGGTGGCCGCGCACACCGACCGGCCCACGACCTGGCGGATCGGGCTGCTCACCATGGCCGGACTGACCGGCGTGGCCATGCTCGCCGGACCCCTGCCGTGGTACGCGCAGGAGAACCTCGGGATCTTCGCCTGGACCGGGATGGCCGCGGCCGCGGGTGACGCCGTACGCAGCCGGCGGGCCTTCGTCGACGCCATCCGGGAGCGGGCCGAGCGCGCCGAGCGGACCCGCGACGAGGAGGCGCGGCGCCGGGTCGCCGAGGAGCGGCTGCGGATCGCCCGCGACCTGCACGACGTGGTGGCCCACCACATCGCCCTGGTCAACGTGCAGGCGGGGGTGGCCGCGCACGTCATGGACAAACGGCCGGACCAGGCCAAGGAGGCTCTGGCCCACGTACGGGACGCCAGTCGGTCGGCGCTGAACGAGCTGCGGGCGACGGTCGGGCTGCTGCGCCAGTCCGGCGACCCGGAGGCGCCGACCGAGCCCGCGCCCGGACTGGCCGTCCTGGACGAGCTGGTGGACACCTTCCGGCACGCCGGGCTGCCGGTGGAGGTCATCGTCCAGCTGGGGCGCGAGGAGGGCCCGCTGCCCGCCGCCGTGGACCTCGCGGCGTACCGGGTGATCCAGGAGGCGCTGACCAACGTACGCAAGCACGCGGGTCCGGGGGCGCGGGCGGAGGTCAGTGTGGTGCGGGTCGGGCCCTCGGTGGAGGTGACCGTGCTCGACGACGGGGGCGTCTCGGCGGACCCGGCCCCGGACCCCGCCGGTCCGGGCGGCGGCCACGGCCTGCTCGGCATGCGCGAGCGCACCGGCGCCCTGGGGGGCTCCTGCTCCGCGGGGCCGCGGTACGGGGGCGGCTACCGTGTCCACGCCGTCCTGCCGCTGGCCTAGCCCCGCCCTTCGGCCCCCGCCGGGGCACCCTCCCGCCGAAGCCACCCTCAGCCCGCCGAGGCGCCGCCCTCCCGCCCGAAGCCATCCTCAGCCTCGCCGCGGCCCCCTCCCGCCCGGAGCCGAACTCAGCCGCGCCGGAGCCGAACTCAGCCTCGCCGGCGTTTGAGGCGCGGGGCTCGACAAGCTCCGCGCCCTCGGCCCCGGCGAGTCGCCCGCCGTCGGCTGGGCCTCGTACCTCGCCGCCGCCTGACCAGGGCGC
>NZ_JBEZLW010000087.1:0-10878 GCF_040652395.1 Streptomyces sp. NPDC048269
CGCTCCTCGTCCGTCAGCACCAACTCGGCCTTCGGCCGCCCCATCGCCATACCGAAAGCCTACAACTGAACAGAACTCCAGACTCAGAACACTAGTGTTGCCTTCGCAGGTCACGAACTTGCCAGAGGCTGGGGGCGTAATCGGCCAGGGCTTCGTTGGCCACGGCTTTGGGTAGCGGTGAGTCCCCCAGGGGGCATGCCCAGAGACGCCAGAACCCGCCACGGAATGATCTTGGTGGAGTGCTCCCCCGTCCACGAGGAACGCGGGGTACAGCGGTCCACCCCGCGTCGGCGGGGAGCACCCGCTCTTCGAGCAGCTGCTGATTGCGCGGAGCGGTCCACCCCCGCGTCGGCGGGGAGCACGCGTACAGGCTGCTGATCGAGCGGTGGAGTGCCGGTCCACCCCCGCGTCGGCGGGGAGCACACCCGGACATTGTCAAGTATGTGACGGCTAAGTGGTCCACCCCCGCGTCGGCGGGGAGCACTCGCCGGTGGTGCGCCGCACCCGCGCGACCCGCGGTCCACCCGTGTCGGCGGGGAGCACAGGACTACCTGTCCGACCCGGTGCGCTGGCGGCGGTCCACCCCCGCGTCGGCGGGGAGCACGACGGCGGTGCCGTGGGAGGCGCCACCGAGGACGGTCCACCCCCGCGTCGGCGGGGAGCACACGCACGCGGGCTCCTCGACCGCGATGTGAATCGGTCCACCCCCGCGTCGGCGGGGAGCACGTCGAGAGCGGCGGCGATCCGGTCGGCGCATCCGGTCCACCCCCGCGTCGGCGGGGAGCACCCCAGAAAAACCGGCACGATCAACGACGCGAGCGGTCCACCCCCGCGTCGGCGGGGAGCACGAGTCGGCCGACAATGTGCTGTACGGGCCGTTCGGTCCACCCCCGCGTCGGCGGGGAGCACAGCACCATGGTTCGGCTGGCAGGTGCCGCGGGCGGTCCACCCCCGCGTCGGCGGGGAGCACACCTCCGTCGGCTGCGGGTACGTCGCCAGCACCGGTCCACCCTCGCGTCGGCGGGGAGCACGCTCCCATGATCCCCGCCCACCGGCGCGTGTGCGGTCCACCCCCGCGTAGGCGGGGAGCACAACGCGAGGTCGGTACGCCGCGGATGGGAGGCCGGTCCACCCCCGCGTCGGCGGGGAGCACGGCCAGGCTGTGTGGAAGGTCGGACCCGACTACGGTCCCCCCCCGTCGGCGGGGAGCACAGGGCCACGGCGAGCGCGGTCATGATGATGGCCGGTCCACCCCCGCGTCGGCGGGGAGCACTCGACGCCCAACGCCCAGCCGCTGAGAACCTCCGGTCCACCCCCGCGTCGGCGGGGAGCACGAGGAGCACGGCCTGGTCCGCGCCGCCGACCGCGGTCCACCCCCGCGTCGGCGGGGAGCACGCGCCCGCGAGCGATGGCGCGCAGTACGCAGACGGTCCACCCCCGCGTCGGCGGGGAGCACTGATTGAGAGCCGACTTACGACTCTTGGCTACCGGTCCATCCCCGCGTCGGCGGGGAGCACATGTTCCCGAACTGCTCCCGGCCGCCGATCCCCGGTCCACCCCCGCGTCGGCGGGGAGCACCTCCGTAGACATCCCTGCGGCCCAGGGTCATACGGTCCACCCCCGCGTCGGCGGGGAGCACCCCTCGTTCGCGGTCTGGGCGTCGCCCAACAGCGGTCCACCCCCGCGTCGGCGGGGAGCACGTCGGCGCCAGGAGCGGCGCCCTGGTAACCAGCGGTGCACCCCCGCGTCGGCGGGGAGCACAGGTACACGGCGATGCCGCCGGACAGCGTGGTCGGTCCACCCCCGCGTCGGCGGGGAGCACGCCGACCACAGGGGGCTGCCGGGGAGAGTGTTCGGTCCACCCCCGCGTCGGCGGGGAGCACGAGCCCCAAGCCTTCGATCTGTTCGCCCAAGCCGGTCCACCCCCGCGTCGGCGGGGAGCACGCACTCCGGCCTCTTGGACCCACGTCCCGGCGCGGTCCACCCCCGCGTCGGCGGGGAGCACGACTGAGCACCAACGTGGAGCGACTAAGTCGGCGGTCCACCCCCGCGTCGGCGGGGAGCACGCCGCGCACACGTCTCCTGGGCTCTCACCGTCCGGTCCACCCCCGCGTCGGCGGGGAGCACACTTTGTGACCTGCAGCGTTCTACATGGTTTGCAAGTCTTTTACCTGGCGCTGCGGCATGGGGCTGGCGTTCATGCCTGAACCATAACTGCTGTTCGTTGAGGCGATGTTGGTATCGCCGCGTGCCGTGCTCCGTAACTTGGGTTGTCTGCGTAGGAAGGAGCGCTGTGATGCGGAGCTCGTGGGGCGAGCCGGATCAGTCGTTATGGGGGAAGGCGCGTGGACTCGATCAGGAGCTGGCGCCGTACCCGTTGGTACGGCACTTGTTGGATGCTGCGGCTGTGGCTCTGTTCTTGTGGGACGAGTACCTGGCGGAGAACCAGCGCCGTTGTATCGCTGCAGGCTGGGGGTTGTCTCAGGATCTGAGGAGAGCCCGGTCGCTGATGGGGTTGTGTGCGGGGCTGCACGATGTTGGGAAGGTGTCGGCCTTTCAGCTCTGCGATCAGCTCGCGGCGGCACGCTTGAGTGACGCTCTGGTTCGAGATCAGGGGAAGATTGGGTCTGAGCGGCTTGGGCATGACGTGGCCGGGATGCGAGCTGTTCCGGAGGTCCTGACTGTCCTGTCTGGAGGCGTAGACAGCGTCACGGAGGCCGAGCTGGAGGTCGTCGAGCGGATCGCCGAGGTGGTGGGGGGTCACCACGGGTGCTTCCACCGCCTTGATCCTGTGCATGCCGGGCCGGCCTACCGGGATCTGCTGGGTGGGTTGACGTGGGCTGCGCAACGAGTCGCGCACGGCGGCGCTGTATTCGGCGTGCTGGGTGAGCCGGAGCTGCCTCGGTCGTTCTCAGCCCCGGCGGCGGTCTTGGTGACGGGTGTGGTGATTCTGGCGGACTGGCTGGTCAGTCAGGAGGGCTATCTCAAAGAGCGCCAGCGGTCGCTGGAGCCGGGGCTGGAGGAGCATTTCGCGAGGTCCTGCGGGGATGCCGAGCGTCTGGTGCGGGAGGCGGGTTTGCTGCCTGTGGAGTTGCAGCGCCGGTCTTTCGCGGAGGCTTATGGCATCGCCGATGGCGCGAATGCGATGCAGCGCTCGGTGGTGTCACTTCTGCCGGCGGCGCTGTCGAGGTTCCGGCAGGGTACGGAGTGGGGGAGGGGCGCCGGGATTCTTGTTGTGACGGCGGCTCCGGGGGATGGGAAGACGGAGGCGGCGCTGGAAGCGGAGCGCGTGTTGTCCGATTGCTTCGGTACGCGGGGGTTTGCGTTTCTGCTTCCGACTATGGCGACCAGTGATCAGATGCACGCTCGTGTGGCCGGGGTGCTGGCGCGGCAGGGTGGTGTGGGGGCGGGGTTGACCTTGACGCACAGTATGGCCTGGCTGAGTGCTGCTTATGCGGGGGATGGGCATGCGGGGGAGAGCGGTCGTGTGCTGGTTTGTGATGGTGACGAGGAAGGGGAGGGTGGGGCGGCTCGGCACCGGGCGGATATGAGGCCCGTCCAGTGGCTGCGTGGTGCCAAGCGTCCGCTTTTGGCGCAGTTTGCCGTGGGCACGATCGATCAGGCGTTGATGGGGGTGTTGCCGGTTCGGCACAGCGCTTTGCGGTTGCTGGCGTTGTCGGGGAAGACGTTGATCGTGGACGAGGCGCATGCCTATGACCCGTATATGCAGGTTCTTCTGGGGCGGCTTTTGAACTGGCTGGGCGCGTTCGGGGTGCCGGTGGTGCTGCTGTCGGCGACGTTGCCGGCGTCGGTGAGTGACCGGTTGATCAGGGAGTACCTGGCGGGGGCGGGTCATCGGTCGAGGGCGTTGCGGGGTCGGAGTTTTCCTGTGCCGTATCCGGGCTGGCTGTACGTCGACGGGTCGACGGGTGAGTGTGCGCAGATCGATGAGGCGAGTCGTCAGGAGCAGGTTCAGCAGAGGCACATGCTGTTGAAGGTGCAGGTGGAGCCTGTGGTTGGAGGCGCGCGGTCGGGGGAGAGGTCGCGGCTTGCGGTGCTGGAGCGGGTGCTCGCGCCGGTGCTGGAGGGTGGTGAGGGCTGCGCGCTGGTGGTGTGCAACACGGTGGCGGAGGCGCAGGACACTTTTACGCATTTGATGGGTCTTGTGTCGGTAATGGATTCATCGGTTGATTTGCAGTTGCTGCATGCTCGGTTCCCGGGGGATGTGCGGGAGGAGCGGACGCTGGCTGTCACGTCGGGGATGGGTAGGTCGGGGCCGCGGCCCGTCGGCCGCATCATCGTCGCCACTCAGGTGGTGGAGCAGTCGTTGGATCTTGATGCGGATGTCGTGGTGTCTGATCTGGCGCCGCTGGCGTTGTTGTTGCAGCGGGCGGGCCGGTGCTGGCGGCACGAGACGTGGTGGAAGGAGCATGGTCGGCCAGGCGGGCGGGAGCGGCCGGGGTGGGCGGTGAAGGAAGGGCCTTGTTTGGTTGTGCTGGATCCGGTGTCGGGCGGAGGGCAGGTGCCGCACGTGTGGCGTGGCGTGTATCACGAGGCTCTGCTGGTGGAGACGTCCGCGGTACTGGCTGAGCGTGGCAGGGTGCCGGTTGCTCTACCGGAAGATGTCCAGGATTTGGTCGAGCGGGTGCACGGGGACCGGCCGGACCGGTTCGACTGGACGAACCCGGAGGAGTCGGGGGTGTGGACGGCATTCCTGGGGGAGGAGTCCGCGCAGCGTGCGGCCGGGAATTTTGCTGTGGTGGAGCGGGCGGGGCAGATTGCCGGGCTGCATGCTCTGCACCGGGAGGGCCGGTGGGAGGAGTGGGAGGCGACGACGCGGCTTGGTGCGGACTCGGTTCGTTTGCTGTGCGTGTATGTGCATCCGGATGGTCGGGAGACGCTCGATGCGCAGGGCCTGATGTCGTTGCCGGCGGCAGGCCGAGGGGATCGGCCGGCGGTGTTGGACGTGCGGCAGGTGATGGGGCGCACGATCGCAGTCCGGGCTGACTGGTTCCGGGACGTGGAGGGCGTTGATCTTGGGGTGCCGGAGGGCTGGGTCGAGCATTCGTTGCTCGGCGACCTCGTGGTACTCCGTCAGCCGGTGCGTGACGGTGTGGCTGAGAGGGTGGCGGTCGGTGGCCGTCAAATCTGGCTGGACGGTGAACTCGGCCTGCGCCGCGAGTGAGCACGGGGTGGGCCGAGTACCCGTGTCCCCACGTCGGTGGGGAAGCTCTGTGTTGCAGCGGCCGGCGGGCCGCCTTCTAACGGAACCCCCCACGTAGGTGGGGAATGCACTTGAAGTTCGGCGGCTCTTGTTCGCTGTCTTCGGCTGCAGCATGGCGCCTGAGGTGGTCTGGCCTGCAGATTTCCTCAATCGCGGTATCACTGTCAGTGGTGGCTGGTTCACTGTGCGCGGACGGGACTGAGCCGCGCCGAAGAGTCGGATGGCGGTGTTCTCGTCATGGAAAGGTGATGGGAAAGGGGGGCCATGACGGACGGGTTCGACCTGCGGGACGAGCGCTGGATTCCGGTGCGGCTCGCGGACGGTGTGGCGCTGAGGGTCGGGTTACGGGAGCTGTTTCACCGGGCGGACGAGATAGCCGACCTCGAGTTGCCGGTGGCGCCGGCGGCGTCCGGGCTGCTGCGGATTCTGACGGCGATGACGGCCAGGATCGCCAGCTGTGACGGTGTGCGCCTCGATGACGAGGACCTCGGCGAGGACATCAACGGCTGGCTGCGGTTACGCAATCAGGTCCTGGCCGAGGGGCGTTTCGATCCGAAGCGGGTCACCGCGTATCTCAATCAGGAGGTGCCCAAGGGGCATTTCGACTTGTTCGACGCACAGCGGCCGTTCCTCCAGGACCCGCGGTTGAGGTCGCAGTGCGTGGACGGTCAGGGTCGTCCGAATCCGTCCGGCGTGAACAAGCTGGTGCTGGGGAGGCCGACCGGGGACAACGGGGCGGTCCTGTTCGGGCACTTCAATGAGGGCGACCCGGTCCCGGTGCCGACCGCCGAGGCGGCGTGGCACCTGATCGCACAGCTGTACTACGGGCCGGCTGGGCAGTGCACGCCACGCAAGATCACCGCCGTCAAGCCCGGCAATGGCGATGCCGGGCCCCTACGCAAGAGCATCTCCTACCATCCGTGGGCGGACGATCTTTTCACCACCCTCGTTCTGGCTGTTCCACAACCCGGTGTGTGCGGTGACCCTGCGGAGGACAACGACTGCCCCTGGGAAGCGGACGAGCTGCCCGATCCCTTGGGGCCGATCCCATCGGTGAGCTGGCCGGGGCGGGTACTGACAGGACGAGCCCGGCATGCCGCCCTCCTCGAGCCGTCGTCGGACGGGCGGTCGGTGACGCAGGCCTATCTCACCTGGTCAACCCACGAGCCGCCGCACATGGCCAGGGATCCTTATGTCATCCTCGATATGCCGAAGGCGGGAGGGGCGCCGTTTGCCCGGCAGGCCGACGGATCGAGGGCTCTGTGGCGGGACCTGGACGCATTGCTCCTCAAGGGCGGGGGACAGAGCCGGCGTCCGGCGGCCTTCGAGAACCTGCCCCGCACGCTGCGCACCAAGCTGCGGGTGCGCGCCTACGGCTTCGATCAGGACGGCCAGCAGCGCGACAGTTCCTGGTTTGAGGCGACGACCCCGCCGGTGCTGCAGTGGAGTGAGGACGGTCCTGAGCCGGAGATGGCGCTGCGGGTCGGGCAGTGCCGCGAGTTCGCCGAGCTGGTGGGGGAGCGGTTGCACTTCGCCGCGCGCCTCGCGTGGAGGCTGACCACCGATCCCGAGACGGATCCGACGGCGAAGGTGAAACTCGATCCGAAGAAGCCCGGCCCGTGGGCACATGCGGCGGCCGCCCGCTTTTGGCCGTCCGCTGAGGCGATCTTCTGGAGTCTGCTGGCCGCCGAGGGGCGGCAGGACAATCCGCAGCCACCGTTCATCAACGCCGCCCTCGATGCCCTGGATGGGGCCATCGGTGCCCGCAGCGCCGACCTTCGGGTCGCCCGGGCGCGCGTTCGGGCTCGGGCCGTCCTGCGCGCGCTGCTGAAGCCAGGCCGGGCACGACCATCGGCGACCCCTGTGGGGAGTGACTCATGACCGGACCGAAAACGGCCACCCTCCAAGGGAGCTTTGACCGGCAGCAGCGTGCGCAGGAGTTCGTGCGCCAGGTGCTGGATGTGTGCGCGGGCAGCAAGCGGGCTCAGGCCGACCTGCGCAGCGGTCTGGGCCTGCCGTACGACCGGTGCCAGCGGATGCACCGCCATCTGATGCGCCTGGTGCCGGAACAGAACCGGCATCCTGAGGCGCGCCAGCCCTACTACGTGGTCGCCGCGTTGATCGCCGCGCGTTCACGAGGGGTTCGCGACGAGGACGCGGAGCGGAACTCAGCCGCACCGGCGCAGGAGACTGCCTGCCCCTCGGAGCCGGGCGGGACGCCGCAGTCGTGGTGGCAGCGCCCCAACCTGGGCGCCTCGCTCGCCGAGGCCGTGAACCTGGGAGCACTCGCGGCCGGCTCGGCAGAGTCCGAGCTGCACCTGCTGGCCCGTATCGGCAGTGAATCCCTGTACTCGCGCCTGCCCGCGCTCGTCGGCCAGGTCAACGGCCGTGGTGTGGTTCTCGACTGGGCGGTGCTCTTGGACGACCTCGCCGGCTGGGACTACAGCCAGGACCGCATCGCGACCCGCTGGCTTGAGTCCTACTTCCGGGTGCGTGACGCCGCCGAGCGCGCAACCGAGCGCCGGCACTCGGACCCCCTGGCCGCCGACGGCCGCAGCAACGACAGCAACGGCAGCAACGACGCAATTTCCGAGGAGAATCAGTGACCTCTGTCTACCTGGACCTCAACGCCATCCAGTCGGTACCGGCGTCCAACCTGAACCGGGATGACCTCGGCTCCCCCAAGAGCGTCCGGTACGGCAACGCCAACCGGATCCGCGTCTCAAGCCAATCCTGGAAGCGTGTGATGCGCCACGGAGTGGAGCGGGACCTGGGCGAAAAGGCCGCCCGCACGCGTCACGTGCCCACCAAGGTCAGGGCAGCCCTCCAATGCGCCGACTGGCCCGAGGACCTCGCGGAGTTCGCGGGCGCCCAGGTCGCACTCAGCGCCACCAAGAAGGGCCTGGTGACGGAAGCCGCCGGCCACACGTCCGTACTGCTTTTCCTGCCCGAGGCGGGCATCGACGAACTCGTCGACATCTGCACCGCACACCGCGCCGCACTGGAGGCGGGGCTGGGCAAGTCGAAGAAGGCCGGAGCGCTCCTGCCGTCGGACAAGATCGAGAGCGTTCTCAAGAGGCGGACCGCCTCGATCAGCCTCCTGGGCAGGATGCTCGCTGAACTCCCGGGCGCGAACGTCGACGGCGCCGCCCAGGTCGCCCACGCCTTCACCACGCATGCCAGCGAGCCCCAAAGGGACTACTTCACCGCAGTCGACGACTGGCTCCCCGACGCCGACACCGGCAGCGGCCACCTGAGCACCGCGGAGTTCAGCGCCGGCGTCTTCTACCGCTTCGCGTCGGTCAACATCACCGACCTCCTGAAGAACCTTGAAGGCGACACGAAAGCCGCCCGGACCGTACTGGCCTCCTTCGCCGACCATTTCCTGATGTCCCTGCCCCAGGCGAAGAAGAACAGCACAGCGCCTCACACCATCCCGGACCTGGCCTATCTCGCCGTTCGCACCCACCGCCCCCTCTCGCTGGCCGCCGCGTTCGAGACGCCCGTGACAGCGGAGAGGGCCGGTGGATTCTCCCGTCCCTCCCGGGCAGCGCTGGCCGACTACGCGGCCCAAGTCCACCGTCTCACCAGCAATCGCCACCGCCTCTTCCACGGCCACGCCGGAATCGACCCCGACCCCTACGAGAGCCTCGGCGACACCCACCAGTCCTTCGACGCTCTGCTGTGCGCCGCCGTGGACGCGGCGCTGCCCGAGCCCGGAGACGACGGCCAGTGACCGGTCTGCTCATCAGGTTGGCCGGCCCCTTGCAGTCCTGGGGTGAACGCTCGGCGTTCAGCGCCGTGCGGGACACCGCCCCCTTCCCGACCCGCTCAGGCCTCACCGGCATGCTGGCCGCCGCCGAAGGTCTACCCCGGGGCGCCGCACTCGACGGCTACACCGATCTGGAATTCACCGTCCGGATCGACCGGGCCGGTGTTCTCCTTACCGACTACCACACCGTCGGCGGAGGCTTCCCCGCCCGCCTCACCGCGGCCACCAGCGGCGGCAAGAACAAGGGCGCCGCCGTCGTCACCCGGCGCCACTACCTCGCGGACGCCGTATTCGTGGTCGCCGTCACCGGCCCCGACCAGCGGATCGAGGAGATTGCAACAGCCCTCCAGCGACCGCACTGGGCGCCCTACCTGGGACGCCGCTCCTGTGTACCCGACGAGCCGTTCCTGCTGCGGCAGGCCGTGGCAGACCCCACCGCCGAGCTCCTGACCGAGATTCCCCTGGCCAGCCCTTACACGGACGAGCGGCGCGGCCGGCCGTACCCGACGACAGCGCAGAGCGTGCCGGTCGAATTCCTGTGGGAACAGCCACCCGGCCACAGACGAGACGCCGTGTACCTCACCGCCCACGACCACCCGGTCAGCTTCGGAGAGCACGAGCATGCCCACACCAAGCGCCACATCTACCGGACGCTGGAGCGTCTGCCGGCCAGTCTGCTGGACCACGGTGAGCACACCGTGCACGAACGCCTCATCGACTACGCCACACACGTCCCGGGAAGCACGGAGCTCACGGAGACCACCGCATGACCACGCCCACGGCCGCCCTTGCCCGGATCCGGCTCAACCTCCACAGCCGTGCGGTCAACCGGGACCTGCGCGACGCCACCGAGATGCACCGCACCCTGATGAAACTCGTTCCCGATGGCCTCGGCGACAGCGCGCGCATGCGCAGCGGACTGCTTTACCGGCTCGACGTGACCGAGAACGCCACCACGCTCCTCGTGCAGGCCTCGGCGGCGCTGACGGCCGACCATCTGCCAGCCGACTACGGCGAGATAGAGGTCAAGGATCTCGGCCCTATGTTCGCCGCCCTCCGGTCTGGGCTGGGCGTGCGCTACCGCATTGCCGTCAACCCCGCCAAACGCGAGCGCCTGCCTGTAGAAGAGAAGAACAAGCGGGGCAGCGTCGTGCCACTCAGCGGACCGGATGCCGATCAGTGGTGGACCCGCCGGGCCACCGAAGCCGGCCTGCAGCTGAAAACCCTCCTGCCCACCCCCCTGGACCCCGCGCGCCGACGCGGCGGGCCCCCGCTGCGCCACAGCCTGGTCCGTTACGACGGGACAGCCACTGTGACCGACCCCCTCGCGCTCACCGCGGCCCTCCTGTCGGGAATCGGACGCGGGAAGCCGTACGGCGCCGGCCTGCTCACCCTGGCCCCGGCGACAGCAGCGTGACCACTTCACCCGGCGTCGGCCAGGCGCGACGACGCCTGGCCACCCCGACACTCGCCATGCTGCCGCGCATCGCAGACTCCCTTTCCTTCCTTTACATGGACATGGTCCGCATCGCAGGACGACACCGGTGTCTGCGCACAAATCCGTACGGACGAACAGCGAACAGACACCGTCTACATTCCTACCGCAGCCCCAGCCCTGTCCTGCCTCCTGCTCGGACCGGTGTATCCATCACCACGCGGGCCATGGCCACCCTGGCGCGCCACGGAACCAGCGTGGTCATGACCGGAGCCGGAGGCGACCTACGCCTCCGTCCTACCCGACTCTCTCACCACCACATGGCTCGAACGCCAGGTCCACGCCTACGCCGACTGAAGTTCCCCCGTTGATGTGGACACCTGGACACTGGGACGTATGAGCCCAGGGGAAGCAGTGCCAGGTGGGAAGTAACTACACGAAGCGATA
>NZ_JBEZLW010000088.1:0-10705 GCF_040652395.1 Streptomyces sp. NPDC048269
CGAGAACGCCAGGGAGAGTGTGCGGCACGCGGCGGAAGTGGTGGCGCCGTACGCAGGAACCGCCAAGGATGCCGCCGTGCATCTCGGCGAGGCAGGTCAGTCCGTGCCGAACTCCATCGCGGCACGGTCCAGCATCTCCTCGTCACCGGAGACCTCGCCGCGGGAGGCGATGGCCTCGGCGCCGCCCTCCTGCAGGGTGCCGATCAGCCCGGTCGCGGCCGCCTGGGCGGCGCCGATGGCGGGGTGGCCGGTGCCGATCAGGCCGAGCCCGGCGTACTGCTCCAGCTTGGCGCGCGAGTCGGCGATGTCGAGGTTGCGCATGGTGAGCTGGCCGATCCGGTCCACCGGGCCGAACGCCGAGTCCTCGGTGCGCTCCATCGACAGCTTGTCCGGGTGGTAGCTGAACGCCGGGCCCGAGGTGTCGAGGATCGAGTAGTCCTCACCGCGCCGCAGCCGCAGCGTCACCTCGCCGGTGACGGCCGTACCGACCCAGCGCTGCAGCGACTCGCGCACCATCAGCGCCTGCGGGTCCAGCCAGCGGCCCTCGTACATCAGCCGGCCCAGGCGCCGTCCCTCGTTGTGGTACTGGGCGACGGTGTCCTCGTTGTGGATCGCGTTGACCAGGCGCTCGTAGGCCGCGTGCAGGAGGGCCATGCCGGGCGCCTCGTAGATGCCGCGGCTCTTGGCCTCGATGATCCGGTTCTCGATGTGGTCGGACATGCCCATGCCGTGGCGGCCGCCGATGGCGTTCGCCTCCATCACCAGGTCGACGGGGGAGGCGAACTCCTTGCCGTTGATCGTCACCGGGCGGCCCTGGTCGAAGCCGATGGTCACGTCCTCGGTGGCGATCTCGACCGAGGGGTCCCAGAACCGCACGCCCATGATCGGGTCGACGGTCTCCACGCCGGTATCGAGGTGCTCCAGGGTCTTGGCCTCGTGGGTGGCGCCCCAGATGTTGGCGTCGGTGGAGTACGCCTTCTCGGTGCTGTCGCGGTACGGCAGGTCGTGGGCGAGGAGCCACTCCGACATTTCCTTGCGGCCGCCGAGCTCGGTCACGAAGTCCGCGTCCAGCCAGGGCTTGTAGATCCGCAGGTGCGGGTTGGCGAGCAGACCGTAACGGTAGAACCGCTCGATGTCGTTGCCCTTGAACGTCGAGCCGTCGCCCCAGATCTGTACGTCGTCCTCGAGCATCGCCCGGACCAGGAGGGTGCCCGTGACGGCGCGGCCGAGCGGCGTGGTGTTGAAGTAGGAACGCCCGCCCGAGCGGATGTGGAACGCCCCGCAGGTGAGCGCGGCCAGCCCCTCCTCGACCAGCGCTGCGCGGCAGTCGACCAGGCGCGCGATCTCGGCACCGTAGGCCTGCGCACGGCCGGGCACCGAGGCGATGTCGGGCTCGTCGTACTGGCCGATGTCGGCGGTGTAGGTGCAGGGGATGGCGCCCTTGTCGCGCATCCACGCGACCGCGACCGACGTGTCGAGACCGCCGGAGAAGGCGATGCCGACGCGCTCGCCGGCGGGGAGGGAGGTGAGGACCTTGGACATGGAAAGAGTATGCATCATCGCGCATATTCATGCAACACGGAGGGTGCAGACCGTCGTCCACGTCGCCGGGGAATGGCGACATGTGGCCGCGATCCATGTGTGATCATCAGCTCACATCCCCTGACCAGGGGATTCACCGGATGCGGGCAGGCGGGGGACAGTACATGACATACGGGCGCGCAGCGATACCGGCACTGGCCGGAGGCCTGCTGCTCACAGCGTTCCTCTGGTGGGCCGGGGCGAGTGCGCAGGCACTGCACTTGCCGGGCACCACGGGCGTGATCGGCGGCCAGGCCGCCGCCGAACTCGAACGCTGGCTCGTCCCCTGGTCGTACGAGCCGCCGGCCGCACTTCCGCTCGGTGCCGAAGTGTCCGGCGGGATCGGAGACACGGCCGGAGCCGGGGCCGGCAGCACCCGCTACGTCGCGCTGTACGCCACCGGGATGCAGATCCGGTTCGGCGCGGTCTTCGCCTTCTTCGTGCCCGTGGCGCTGCTCCTGATCCGCAGGCTGCCGCCGGTGCACGGCCGGATGCCGGCCACGCTGCTCGCGGTGTGGGCCTGGGGCCTGGTGGCCGGGACCCTGGCGGTGACCGTCTCGTCGCCGTGGCTGATCGCCGCGCAGGGGCACGGCAGCTACCGCTTCCTGCCACAGCTGGCGGGCGTGATCTCCTCCGGGCGCCAAGTCCTGGTGGCGACCGCTCTGGTCGCCGCGGCGGTGACGGTCCTCGCGGCGCGGATCACCGCCAAGGGCGCCGGCCGGCTGCCGCAGAACATCGTCCCCGCGCGCGCCGCCCGCCTGGCCGCCACCGCCGGGACCGCGGTGATCGCACTGTCCCTGGTGGTCCTCTCGTACCAGCCGGTCGCCGCCGCGCTCCAGACGGTCTCCCCGGACGGCGGGCTGTTCGCCGAACCGGGCGATCTCCTGCGCCAGTGGCTGCTGCTCGGCGCCTGGGCCGGCCCGGCGGGCGCGCCGCTCGGCAGCTGGCTCCTGTACCGCGCCGCCGACGTCCTGCTGCTCGTCGTGGTGTGGTGGACGCTGCGGCGGCTGCCCTCACTGCTCACCCGGGCCAGCATCCCGGCGATGGCGGCGGGCGCCGTCTGCGCGACCGTCCTCGGGCTGCTGGCGAGCCAGCTGCTGGGGGTGGCGACGGACGGGGCGGCCTTTCGCTGGGGGATGCTGCAGCCCTTCGCCGGCATCGCTGGTGGCATCCCGGCCGCCCTGACCTTCGGGCTGGCGGCGGGCGTCGTGGCTGCCGTGACCCTGCGGGTGGCCGTCGGCCGCGCCGAGACGGCCGTCGCCACGGCCTCCGGCCGGGGCTCCGCCTGACGTGATCGTCGCCGCTGAACGGCCCGTTGTCCTTCAGCCGTCAGTAGCCGATGCGTGCGACGAGGAGCGCGATGTCGTCGTCGGCCGCCGCCGGTACGAGGTGGGTGATCAGCGAGTCGCAGACGTGGTCCAGTTGACGCTGGGGCTCCGCGAGGAGCTGCGTCAGCTCGGCCAACCGCTCGTCGAGGTCGCGCCCGCGGGCTTCGATCAGTCCGTCGGTGTAGAGCACGAGGATGCCGCCGGCAGGCACCTCGATCTCGGTGGGGGTGAAGGCGACTCCCCCGACCCCCAGCGGAACGCCGGGCGGGGTGTCCAGGAGCTGGACCGTGCCGTCGGGCAGCGCGAGGACGGGCGGCGGATGTCCGGCCCGGGTGACGGTACAGCGGCCCGTGGCCGGATCGCAGACGATGTACAGGAGCGTGGCGATCATCGGCTCGGCCAGGTCGGAGAGGGCGGCTTCCAGCTGGTGCAGCAGCCGGACGGGCGACAGGTCGAGGCGTGCGAGGGAACGTACGGAGGCGGACAGCCGGCCCATGACCGCGGCTGCGGCGATGCCGTGCCCCATGACGTCGCCGATGAGCAGCGCCGCCTTCCCGCCGGTCAGGGGCAGGACGTCGTACCAGTCCCCACCGACCTCGTTGACGTCGCTCGCGGGGAGGTAGCGGTGGCTGACCGCGATGCCGCGGGGCGGGGAGATGTGCTGGGGCAGCATGCTGCGCTGGAGGATCACCGCGGTCTCGTGCTCACGGTGGTAGAGCCGTGCGTTGTCGATGTTGAGCGCGGCGCGTGCGGCGAGCTCGGCGGCGAGGGTGACGTCTTCGGAGCCGAAGGGTCCGCTCGGGCGGGTGCGGTAGAAGGTGGCGACGCCGAGCACAGACTCCCGGGCCACGAGGGGTGCCATGAGGAACGAGTGCACACCCACCGCGAGCAGTTCCGCGGGTTTGGCCGTGTACCGGGCGGCGGGGGCGACGGCCTGTTCGTCGAGGCGGGCGATCAGGAAGGGCTGCCGGGCCGCGAGGGCCTGGGTGTAAGGGGCGGATGCGGGGAAGGTGAGCGTGCTGCCGAGGCGGGCGAGGACGTCGGTGACCGTCGATCCGGACAGCGGAGCTTTGCCCAGTCGCCGCAGGGCGACCCCGCCGCTCAGCCCCGCGCCGGGCTCGTCACCGCGGGCGAGCGCATCCAGTACGTCCACCGTGACGGTATCGGCGAGGCGCGGCACGGCCAGGTCGGCCAGTTCCTGCGCGGTCCGCTCCAGGTCCAGGCTGGAGCCGACGCGCATGCTGGCCTCACTGAGCAGGGCGAGCCGGCGTCGGCCGGCTTCGGCTTCCACGTGGTCGCGCTGCTGCTCGGTGATGTCGACGAGCGAGGCGATGACACCGATCGGCATGCCGGCGGGATCCTCCACCCGCACGTAGGAGCACGACCACACCCGGTCGTGGTCCGCCGCGGCCGGAGTCCGGCCGACCCGGCGGCGATCGAGGACCGGCTTCCCGGTGTCCATGACCTGCCGCATGGCCGCCTCCATCTCCAAGGCGTTCACCTCGGGGAGGATTTCGGCCAGGCGGCGCCCTACGTGCGCCGACTCGGGCAGCCCGTTCATGGCTTCCAGCGCGGCGTTGACCTGCAAGAACCGCAGCTGTGTATCAAGGATGGCGATGCCGACGGGTGAGCGGGCGAACAGGCCGTCCCATACCGCCGACGATCCGCGCAGGCGCCGGGCCGCGTGGGCGTCGGCGGCGAAGACCAGCACCGATGCCGTGCCGTGCTGGCGGTCGGACACCGGAGAGGCCCAGATTTCCAGTTCCAGCGGGTTCCCGTCGCGGTGCCAGGCGGTCACCGTGCCCATCACGCCCCGTCCGGAGGCCGCGGCCTCCCAGAGGGAGCTCCCGAGACTGCGGTCGGCTCCTGGATGGAGCAGATCGGCGATGTTGCGGCCCAGCATCTGCGGCGGTGCGTAGCCCAGCAATTCCTGCGCGATCTGGTTCCAGCGCACGATCGTCCCGTCGGCGCTGGTGGCGACGAGAGCGACCGGCAGCGCGCCCAGCCATCCGCCGGCGGCCTGTGCCGCGCCGCTGATCAGTTCGTCGACCGGAATGTGCTCGTCCATGTGGCACCTGCACCCAACGCCGTGCCGCCCTGCCCTGCCTTCCTCGGCTCGCCTCCGACGGCTTGCTCGTCGGCTTGCCTTCCTCGCCCCTGCATTCCCCGGACGTGGTCAGGCCCCGAGTCGCTCGGGCAGGGCCTCCGCGATCCGTGTCTCCAGGAGTCCATCGTCTGCCGTTCGGCGCGTCGCCGCCTCCTGACCGGAGGCGGCGACCCTGCTTCGTCCGTCAGGCGGCCGCGGGTCCCGGAGGCCGTCAGCAGCGCCGGGTCTGGTACGGCACGGGGGCGGGAACCGGATCGGACGGTGCCGGGCACCGGCCCAGCGCGACGAGGAAGGTCAGCACGATTCCCCCCGCCACGACGAAGAGCGTGGTGCTGATCCCCTCGGCGGTGGCGGTGCGAAGCTGTTCACCGGAAAGGCCGTCGAGGCCGGCGGTCGCCACCAGGACGAGGACGGCGAGGCCGACGGCGGCGCCCACGCCCGAGCCGGTGGAGGCAATGCCGGAGGCGATGCCCTGCTGCCGGGCGGGGATTCCGGTGGCGGCGGCGATGAACATGGCGGTGAAGACCACTCCGTCGCCGATGCTGAGCGCCACGAGGCCGGGGACGAGCTCGAGGTACGTGCCGTTCGGCGAGATCGCGAAGCCGAGTGCGACCGCACCGAGCGCTCCGACGGCGAGGGCCGCGGCCAAGGTGCGCCGGAGACCGAACCGCGTCACGAACTGGCCCGCGGTTGTCGAACCGGCCACGACCACGGCCGTGGGGATGAGGAAGCCGGCGCCGGTCTGCAGAGCGTCGTAGCCCAGCACCTCCTGGAAGTAGAGGGACAGGAAGTAGAGCACGGAGCCGAAGGTCGCCATGAACATGAAGGCGATGACAACGCCGGTGATCAGATGGGGATGGGAGAGCAGCCGGGGTGGCATCAGCGGGTCGGAGCTGCGGCGCTCGATGATGACGAAGGCTCCGACCAACAGGAGGCCCGCCGCTGCGCTGCCCACGATGGCCGGCGAAAGCCAGCCCTGTCCGGGGCCTTGTACGAGGACGAACACGAGGAGGGTGACGCCGAGAGTGACGCTGAGCGCACCGGGCAGGTCGAACGTGCGGCCCTTCTCGCGTTCACCGTCCCGGGGGATCACTACGAAGGCGAGCAACAGCGCTGGGCCGGCCAGGGCGACGTTGACGAGGAAGACCGATTCCCAGCCGAACGCCTGTGTCAGCAGACCGCCGAGCAGCACGCCGATGACGAGCCCGGCCGCGCCTGACCCGCCCCAGATTCCCAGTGCGCGGTTGCGTGCGCGGCCTTCGGCGAAGGTGGTGTTGATGAGTGCCAGGGTGGTGGGGAAGACGAGGGCCCCGCCGAGACCCTGGACCGCCCGTGCGACGAGGAGCATTGCGGCACTGGTCGAGAGGCCTCCCACGAGCGCTGCTCCCGCATAGAGCGCGAGGCCGGTGGCCAGGATGCGGCGCCGTCCGAGCAGGTCGGCGGCGCGTCCGCCGAACAGGAGGAAGCCGGCCGATGCCACGGCATAGGCGCTGATGACCGACTGGAGCGTCTGAGCGGAATAGCCGAGGTCGCGTGCGATGTCGGGCAGTGCCACGACCACGATGTACTGGTCGAGCGAAACGATCAGCATGGCGAAGGACAGCAGCACCAGCGTCCCCGTCTCACGGTTCCGACCGAAGCCGCCGGGCGCAGATGAGCTCTCCACGGGTCCCACGGCAGTACTCCTGATGGTCGGTCACGTCTGCGCATACGGGCCCGCCGGGACACCCGTGTGGGGCGGGGCGGGCGCACGGGGGCCGGCCGCCGCCGCCCCGAGGGGCACGGTTCTCCAGACCCTATACAGCTCGCCCTCACCGTTCCCGTCAACGACCCACGCTCTGGTCGATCCGCAAGCGAGCCCTCGTCAAGGACCTGGGGACGGGGTGATCGTCATCAGTCTGCTGCGAATGGGTCCATGACGACGAGTTCGACTTCGAAGCCGTCGGTGTTCTCCAGATAGGCGGCGTACGTCCGTGCGCCCCCGGCGTGCGGGTGCCGGTCGGGAAACATCAGGCTCCAGCCGTGCCCCGGTGCCTCCGCGACCAGCGATTCCATGGTGTGGTGATCCTCGATGTGGAACGCCAGATGGTTCAGCCCGGGCCGTTGTCTGTCGTGCTCGTCGGCGGTGAGGGCAGGGGACTGCTCGAAGACCAGGTAGGTCGCTCCGAGCCGCCAGCTGCGTCCGTTGCTCCAGCTCTGGAACGGCGTGTAGCCCAGGGTCTCCAGCAGCCAGCCGAAGGAGACGACGGCCCGGTCGAGGTCGGGCACCCACATCTCGACATGGTGCAGCATCCCGCTGCTCGGCCGGGTCATGCCGCCACCGTGTGCTCGGCCGGGAAGTGGTAGGACTCCGGCAACTCGTCCTCGTCGTCAGTGATCATCGCAATGGCGCCGGGGGACTTCGCAGTACGGCCCGGCGAACGCCCCGACGGCCCGGGCCGCGTGTCTCGGTCCTCCGCATTGTAGATCCGCTTCCAGTACCTCTGCTCACGGGCCGTGGGGACCCCGGCAGGACCCTCCGCTCCTGGTCTGAGCTGAAGAGTCCCTCCCGTGCGCCGGCGGTCAGCGGTCGTGCAGCTCCTGGTGCATCTGCGGCTGATCGTCCTGGCCCTGGGTCAGCGCGAACTTCTGGACCTCGTTGTACCCCTTGGAGACGATGCCCAGGATGTCCTTGTACGGGTTGACGCCCACGGCCTTCTTGGCGGTGCCGCCCAGGAGGCCGCCGCCCACCCCGCTGACGAGACCGTGGCCTGCGGACAGGAGGCGGCGATCGTCGCTGTCGTCAGTCCCACAGCAGGACTCCCATCGGGGGCGCAGGGGGTTTCACCGCAGCAGGCATGCGTGTCGGCCGGCACCTGCTGTCGGCGGCCCGGCGCGGACCGCCCGGCAGGGGAAAGCCTGTGGCTGCCGTCGGCATGTTGGGAGTCCCTCCGGCCAAGGGATCGGTCCCCCTCACCCGATCGGCCCCCGACTGTCCCCGTGGCCCCGATGATCGACCGATCAAGTCGCTGACCTGCTGAAACGTTCATCGGCCTGCCCGCATGCACATGCCTGCGGTCCGCCGATCAAGGACGTCCAGGTGATCGAGAACTGCTGACACACCTTCCCGACCGGCGTCGGACACCGTGCGCCGTACCTCCCGGGTACGGCGCACGGAGGTGGGCCCGGGCTACTTCGGTGTGACCCAGACCTGGCGCTTGTTCGTGTTCGCCGTGTAGAGCTGGACCACGGTGCCGTTGGCGGTCGCGCCGCCGGTCACGTCGAGGACCTTGCCGGAGGCCATGTGGACGATCTGGCCCTTGGCGTTCACGGACCAGCGCTGCGCCGCGGAGCCGTTGCAGTCGTAGAGGCTGATCTTGTTGCCGTCGGTGCTCGCGTTGCGCGCGTTGTCGAGGCACTTGCCGAACGCGCGGAACGTACCGTCCTTGCCCACGATCCACGACTGTGCCGCGGAGCCGTTGCACGTGTAGAGCTGGATCTGCGTGCCGTTGACCGCCTTTCCGCCCTTGACGTCCAGGCACTTGGCGCCGAGCCCGGTCACCTTGCCCTGCGGGGACAGCGTGGCGCCGGCGCCGGCGGCGAGGAGGCGCAGGCCCTGTACGTCGAACTGCTGGACGTAGGTTCCGGCCCGCTTGTCCTGGTAGGCGTACGTGGGCGTGCACATGACCGGGAACTGGCCGGAGTCGGTCCCCTTGACGCAGTCGCTCTTGGTCAGGCTGCGGTTGGCGTGCGTCAGGCCCAGCGTGTGTCCGAGTTCGTGGCTGATGTGGTTGCGCATGTACGTCTCACCCGTGGCGGCCGTGGGTTTGCCGGCCGAGGTGAAGAACTCGTCGTCTATGTAGGCGTGCCCGCTGGTCACGGTCTCGGGCAGGGATGAAGCGGTGAAGCCGCAGCTGAGGCTCGCGCTGCCCGAACCGTCGCGGACGACCTTCCAGCCCGTACTGCCCATGCTCCCGCCTTCGGCCGGCGGGACGCACGGGCGGTGCAGGACCCCGACGACCACTTCGCCCCTGGGCCTGGCGTAGTCCCAGCCGACCGGCTTGGTGTCGACGGTGACGGGCAGGTTCGTAATGCGCCGCAGGTCCGCGGCGGAGGCCTGCACGTACGGGGCCAGCCAGTCCGCGGACTTCTGGTCGTAGAACTTGATCGTGTAGCCGGTCTGCAGCCACTTGGTCGAGCCGCTCAGCTTCCACCCCTCGCCCTGGGGCGGTGCGGGTGCGGCGGCCGCGGCGGACCTCGCCGCGGGGCGGGTCGCCTCCGTGCCCAGGGACATGACGCCGTTCTTGAAGGCGGTGCTGTCGCTGCTGGAGGTGGCGGAGTCCTCCGCGTGGGAGTCGGGTGCCTCCCCGGTCGGCGGCGCGGACTCGGAGGTCGCGGACGCGGACGCGGTGTTCCCCGTGTCCCCGGTGTCCCCGGTGTCCTCGGTGCCGAACGCGCTGGAGGGGAGTTGCAGACTTCCCACGATCGCCGCCGCGGCGGCCGCCGCCGCGAGGATGGATATCCGGTGCTTGCCTGTCAATCGCAAGTGCTCATTGCCCTCTCATCAAGAATCACTTCCCGCCCCGGCCCCGGCCCCGGTACTGCGGTGGCAGGGGCGGGCGAGAATCGCCTAGATGATAGGTCAGTTCACCAAAGTCCCCTGCAGCCAACCGTGTTGGCCGCAGGACCTCACCCGGTCAGGCAGGCGCGCCGTCGAGGCCGTGGCGTCCGGCTCCGGAGGCGAACCGGGTGGCCCCGGTCACGGCTTCGGCGGCGAGCGAGACGGTGCCGTGCCCGAACTCGATGGCAAGGGCCGTGTTCTCGTCGAGGCCTTCCTGTGCGAGGACCGACATGCGGTCGTGGCGCATACAGGTCTGCGGGAACCGCGCCAGGTGCGCCGCGAGTTCCTGGGCCGTCGCCAACGCCTCTCCGACGGGAACCACCCGGTTGGCGAGGCCGATGTGGAGGGCCTCGGCGGCCTCGACCGCCCGGCCGGTGAGGATCATGTCCATCGCCCTGCTCGTGCCGATCAGACGCGGCAGCCGTACCGTGCCGCCGTCGATCAGCGGTACACCCCAGCGGCGGCAGAACACTCCGAACACCGCGCTTTCGTCGGCCACCCTGAGGTCCGCCCAGAGAGCCAGTTCCAGGCCACCGGCGACCGCGTGTCCGCTGACGGCGGCGATGACCGGCTTGGAGAGCCGCATCCGGGAGACGCCCATCGGGCCGTCGCCGTCCGCGGCGACCCGGTTGCCGTCGCCGTCGCTGATGGCCTTCAGGTCGGCACCGGCGCAGAAGGTTCCTCCCTCACCGTGGAGGACGGCGACGGACGCTTCCGGGTCGGCGTCGAATGCCCGGAAGGCGTCCGCCAGCGCCGTCGCGGTGACCCGGTCCACCGCATTGCGGACGTGGGGCCGGTTCAGGCTGATCGTCGTCACCGGGCCGCGGCGGTGGACGCGTACGGGATCGGAGGGCGTGTCGTGCTCGGATGCCATGGGGTGGTCGTCTCCTGGCTCGCGGTGCGCGTAAGGAATTGGCCGCCGGACCTTCGTGCGTGGCGGTCGTCAGCAGACTAACCAGCCCGGGACCCGCCCCAACCGTCTGTGCAGGAAACCGATCGGAAGGCGGCGAAGGCCCTGGCCGACGCGGAGGAGCACACCGCGCCGCAGACGGCGGGGGGCGAGAATGCCCCCGCCCGCTTCGGCCAGTC
>NZ_JBEZLW010000089.1:0-10560 GCF_040652395.1 Streptomyces sp. NPDC048269
GACGGCGTCCACCACGCCGTCCTCGGCATCGCCCGCATGCACAATCTCGCCATCGCCGGATAGGCCAGCGGACCGCACCGCGACCGACCCTGCCCGACTCAAAGATCATTTACGGGACAACCCTTAGCGCTTGCACTGCACCACGATCTTCCGGCCGTCCGGCATCCCGGCGGACTGGGCGCGCGCGGAGCAACGAGGGGTGTCCCCGCCAGAGCGGGGCTGGGGTACTCAGTCCTTAAGGAAGCCAAATCTGATCCGGAAGTCCGATGCTCCGCCCAGTCCGTTCACCACACGTACCACCGCCCACCGCCCCGTGGTGGTCCTGACACAGATACTGCGCATCTGCCAATTCCTGGGCATGAGAGAGAGCCACTTCGGCCGCGACTCCAGTCGTGCGCGGCCGGCGCAATCGGGTAGATCGATATTGTCGATCCAGCCCATCTCGACCTTGCTGCTGAGGTGATTCTCTTCCCCGAACAGCAACATGCCGAAATCCAACTGAAAGTCGTCACTTCCCAGCTGGTTCAGGCGGCCGCTGTCAAGGTCGAAACGGCTTTTGTGCGCCAGCGTCACCTCATCCACCCCGGTCAGAAGTGCGTCGACATCCGCATACGGATCGGAGCCGGCCCGGGCATCAGGAGATGCTGACGGCGAAGCCGGCTGCGGACTGAATGGTCCGCCCGCCCACTGGGTGGGTGACGGGCCCGGGACCGGCAACTCTCGCTCACTCACACTCGCCGAGGGTCTGTCCGCATCAGGAAGAACGACTGCCGTAATGATTCCGGACAGGGCGGCGAGCGCAGTCCCGCCGATCATGATCACGCGGTCAACGGTGGTATGCGACGGCCGCAGCGACCGGACCACCAGCCCGACCACAACAGCCACTACGACCAGCGCTAAGAAGACGATCAGCGCTACGAGCCATGGCGCCAAACCTCACTCCCCTCCTGAACGATGCGCGCCACGCTATACGCAACGACGCTCGGCTGTGGGCCATATCCTCATCATCGGCGCCAGCGCGCGTCATGCGCCAGATCACGTGCGCCGTCGTCGGCCCTGTGCCGGGACATCAACTCTCTTGAAAAGGAGCAAGCCCACTGTCGGACGGACCGGAGTGTGCTGGGACAACGCGCTCACCGAATTCTTCTTCGCCACACTCAAGAACGAGCAGGTCAGCCAGCGCAGTGGCACAGGCGATCCGCCGCCCGAAACGCGATCTTCGACTACATCGAGGGCTGGTACAACACCCGACGACTCCACTCCAGCCTCGACTACCGAAGCCCAGCCGAGTACAAAACCATCGCAGCCTGACCAACACATGCAACCTGTCCGCCAAACAGGGACAAACTCAGTTCCCCGCTGTCCTTTCCGGCGGACTGCGGGTTTGGAGTGTCTCCCGCGGTGGGGGAAGGAATCGGCCTCGTTGCCGGTGGGTGTCAGCACGTTGCGGTGGGGGCGGAGCCCGGCGGGCGGAGCGCCGCACGAGCCGGTGCGGGTCTCCTGCCCGGACCCCGCTGAGGCCAGATCCTCCAAGAGGCGGGCGGTTGAGATCCCGGCCGAAGACCCTGGCGCTGCCGGCCGCCCGCCGAATCCGGCGGGCGGGGCGGCGGCCCGGCTGCAACCCCCAGAGCGCTCTGGGTACCAGCCTGACCCGCACACCCATGCCGGCACGAGCTGAATCTGACCCTACCGGCCCGGCGAGCCGGCCTGGCTCACGTGCCGAGCTTCCGCTTGCGTCCGGTCAGTTGGTGACCGGCCACTCCAGGGGTTCCCCGTGGAAGCCCTGCATCAGCTCGACCGCGACGGGCTTGCGGCCCTCCGGAATGAGGAAGGCGGTGCAGATCTTCTCCGACTGGCCCGGGCTCAGCTTCTTTTCCGCGTCCGGCTCCGGGCAGTTGGGCCACTTCGCGTCACCCATCATGACGAGGAGCGCACGAGTTCGCTGGCCCGAGTCCGTCTTGATGACCAGGTCGTCGTCCATGTCGCTGATCTCCATGGCCGTGCCGCTCTTGTGGGTGAGCGTCGACCAGACGTAGACGGGTATCTGCGGGCCGTCCTTGTCGTCCTTCTTCAGGCCGGAGTTGTCCATGTCGGCCTGGGTCCCGGTCTTCACCTCGGTCGGCGCGACTGTGAACTTGGCATCCGCCGATCTCTGCTTCGCACTCTCCTGCGCCGGGCTGGCCTCACCCAGAACGAACTTCGTCTTCTTGGCACCAGCCTTGGAACCGGAACTGGAACTGGGCGAATGGGAGCTGGAGCTCTTCCCCAGGCCCGCATCATTGCAGCCGGTCAGTGCCACGGCCAGAGCCACAGCCCCCGCCGCTGCCGCTGCCGGTACAGCAGGACTCCACACACGCATCTCTATCTCGCTATTCCATTGGATTGGATGTCACAACTCCCGTGCGGGGCACTTGGCCCGCGCAGCCGGAACCTCAATCTTCGCCGATCCTGCCCAGGAACGATCAACTTCCCCCGAGCACCGGTGATGAACGGGGAGCGTTGGAACGGCCGGCCCGTCGGCACCCCGGCGCAGCGGTCATGGGCGGTGGCCGGATCAGGGGGTGCCATTGCCGGGTACGGAGCCTTTCGGTGGTTGGTCGGCCGTGTGGTTCTAGTCCTCGCCTGCCGACCGCGGCGGGACATGTCCCGGCCTGGGCAAGGCGTCGCTGCGTAGGTCGTCCTCGGCCAGGTACTTTGCTGCCTCTGCGCATAGTTCGTCGCAGGAGCCGAGCGACCCACATGACGGGCAAACCTGGCCCGCGTCCGCCAATGGCACACCGACAACCACCAGCTGCGCGAACGCGGCTGGACGATCAGCGCGATCGCCGACCGCCCGGGCCGGGACCGCAAGACGGTGCGCCACCACCTGACCCCCGACCTCGACCTCGACCAGATCCTCGCCTCTGCCTGCGAACGTCGGCCCAACGGTCACATCAACCGCTTCAAGCCCTACCTCCAACAACGCTTCCTTGGCGGCGCGACCAACGCCGCGGCCCTTTCCGCGAGATCCGCGAACGCGGCTACCGCGGCAGCCGCGTCGTGGTCACCAAATACATCGCGCCCTTCCGCGCCGGCACCGCCATCCCAGAACCACCGTGGCCGATCCACAGCCCCCGCCGGATCACCAGCTGGGAGCAGTTCGGAACCTGTGGGTCGGCTTCGGGGCGGACACGAAGGGCGTACCTTCCCGAATGATCCTTTGATGGCCATCGAGTAGGCCCGCGTTCGCAGCGCGGGCTCGGAAGGCACGCCCGTGCTCAGCGTAGTGAACGCCGACGGCAGCACCGAGACCGGCTCCCTGATCGACGAGATCGTTCGCGCCCGCCGGATGCTCGCCGCCGCGTTGGAAGCCGAAGACCCGCGCCGCCGTCGACACCACGGGCGGGGAGCCTGTCATGACATTTCCGGGGGCTGCGTGGGCCTGTGGCGTGTTGCCCTCTGCGCTGCCGGAGGTCTTCGCTACACCGCTGCGACGACGGGTCCCTGCCCGGCTCTGGCGTGCTGCATGGCCGTCAGTTTGCGGACGAAGAGGACGGCGAGGACAGCGGCCACGAGCTCGAGGATGTCACCGACGAGCATCGTCGTGGCCGCGTCACGCACCGCGCCAGCGCTCTCGGCACGGGCGTAGGACATGCCTCCGTACCAACCCAGGAGCCGGGCCAGCACGAAGGCGCCCCACCACAAGTTGACAAGGGTCAATGGGAACCGACGGTAGCCTCCGCCAGCTACGAGGGGCGTGCTCGACCCCCAGGTGGTCACGGCAATCCGGTACGGCAGCCAAAGGTTGGCCAACGGTACGAACCAGGCACCAATCGCCCAGCCACGCCCAAGCCTTTCCGCACCCGGCGCGAACACCTCGGCGTTCGTGCGCACCCGGTGGAACCAGACGACGAAGACGATGCCCGTCACGATCAGGGCATTGCCCTGAATCGTGCCGACCAGGCCGGTCAGCCGTTCGCTTCGGTACAACTCGTCATCGCTGACCGCTGCGGGATCCGCGTGGAGCCGCTCCATGAGCGCGCGGAGGTTCCAGTCTGCGTACACGGCGTACACACCGAACCCGATGACCAGTGTGAACAGCACCGTCAAGGCGACCGCCAGGCCTGTAGGCGCGCGCAGCCGTACGCCCTTCACGTCGGGCGCGGCGTACGGGGACGGGTCCGGCGGACCGACCGGAGTTGCGGACATGCTGAAGAACCCCCCACGGGTACAGAACACGAAAGAAGGCGCGCCAGACAGAGCGGGCCAAGCAGGAACCTACGGCAGCCCATCCGCGCGCGTCACACCCGTTTCCCCAGGTCAGTTCGAGGACCCATCAGCGGCGGGCCCGCACTGCCTGAACAGCTGCCGCCGCACGCTTGAGCGGCCCACCCCCGCCCAGCGCCCGCGGGTACCGGGAAGGCGCCGGGGAAGGCCTGCTCTGCTTCCGGTTCGGTCACTGCGCACGAACACCCGAGCTCGCCGCGGCCGCGCTGCTCCAGCTGGTCGACAGCGACGAGCCGCCGCTGCGCCTCCTCCTGGGGAGCATGGTCTATGACCTCGCGTTCGACATCGCGCGCGGCCGTATGGATACGTGGGCGGCGTGGGAAGACGTCAGCCGTGCCGCGGAACGCGCGATCAGTCCTCCCGTCGCGTGATCGGGTTCCGCTCCGCGAGGGCCATGGCGGCCGGCAGGCACGTACGGGGGTCGTCGCCTGTCCCCGCCATGGTCCGGACGTCAGCGGCCCTCGCCGGCCGCCTTCAGCAGTGCGTCCACAGCTACTCCCCCACCCGTCTCAAGGAGTCACGACATGTCGTTCCGCACCACGGCCGAGGTCGTCCACCTCTTCAACCGCGCCTTCACCGACCACGACGCTTCCCTGCTCGACGACCTGATCGCCGACGACTGCGTGATGGAGGCGAACCAGCCTGCCCTCGACGGAGCCCGCGACGAGGGCCGCGCCGCATGCTTGGAGTTCTGGCGGGCACTCGCCGAGGACCACACGAGCCAGTTCGAGCCGGAGGACGTCGTGATCGCCGGCGACCGGGCTACGGTGCGCTGGCGCTACCGCTTCGGCGACGGACCCGCCGACTCGGTCCGCGGCGTGAACCTCACCCTCGTACGGGACGGGCTGATCGTGGAGTCCCTCGGCTACAGCAAGACCACGGCCTCCCAGTCAGTGGGCTCCAGCCGAGACGTTCCTGCCGGTCGGCAGGTTCGGTCCTACCCCGCGGGATGAGACTTGGGTGCCGCCAACTGCCCCTGCTACAGCTGGTGGAACCCTCCAAGCCTGGCTGGGCATCGTTGTGCCGGTCAAGATCACGTGTTCGTCCGCACGACCGCAGACTTACAGGACGGGGTGGCCGAGGCGGCCGCCGCGTCCTTGTCCGTGACGACATCTGGGGCACCACACCGTGAGCGAACGCGTCATTGCGCCCAAGAGCCGGGGTTTTCTGTTCCTCGACTCCCACCCTGGCGGCTGCCGACAGCTGGTGGACGAGATGTGGCAGGCCGTCCCCACCCCTGCACCCGCCGGGGGCGAAGGGCCGGTGGCCCTGGTCATCGGCTCGTCCGCCGGGTATGGCCTGGCCGCTACCATCGCGGGCCTGGCCCGCGTCGGTATCCGTGGCATCGGCGTGTGCTTCGAGAAGGCGCCCGCGAGGCGCACCGGCACGGCCGGCTGGTATCGCACCGCCGCCACCGCCCGGCTCGCCCGACGGCACGGGCGGGACATGGTCTTCCTCAACGGCGACGCGTTCAGCGACACGGTGAAGGAGCAGGTCGCCGACCTCCTCGTCGAGCGGTTCGGGGGACGACTCGACTACCTGATCTACTCGGTGGCCGCGCCTCGCCGCACCGACCCGGACACCGGCAACACGTATGCCTCGGCCCTCAAGCCGATCGGCTCGCCGTACACCACCAAGACTCTCGTCTTCGACGAGTACGGTGCCCCGGAGGTGAAGGATGTCACCACCGCGCCAGCCGAGAGCGACGACATCGAGCAGACCGTTGCGGTGATGGGCGGCACCGACTGGGAACGGTGGATCACGTTCCTGGCGGACCGGTCCCTGCTCGCCGACGGCTTCGCCACCGCCGCCCTGTCCTACATCGGCTCGCCGCTCACCGCGGCGATTTACCGGCAGGGCACCATCGGCGCCGCGAAGTCCCATCTGGAAACCACCGCCCGCACGTTGGACGAGCGCCTCGGCAAGACCGTGGGCGGCCGGGCCGTGACCTCGGTCAACGCCGCTGCCGTCACCCAGTCCTCCACCGCCATCCCCGGTATCGCCCTGTATGTCGGGCTGCTCCGCGGTGTCCTCGGCGACGCCATGGTGGCCCCGATCGGTCAACTGGTAGAGCTGTGGGACCAGCTGACCGGCGCCCGCCCCCTCGACCTCGACGACGAGGGCAGGGTCCGCCTCGACACCTGGGAACTCGAACCCGCCGTGCAGAACGCCGTCGCCGAACGCTGGAGCACCGCCACCAGCGACACCATCAACGAACTCGCCGACCTCGCCTGGTTCAGCGAAGAGGTTCGTCGCCTCTACGGCTTCTCTGTCCCCGGCGTCGACTACACCGCCGCCGTCGAAACCGACGTTCCCTGGCCCACTCTCACCATCTGACCCGCGCCACGAACGCCCCCGATCCTGTCGTGAAGCGCGTCAATTGCAGCGGCTATCTGGGCTGCTGGCTCGTGTACCGCGCTCAACACGCAGGACGTGACAGAGAAGTCGTCGCTGACCACCTCGCGCAGCGCGTCCAGGGACAGGACCTGCGAGGCGGGCGGGCCAGGTGTTCGCGAGGGTGGACTTCCCGGCGCCGGAGGGGCCGAGGAGGAGCACCAGGCTGTGCTCGGGCATCTCCGCGTAGAAGGTGGGTGTGCTCTTGCGGATTCTCCTTGCGGGTCGAGGGCGCGGGCAGCCCAGAGCAGGGCGCGCAGCGGCGTTGTCGGTGATCAGGGCGGCGGACTCGTGGAGGTAGTGGGAGGCGTCGCCGTCCCGGTCGGGCTCGAGTTGCTCGGCTCGCTGCGCGGCGGCGGTGAACAACTGCGCGAGGGCCGGGATGAGGCCACCGGGGGGGTGTCCTCGATGAACTCGCGCAGGATCGCGGCGAGCTCCGCCCGGTCGACGTCGTCGGCGGTGAGGTCGTCCTGGATCTGCTGGAGGGCCAGGTAGGCGATGCCGGTCGAGGCGCGCACGCGCTCCAATCGGGTGCGGGAGCGGGTGGTCACCGGCTGGTGGCCTTGGTGGTGGCGAGGAACGCGGCGGTTTCCCAGCCCTCGTGCCAAGCCTGGTCAGTTGACTGCACTAACTCAGGCCACGACTCGACTTGGTGGCGGTGCGGCAGGAACATCTGGGCATGTCGTTGTCGCATGAGTTCTCCCGTGCGCATCAAGACCTGATGGACGGCCGCGTAGGGCTGTCGCGGATCGGGGCGGTTGCTGCCTGGAAGGAGAGCCTGCTCGTGCGGCCGGACGGAAAGCCTCGGCTGCACGTGGAGGGCCCCTTCCTGGCGGTCCGCGCAAAGGATTTGTCGGTTACCGCTAGAGACGCTCCGTCAGCGACAGGAAAGTTGTTGCTGAGTACTGGGAGCGCGCCGGTACTTGCTTCCGGCCGTCTCGTGTGCTGGTCGGCTCGGAGCAAGTGGTCATTGCCCGGGGCTCCTAATCCCTGACCCCAGCCGCAAATTGACCGCCAGGGTAAGTCCGGAGCGCCGCAGGCCTAACCCCGAGACCGAAGGCGCCGCCGCGTATCTTGCTGTCCGCCGACCTCACCACCGAAACCGACTACCCGAGAGGACCCAACACCTGATGTCCATATGGCCTTCGATCGTTGCCGTACTCGGTACCCTCGCCGGTGCCCTGACCGCCGGACTCCTCCAGCACCGTTCGGCACGCACCGCACGCGCCGAGGAGCGCGCCGACAGCTACCGCCAGGACCAGCTCGGCGCCGTCACCGACTTTGCGGCCGCCCTGGACGCGCACCGCTCGGCGATGTTCCATCGGGAGCGTCTGGCCCTCACCGAGGCAGGCAACGAGCACCAGCTGGAGGCCCAGACGAGGTCCCACGACACCCGGGCGGCAATCACCGCGCCCCACATCCGCCTTCAGGTCCTGGCCCCCGAGCTGGCCGGCGCCGCCCAGCAGGCCGCAGATGCCACATACGCGCTGCGCAAGGCCATTGACCGGAGCGAGCTGGACGCCCAGCGGCATGCCGCCAAAGAAGCATCCGTCGCCTTCATCGCCGCGGCCGCCACACTACTGAGCCCCAGCAACCGCTGACTGAGGGCGGCCACTGCCAGCAGCATCCTGACCGTCCGGTCGTGCCGGTCCCATAGCCGCACCACACTCATGCGCTCCCGTGGCGGGTGTTCCTATTTCTCGGGTTCTGGCACAACTTTCTGTGGACATGCACGCTGTGTGACAGATGACCGTCCTCCGGCCCCGCCCGAAACTGGTGGGCTTGCTGCTGCCGGGCTGCGATGATGCCTCTGTTTCCCAGGCGGAGGACATTTGTTCGTTTTCGTGTGTGCGAGGTGCGGCGCTGAGCTGACCATCCCGCTGTCCCAGGTCGCCGTGCCGGTCCACGCCCATCAGAAGTACGGGAACGGGACTCAGCTCCCGGTGCTCATGGAGTCGGGCACGTTCGCCGTGGAATCGGAGCCCTGGGGACCGCCGTGGCGCAAGTGGGAGGAGATCAATCCGGACGAGGCAGCCGCCCGCGGTGTCTACGCGCCGGTCTACGCCCTGTCCGACGGCGCGCCCGGCGCGACCGTCATCGCACCCGGCGACGCCCACGGCACCGTACTGATCCCGGAAAATCGCGGAGGCGGCTACTGCTGCGGCCTCGACGGGACCGCCGGCCCCAACGTTGCCTGCGTGGCGTGTGCCCTGCCCGTGGCGAGCCGGATCGACGACTGCTCGCTCTGGCAGGCGATGTGGCTCGCCCCGAGTGCGGTACGTCGCCTACCCGTCGACGGCGCCGACGCCGCGCCGCATTCCTGGGCGGAGCTGATGGCGGAGGGCAAGGGCACACCCCCGTTCGAGCCGATCGCGGCGTGGGGGTCGCGGCTGGGAGCGGGCCACTGGTCGAACCACTGGTGGTCGTGGAGCCCGCAGTGGGAGGCGGCGGCCGGCCGGGCACTCGCCCACCTGCTGGCGGCCTCGGAGGGGCGACCCGTGATGGTCCCGGACGGCTTGGCCGCGGAGGTGTTCCGGCGCGCGCTCGACGCCATGCTTCCCGCGGGTCCGCACGCGCGGCGCGCCGTCCTGGCCGGACCGGGACGGCCGGCTCCCGACGGGGATGCCGGCATCCTCCTCGTGCCGACCCATCCGCAGACTGGGGAGGTCTGGGCCCCGGCTGACCCGACGGCATACCCGGTGCCGCTGCCGTTCGGGGTGTGGCTGTGGCTGGCCTTCCCCGAGCCGGACCCGCCCGTCCCCACGTCGGGCGGCCTCCCCGACGGCGTCCTCCGCGACGACTTCGACCCACCCGCGCCGCGCCCGCGCCACCTGTTCCGAGCCGACCCGGAAACCTTCCGGCACACCCTGGTCCGGCTGCCGGCCGTCCGCAGCCCGTGGCTGCGCGAGATCCTCGACAACCTCACGCAGCACATGCGCGCCGGCTACTTCTAGCGTCCAACTTCTATGGTTTGGCTACTCCGTGTGATTCTTGATCTCGCTGGTGGGCCCGTTGCGATCGTCTGGAAACAGCTGTGCTGGCCTCGTTTGGCCTGATGGTTCTGGGCTGGGAGAGAGGTACTGCTCGGGCTGGAGGAACTGCTCTTCCTGTCGGCTCCGGAGATCAGGGTGGTGTCGGTGCAGGACGACGGCGACGTAGTCCGGGTCGGTGTCGGATGCCTGACGGCCAGTGCTCGATACCCGGCTGCGGAGGGTGGTCGAACCACATACATGGGTCCTACCTGCGTTTCCCCGTTGACCTTCCCACGCAGGGAGGCGTGTGGTGCTGCGCCTACAGGTCGGCCGGTTCAGCTGCACGGACAACTCCTGCGGACGCAGACCTTCGTTGAACAGGTCTCCGGACTGACTCGCCGTCATGCTCAGTGGACGGAGCGGTTGCGTGCGGCCTTGGCCGAGGTGGGTCTCCTTCGGCCGGCCGAGCCGGCGCCCGTCCTGCGGACGTCTTCGGCATCTTCGTCAGCCGCAGCACGGTAATTCGCCTGGTTGATGCAATGCCTGACCCCCAACTGTCGGCTCCGCGGGCGGTGGGCATCGACGAGTACGCGATGCACAAGGGTCGTATCTACGGGACTGTGCTGGTCGACGTCGAAACCCGCAGGCCCGTGGATCTGCTGCCCGATCGGAGAAGGCCGACGCGGTGACTGCTGCAACGATGCGTTGTAGGGCTGATCTCCGAAGACCCCGTCGATGTCGGACGTCCACAGGGTCCTCTGCCACAGGTATGCGGCGTTTGAGGACACGTGCAATCCGCCCCTGCGCCAGCGCTCAGGTACCTCCTGAATCCCTAAGCTTGGCATTTATCCTCGCTCGTCACCCGACCTGCTGATCTGCGGTGTTTCCCGGGACAGCGGAGGCGGCCGTTCTCCACGCTTCGAGATGT
>NZ_JBEZLW010000090.1:0-10125 GCF_040652395.1 Streptomyces sp. NPDC048269
TGCGACGGTCGCGGCCGACCGCTCGGCTTCGTCCTCACCGGCGGCAACGCCGCCGACTGCACCCACTTCGAGGAGGTCATGGACACCATCAAGGTGGGCCGGGCCGGGCGCGGTCGACCTCGGACCCGCCCCGACCATGTCCTGGGAGACAAGGGCTACAGCTCCCGCAAGAGCGCCGCGGCAGGGCCCTGGACTTCGGCCGGCCGCCCGAGCACGACCTGCGCGACATCATGGACGCGATCTTGTACGTGGACCGGACCGGAGTCCAGTGGCGCTACCTGCCGCATGACTTCCCGCACTGGAACACGGTCTACGGATACTTCGCCAAATGGGCCGACGAAGGCGTGTTCGCCCAGCTCAACGGCCTGCTCAGGCAGCTCCTGCGGGAGAAGGAGGGACGCGATGCCGAGCCTTCGGCCTGCGTGATCGACGCCCAGAGGTCAAGACCGCCACCAGCGTTCACGCCTCCGGCCAGGGCATCGACGCCGGCAAGAAGATCGTCGGCCGCAAGCGGAGCATCGTCACCGACACACTCGGCCTTCTCCTCGCGGTGCTGGTCACCGCGGCCAGCGTGCAGGACTCCGTCGCCGGCACCCGACTCCTAGACCAGGTCGCCGCCGAACATCCCTGCGTCCGCAAGGTCTGGGTCGACGGCGGCTATCGCCAGCACGTCGTCGAGCACGCAGCCGCCCTCGGCATCGACATGGAAATCACCGCCCGCAAGCCTGGGACCAGGGGCTTCACCCCGATCCCGAAGCGGTGGGCGGTCGAGCGGACCTACGGATGGCTGGTGCTCCACCGCCGCCTGGCCCGCGACTACGAGACCCTTCACACCCGCTCCGAAGCCGTGATCCACATCGCCATGGCCGACCTCATGGCCCGCCGCATCACCAGCGAGAACACCATCTCCTGGCGCGACCCGAAGAAGCCCACCAAACAGACCATCCCGGGATGAAACATCGGAGGAAAACGACCTCTAAAGAGCGCGGCTGCCCGGCCCGACTGAGGAGGGAGGTACCTGGTGACGCTGAGACCGCCGGTTGAGCCGATGCTGGCGCAGGCCGGGGGAGTAGCTGGTGGGCGTCGAGGATGGGGTCGGGGTCAGGGGATGCGGAGGCTGGCGAGGAGCCGCTCGTGCATTGTCTTCAGCGCCTTCTCGCTCGCCTTGGGGCCGAGGACCAGGGCCTGCACGAGGTGCTTGTCGTCCTCTATGAGGCGAATGAAGCCGACCAGAGTCTCAACTTCTGTCTCGGAGGTCAGACGCGCGTCGAGGGCAGGACGGCCGTCGAACGTCACCTTCTGCACGTTGCTGCTGGTCAGAGGCTCGGCGGTGTTCTGCATGTACGACTCGAGAACGCGCTGGAGATTGTCCTCGAGCGGGTACTGGTCGCCCGGCATGTCGTGGACGGCGAAGCCGACCGCTCCGTCCTGGGTATCCACGATGTACAAGCGCGCGTCGACGTACTTGCCTTCGATGGAAACGGTCGCCTTCCGGACGGTGGCTTTCCCGGGGAGCTCGGCGGTGATGCCACTGGGCGGATCGGTGGTCTCTACCCAGTCCACGGCGGGCATGGCGGGTATGGCCGTGACGTACAGCGGCGCAGGGGCGGAGGGGGCGGCGAATGCGGTGGCGGAAGCCGGCACACCCCCTGCGATCAGGATCACGGAGACCGAAAGCATCACAAGGCGGTGCGTCCGAGAACGGTGAGTCATGCCGCTCACTTCCCATGACGTGCTCGCTGACCGCCGGCTCTGGCGCCCGCTCCTGAGCCTCTCCCAGCGTCCCTCCCAATCACTTCGGATGCACTCGGACGAAATGGATGGCGCCCGACTCCCGGCCAGGCGCGGACGAACCCGCGGCTGGAGCCGCGGGGCGCTTCGCGTTCGCGGTCGTCGGCGGCCAGGTCCCAGCGGAGCTTGGTCTCGACCGAGCCGGTCACGTACGCGCAGTGGTAGGAGGTGGTCGGGGCAGCCATTCGGCCGGGTCCTTGTCGGCTGCCTTGGCCCGGTTGGACTTGGCGGTGACCGCGATCATCGAGGTGGGCGTGTCCTGGTCGTTGGAAGTCCGGGGCGGCGTGCGGGCGGGCCGCGATGGTGGTCGTACCCACTCCCGCCGGAACCGGTCGACGCGAGCCCGGCGAGCGCGTCGGCGTCCGTGCCGGTGGGCCAGCCGGGCAGTCGGTCCTCGCCGTCCGCCCGCCCGGGGGTTCACGCATGTGTCCACTCCCGCAGGAGGGCTTCGCGCTCGGGCGGTTTTGGTGTGCCACCACTGTGGTCCCGCCTCCAGGCCGTGAGGGTCCGAGGGTCTGCCGTGCCCTCCCGGAAGCGGGCCAGGAGGTGCTGGGACAGGGTGATCTCCCGGGGGGTGTAGCCCTTGGTCGCCGCCGGCACCTGCACGTCCTCCGTACCGTCCTCCGTCTCCAGGACCAGGAACATCTGTGGCGGTTCCTCGCCGTCGTAGCTGGACGCAAGCGTGACCACCGCTTCCAGTACCGCCGCCAGGAAGCGGCCGCCGCCCCGTGTGTCGCCCTCGACGGACACGGCCTCCACGCCCGCGGAGCGCAGGATCGACCACGGCCAGGCCCGGACGCGGTCCGGGCCCCGTGCCTGTACCCCTTCGGAGGTGATGCGGACGCAGTGCCCCTCCGCATTCGGCGGGGAACCCACGTACACGGAGTCCTCGGTGATCCAGAATAGTCCTACCATCGCCACGGCTGACTCCTGATGTGCATGCCGTCCGTCCCGGGCTCCTGAGATCGTTTTCCGGCGCCAAGCGGCGCCTGGTTCCAGTAAGCCCCACCCCGCTCAGCGGAGACATGACGCTGGATCTCGGGGCTTGACCGTCTGCGGGACGAGAGCCTTCGTCCACTGTTGGCGGAACTCGGCACCGGAGAATCGACGCGGCGGAGGCCGTCGACATCGCCCCGTTCCGCCCCTGCTGCCCTCGCACGCGCCGCCGTGCCGTCGCTGCGGCCTGCTGAAGGCGATCCACTCGGCCGTGAATGGGAGCCGAGAGGCGAGCCGGTGCGAGTCGACACCCACGACTTCCCCGACCGCGAGCTGGGCAGAGCGGTGCCCTACGGCATCTACGACGTCGCCGCGAACACCGGCTGGGTCAACGTGGGCACCGACCACGACACCGCCGCCTTCGCCGTCGAATCGACCCGCCGCTGGTGGAACGGAGCCGGACGGGCCACCTACCCGACGGCCGGCCGGCTGCTGATCACCGCCGATGCGGGCGGCTCCAACGGCTATCGCACCCGCACTTGGAAGACCGAACTCGCCCGGTTCGCCGCCGAGGCCGGCCTGACGGTCACCGTCTGTCACCTGCCTCCCGGCACTTCGAAGTGGAACCGGATCGAGCACCGGCTGTTCTCCCACATCACCATGAACTGGCGTGGAAGGCCCCTGACCAGCCACGAAGTCAGCGTCGAGAGCATCGCGGCGACCACCACCAAAACCGGCCTGACCGTGCACGCCGAACTCGACACCAACCCATACCCCACCGGCATCCAGGTCAGCGACGACGAGATCGCCGCCCTGCCGATCACCCGGCACCGCTTCCACAGCGACTGGAACTACACCCTCCACCCCCAGCGTCCGATGGACACGGCGACGACCGACAGCACGTCAGACCAGGCCCCGGCGAGCAGACCGCCTCGCCTCACGCGGCGTTCGCTGCAGGACCCAGAACTGACCGGGATGACCCGCCAACAGCTCAGCGAGCTCATCGACGCGCTGACTCCAGCGCTGGAGGTTCAACGCCAGCAAGTGCTCCGCACACGTCGCGGTCACGAGCGCCTGGTGGCCCCTGGCACAGGTGCCAAAGCCAAGCTCACCCCAGCCGACCGGGTCCTGGCCACCGTGCTCCACCTGCGCAAACTCGCGACCATGGACCTCCTCGGCCAACTCTTCGGCGTCACCGCCATGACCATCAGCCGCGCGAAACAGGAAGTCCGCCCACTCCTGGAAGCACACGGCCACCACATCAACCCTTCTATCGCCCGCCTTCGCACACCAGCCGACGTCGCAACGTTTCCTCGCTCCCGACCCCACCCAGACCAAGGTCAAAAAGACGAGTTAAAGATCTGCACGCCCTTAGCGGGGCGTTTGCGCGCGCTGAAAGGCTGCGCCCGTTGCAGTCCCCACCCCCTGCTCGGGAGCAAAGCAGTGACGACACCCGCATTCGATTGCGCCGCCGGAAGCACGGCGACGGCCCCGACGCTGGACGAGGACACCCTCGCGGAGCTCTACCGGCTCCACGCCCCCTACGTGCTGCGGGCCCTGCTCCGGATGGCCAACGGGGACCGGGGCAAGGCCGAGGCCATCCTCCAGGAGACCTTCCTGCGGGCCTGGCAGAATCCCCGGGCTCTGGTCCGCGGGCCCGAGCACGGCCGTCCCTGGCTGTTCACCGTCGCCCGGCGCATCGCGATCGACCATTTCCGGATGGCGGCCGCGCGCGTCAAAGAGGTGGGCGGCGAGGCGCAGGAGGAGCGGGAGAGCACCCAGGACCCGTACGACGAGGTCCTCGCCGCCCATGACGGGGGCCGCGCTCTGGGCGAACTGCCGCCGCACCAGCGGGAGGTGCTGGTCCACCTGCACTTCAACGACCTCACCGCCGGAAGGACCGGTCGCGCTCGGCGTGCCGACGGGCACGGTCAAGTCCCGCAACTTCTATGCCGTCCGCGCTCTCGCGCCCCTCTTGGAGGAGCGCGGACTGGCCCCCGTCAACCACGGATCGACCCGCTCCCGGTAGCGGAGGCGAAGGAGAGTCATGGCCTGGTATCAGGGACCCTGCCGCATCACGGTGATCGGTGTGGACGCCGACTGGCCCCAGCGGGTCGTGGTGACCGTGCACGCCGGCCGCGCCCGGTCGGTCATCGCGGGCACCGTGGGGGCGACGCTGCTGGTCGAGGCGGAGAGCTGGGACCTAGCGCTGGAGCGCCGGTACGACGACGAATGGCGCCCCAACATCCGTGCGGTGACGAGTCGTTGGGAGACGGTGGGGGTGGAGAGCCAGGTCGTCCGCAGCAAGGACCATGACTGGCCCGGCCGGACGCAGGAACGCAATCTCATCCTGCGCATCGACCGCGTCGGCGCCGCCCGGGAAGTCCACCACACGCTCGTCGACGCCGTCCACAAGGGGGCCGGCCGCCTGGTCCCCGGCGTGACCGTGGGCGAGGACCTCGCCCCGCACCGGGCGAGCGCGGCCCGGCCGGCCACCGCCGCCGGACCGACCCCGGCGGGCAACGGGATCCCGGTCTCCGGTGGAGTCCCGGCGCGCCCCGCCACGACGGGCGGCGCCGCGGCCCGCTCCCGCCTTCGGGACGTCCTCCGCCGGGCGGGGCGCCCGACCACGTCCTCGGGCTGAACCGCTCCGCTGCGCGACGGGGCGGCCTCGGCCGGGCGGGGCCGGGGGCGCGCGAAAGCCCGCATTGTGGCAGACGCGGGCGCGGGGGTCATGCCACGCGTTTCCGGGGCATGACCCCCGGATGCCGCGGGTGGACTAACGAGGGCAACGAACCGGGCGGAACCGCCGCCCGTCCCACCCCGAAGGAGGACAGCCATGGCTGCCCTGATCCCCCTCCGCAAGTCGCTCCTCATCGCCGCCTCCGCCGTCGCCGCGCTCCTCAGCGCCGGATCGGTCCAGGCCGCGTCGAGCTCCGCCCACCTGGCCAACGATCCCTCCGGGGCGAAGGTGCAACGCAGCAGCACGCTCGGAGGGTCGGACCACTCCAGTGCGTATTACTACTACTACGTACAGGCGCGGTAGCAGATGCTGTCTTCCCGTGTACCGCCCGGCCCCTCGGGGGCCGGGCGGTACGGCAACCGGCGCGCGTTCGAGCGGGACCACCTCGGTTTCCTCCTCGACCAGCAGCAGTACGGCGACCTGGTCCGCTTCGACGACGACCTGTACATCGTGAACTCGCCCGCCCTGGCGGAGGAGGTCCTCAAGCACACCAACACCACCTACGGCATCTCCAGCGACCTGCTGGGCGAGGCGACCGACGGAAGCCGCGCCTCCGAAGACCTGGCCCTGTGGATGCGGGCCCGCAGCCTGGCGGGACGCGGCCTGAACCGGACCAGCATGCGCGCCGCCCGGGACAGCCTCGCGTCGACCGTCGTCCGCCACGCGGACACCTGGCACGCACGCGGCAGGATCGAAGCGATCCCCGCACTGGAAGACCTCACCGCCCACCTGATCGCCGAGTTCTGCCTCGGGCCCGAGACCGGCGACGTCCCCGACCTCTTGGCCCGCCTGCAGGACGCGCTGCTGCCCCCCACACTGCCCCTGCCGGCCCGCTGGCACGCGCTGCGCCGACGCCGCCTCCAGCGCGCCGGCCGCGACCTAGCCGACGAAGTCTCCTCCCTGATACGCCGGCGGCGTACGACGAGGCGGGACGACTCGCCCTCCGTGGTCGCGGACCTCCTGAACACCGCGTGCGACGAAGGCGCCCTCACCCACGAGGGCGCGACCAGCGTCATCGTCGCCAACCTCTTCGCCGCCCACGAGACCACCGCCGCCGCGCTCGCCTGGCTGCTCCTCCTCCTCGACCGGCACCCGGAAGTCCGTCGGCGGGTACGGGACGAGGCCGACCGGGAACTCGCCGGCGCGCTCCCCACCGCGGCCGACGTGCCCCGGCTGGCCGTCACCGAAGCCGTCGTGAAGGAGACCCTGCGCCTCTACCCCCCGCTCTGGTTCCTCCAGCGGACCATCGAGGAACCCACCGAACTCGCCGGCTACCCCCTGCGCCCCGGCCAGAAGGTCGCCGTCAGCCCCTTCGTCCTCCACCGCGACCCCCGCCACTACCACCGGCCCACCACGTTCGACCCGGACCGCTGGACCGACCGCGCCGCCAACCCGCTGCCCAAGTACGCGTTCATGCCGTTCGGCGGAGGGCCGCGCAACTGCCTCGGAACCCACTTCGCCACCACCGCCATGACCATCGTCACCGCAACCCTCACCCCCCACTACGAGGTCACCCGATCACCCGGCACGACACCCGTCTTCCACACGCGCACCATCCTCCAGCCCCACGACCTCACCCTCGACGTCTCGGTCCGTCCCCACCCACCCGGCGACCGGCCCGGCGACCACCGGCCCGCTGCGGACCCACAGCCCGAAGACCACCGGGCAGCCCGGTGTCCGTTCACCGCCAACACCCCCGCCGCACCGTGACGGACCGGCGTCCCCGCCTCCTCGTCCGGCTTGCTCCGGGCCCGGGGCCGGTGTAGTCCGGTAGGTAGTCCCTTCGGGGCTGTCCACCGGATGATGTGCGGTGATGCCATGAGCAGCACGCGTCAGGTCGACTCCTCCAACGCCGAGCAGGCCCGTGCCTGGGACGGCGAGGAAGGCACGTACTGGCCCGAGCACGCCGACCGGTTCGACCGCGCGGTGCACGCGCATCACGCGCACTTGCTCGCCGCGGCCGCCATATCCGCCACCGACCAGGTGCTGGACATCGGCTGCGGCACCGGCCAGACCACCCGCGACGCCGCGCGGCGGGCGAGCCGCGGCCGGGCCGTCGGCGTGGACCTGTCGGCCGCGATGCTGCGGAGGGCACGGCGGCGTGCGGCGGCCGAAGGGCTGCCCAACGCCGAATTCGTCCAGGCCGACGCACAGGTCCATCCCTTCCCCGCCGCGGTGTTCGACGTGGCCGTCAGCCGCTCCGGGACGATGTTCTTCGCCGACCCGGTCGCCGCGTTCCGCAATATCGCCGGCGCGCTGGGCCCCGGCGGACGCCTCGTGCAGATGGTCTGGCAGCCGCCGGCGGGCAACGAGTGGTTCCTCTCGCTCACCCGGGCCCTGGCCGCCGGACGCCCGTTGCCCACTCCCCCGCCCGACGCCCCCGGCCCGTTCGCGCTCGCGAGGGCGTCGCGCAGGAGTTGAGTGAGGCCGTCGACGTGGTCCGTGTGGAGGGCGAGTTGGTGGCGCTTGCCGAGCAGGAACACCGTCTACGCCTACTTCGCCCGCTGGCAGGAAGATGGCGTCTTCGACCAGTTCAACACCCTCCTCCGCCGTAAAGTCCGCCGGCAGGAAGGCCGGGAAGGGGAGCCGACCGCGTGTGTCATCGACTCCCAGAGCATCACCTCCACAACGTCCCCGCCTCCGAGCAGCGCATCGATGCAGGCAAAAAGATCGTGGGGCGCAAGCGGAGCATCGCTATCGACACCGTCGGACTGCTCCTGGTCATCGTGGTCACCGCGGCGAGCGTGCAGGACTCCAAAGCCGGCCAGACCCTCATCGAGAAAGTCGCCGTCCCGCATCCCAGCGTCCGCAAAACCTGGTCGACGGCGGCTACCGCCAGCACCTCTTCGAGCACGCCGCCACCCTCGGCATCGACATGCACATCGTCCGCCGCGATCCCACCACCAAGGGATTCGCTGTTCTTCCACGACGCTGGACCATCGAGAGAACGCTCGGTCGGCTCATGAACCACCGCCGCCTGGCCCGCGACTACGAAGCCAAGCCCCACCGCTCCGAAGCCATGATCCTCCTCGCGATGATCAACCTCATGACCCGCCGCCTGACCGGCGAATCCACACGCACTTGGCGCGACACCTGACGGCGCACCGCACTACGGCAAACCGACCCGAAGATTCGGACCTGACCTGCGGGCAGGTGCATCCCGTTGATGCCGCTGCCTGTGATACGGCGGTGGTGGGCGGTCGAGAGGCAGGTCATGCGGGATCACGTGCGGTCGTACTGCGGATGTCCAGGTAGAACTCGATGAGTTTGACCGTGGCGAAGGCTGTGGCCCCGATGCGCAGAGCGTTGACCCCGAACCAGGTCCAGGCAAGTGTGTCGACGCGCGCCGGGTCGTTGATCGGAGGCCCGAAATACAGCGTGCCGTTGATCTGCGTGACGGCGACGAGGGTGAGCGCGGCCATGGCGAGATGGCCACGAGTGGCGAGTCGCAGGCGGGTCTGGTTCGCAGGCGACAGCCCGCCCCGCTTCAGCCAGAGAAAGGCTAGCGAGCCCAGGGCCGGGACAGCCACGATCGCGTAGTAGAAGACCGGGTTGGTGACCGAATGGTACGGGTCCCACAGAGACTGGGCTTCCCCAGCATGTGCGCCGATCATCATGTTCGGGACATCGACGATCTCCTCATAGAGGAAGCCGAAGAAGAACCACGCGTGGCATAGAACCGCTGTGCTCGCAGCGGGGCCGATACGGGCATGCAAGGGGACGCCTCCTGGATGGCAAAATGATTCCGACATCCATCAAATAGTCAAACTTTTTGGATATCAACTTGCTTGAGACTTCGCGCGTAGTGAGGGGGCCGACCTTCCTGGCCTGCTGACGGGGGAACTGATCGACTTCGGCAAGGGGGCCGATTGCGACTTCCGGTACGGCAACCTCACCAGCCGCGACGACCTCATCGACAAGATGCACCTCGGCCGCACAGGGGAAAGGCCGCCTGCTCATGCCAGGACTCGCCGTCGCAAACCAAGAGCTGAACCGCCGAAACGTGGGCGGTGACCGGCAGACGGCCGGTGAGGGCGGCCTCGGCCTCGTCGAATACGCTCGGCTCCTGACCATGGGCCACCGTCAGGTGCGGGATGACCTCCGCGAACCGGCCCCCATAGGGCGGGACCTCCAGCCATCGTTCGCAGACGGCTTGAGTAAGAGCCCGCAGCGGACCCTTCGGTGTCGGCGTCAGGAAGAGCACGTCGGGGAACCGCCCGAAGCCCTCGAACCGAACGTCGAAGGCGTAGTGGGCACCAACGAGTATTTCGAGCGCGCCGAGCACGTCGGCATCGATGCGGCCGTGGTCCAGAAATGGATAGAGTACCGTCACGTGCGCCGGAAGCCTGGCTCCGGCCGAGGAGTCGAACCGCTGGCGCCATCCGCCCACGAGCGGCTCGGCTTCGGGCACCTTGACCAGCAGCACCGTTTCACCTGCCTGATACAGGCCCGACTGGTCTTCCGGCATGCCCCTCCCTGATCTGGCCGATCTCATAGGACCACACGCCGAAGAGCGTCGCGGCCTGTGGGGACGAGTCGGCGGACCGGTGTTCGCCGAGGGCGCGGACGACGAGGAAGGCGAAGACGCCGCAGACCGCGTACGCGACGAACAACGACGGGCCGGCCTCGGCGAGGCGGCCGCCGGCACCGAGGAA
>NZ_JBEZLW010000091.1:0-10102 GCF_040652395.1 Streptomyces sp. NPDC048269
GCAGACGCCGGAGAGGCCCACAGCCTCTCCGGCGTCTGCTGCGTGGTGGGGCGGCCATCCTTGCGACGTCCAGGAGCACTGCGGCCCCGGCGAGCAGGCTGGGCAGTCCCTCCTCCGATCCGCCCAGCCCCGCGGGGCGCCCTGGCGGCGTGTGGTGAGGCCCGGGTGCGGCGTCCGGGCGGTTCGAGTCTTGCCTCGCCACAGGCAGTGGCCTGACCATTTGGTGTAGGGAGAAGCGGTGGCTGCCAGGATCAGGATCGGAATCGTCGGACCCCGGACCGGTTCGGGGGCGCCTTGCGGCGACATGCAGCTCAGGGGCGCCACGATGGCCATCCAGCAGATCAACGCCCGGGGCGGCGTTGGGGGCAGGATGCTGGAGGCGCGGGAGTACGACGACGCCGGCGACCCCCGGCACGCAGTCGTCGCGGCGACCAAGGCAGTCAACGATGGCGTGAAGTACGTCGTCGGCCACGCTCTGTCGCTTGCCACGGAGATGGCCTCGGTCGTCTACGAGGACGCCGGTGTCGTCATGATCACGCCGTCCGCCACCAGCCCCGAGATCACCGCGCGCGGCTACAGGCTGGTCTTCCGCACCATCGGCCTCGACAGCGCCCAAGCCGCGGTGGCAGGCACGTTCATAGTCGGCCGCCTGCCGAAAGCAGTGGGCATCGTGCACGACAAGCAGCTGTACGGCGAGGGCCTGGCCACCGGCGTCCGGCGGATGCTGGTCAGCAGGGGTGTGAGGGTGGCGCTGTTCGAAGGGGTGGATGGCGACGGAAAGGACTTCTCCGCCGTCATCCGGAAGCTGAAGGCGGCCGGCGTCGACTTCGTGTACTACGGCGGCTACCACGCCCCGCTCGGGCGGTTCCTTCGCCAGGCCAAGGCGGAGGGGTTGGACGCCCAATTCATGGCCGGTGAGGCTTGTGCCGATGATGCGCTCTCTCGGATCGCCCAGGACGCGGCGGAGGGCCTGCTGGTTACCGTGCCCGTGCCCGTCCCTGTGCCCGTGCCCGCCGCCGCCGGCCGGGACGGCCTCGCCCACGGTCCGGGCGATGCCGGGATCAGCCGGGCTCCCGGTGGTTTGCGCGTCCGCGCCGCCTACGCCGCGGTTCAGGTGATCGCCGAGGCCATCAGGGCGGCCGGAGATGCCGAGGATCCCGAGCGGGTCGCCCAGGCGATCCGCGCGGGGAGGTTCAAGACGGCGATCGGTGATCTGAGCTTCGACGAGGACGGGGACGTGGAGGCCTTTTCGTTTGACGTCTGCGAGTGGCACCACAGCGGGCCGGAGAGAAAGGCGTAGGGACGCCGGGCCCAGCCTGGCCGCCACTTCGGTCGGATCCCGTGCAAGGTGCTTCACAGGGGAATATATGGGTATCGGCCGAACAAGCCCCTATAGAACGCTTGTAGCGGGATGTGGAGGTGCTGAGATGGCCGCAGGTAAGAAGGCCAAGAACATGGGCAAGAACATGAAGGGCAAGACCAAGGAGGTCACCGGCAAGGCGGTAGGCAACGAGAGCCTGGAGTTGAAGGGCCGAGCGGAGCAGGCCGCAGGTGATGCGAAGCAGACGGCTCAGAAGGCGAAGGACGCTCTCAAGCACTGACCCCGCCATGTCGGAGAGGCCGGCGGCATCGCCGCCGGCCTCTCCTTGCGCCCGCCGCCCCTGGGGGGGCGATGGGCGCCTGCTGTGGCCGTGAGGACGGCGCACGCGGACGGGGGCGGTCCCGTGGGCTTCAGCGCCGGCGTCTTGAGCGGCGAGGCGGCTCTTCGTCTTCGTCCTCGTCTTCGTCTTCGTCCTCGTCATCATCCGAGACTTCGTCGGAGTCGTCGTCTTCTTCGTACTCTGCCTCCTCTGCGTCCGCCGGGTATCCCTCGGCTTCGTCCTCCGCGTACTCCTCGTCTTCCTCCTCGTCTTCCTCCTCGGGGTATTCCTCGTCCTGTTCTTCCTCTTCTCCGGTCTCCGCCCCTTCCTCCTCGTCATCCGCCTCTTCGGCTTCCTCCTCCTCGAGGGCTTCCTCGTGGGTGAGTACGACTTCGCCGTCTTCGATCTCTCCGCGCCAGCCGTCGGGCTCCTCGCTGGCGAGGGTGACGAAGCGGTTGAAGTTCTTCAGGTCCAGGCGCATGCGCCTGCCCTGGGCCCGCCAGATGTTGCCGGTCTTTTCGAAGAACCCGGCGGGGTAGTACTCCACGACCAGGATGATCCGGGTGAGGGAAGGCGCGAGTTCGTGGAAGCTCACGCAACCGCGGGTGGTCCCCTTGGGGCCTTCTGAGGTCCACGAGATCCGCTCGTCGCGAATCTGCTCTTGGACGGTGGCCTTCCAGCTGCGCGTGGACGGGCCGACCTTGACCTTCCAGTCGGTGGTGGTGTCATCGCCCTGCGAGACGCTGCGCACGCCCTTGGCGAAGCTGCTGAAGTCTTCGTACTGGGTCCAATGGTCGTAGGCGGTGCGCAGTGGTACGCCGACATCGGTGGTCTCGATGATGTTGATGGCTTTGGCGCTGCCCTTGCGGCTCTTGCCCTTGCCGCCGCCCAGCAGGCTGGAGCCCGCGTCCGTGACCTTGTCCTTGAGGCCGCCGAACGCCTGGCCGAGAACGGCCTTCACGGGCGAGTCGCCCTTGAGGAGCCGCCCGCCGAGCCCGGCGAGCTGGCCTCCGTTCTCCGCAACGTCGTGGAGGCCGTCGGTGAGATCGCCGACTTTGTCCACGGCCTTGTCCGCCAGTTGCTCAGCCTGGGCGGAGAGATACGAGGTGACCTCGCCCATGAGTCGGTCGAGACCGGACTGTGCGCCCTTGGCGTCGTCTGTGGTGGCCACGGTTCACCTCCGCGCGGTGGGCTTGCGGCGGGCCGGCTTCTGCGCGGCCGTGGACTTCTTGGCAGCGGTCTTGGAGGCCGGCCGCGCTGTGCCCTTCTTCGCGGCGGTCTTCTTCGCAGCAGGCCTTGCCGCCGCCTTCGTGGGCGGCTTCCGGCGGGCGGTCGAGGAGGTGGCTGCCTTCGGCTTCGTGCCGGCGGCCGCCTTCTTCGCCGGTGTCCTCTTCGCAGCGCGTGCGGGCGAAGCCTTTTTGGCAGGGGCTGCCTTTTTGGCCGGTGCTGCCTTCTTGGCCGGTGCTGCCTTCTTGGCCGGGGCCGCCTTCTTGGCCGGTGCTGCCTTCTTGGCCGGGGCCGCCCTCTTGGCCGGAGCCGCCTTCTTAGGGGAAGCCTTCTTGGACGGTGTCCTGTGCGCCGGTGCACGGCGTGGGGCGGCCTTGGCGGTGCGGGCGGTGGAACGTCGAGCCGGCCGCCGGGGAGCCGGTGGTTCTTCCTCTTCCTCCTCCGGTTCCTCTTCCTCCTCCTCCTCTTCCTCCTCCGGTTCCTCCTCCGGTTCCTCCTCCGGTTCCTCCTCCGCTTCTCCCTCCGCCTCCTCGGGTTCCTCTTCCTCCTCTTCCTCTTCTTCCTCTTCCTCCGGTTCTCCTCCGTCCTCGGGCTCTTCTTCCTCCGCCTCTTCTTCCTCCTCCCCTGCCTCCTCGTAGGGCTCCTCTTCGTCCTCGTAGCTGCCTTCCGCCTCGTCGTACTCGTCCTCGTCTTCGTCCTCGTCTGCGGCCTCGCCGCCGCTCCCAAGGGTGAGAGTGCGCTCGTGAACCGAGTCGGCGAGCTGGGTCAGCCGGCGGTTCGCGGTAGCCATGAGTGCCTTGCGGCCGGCGTCCAGCGCCTCGCCCCTGATCTGCTCGCCGATCTCGGCGACCTGCGGCATCTCGCTGAGCTTCTTCAGGCCCTGCGTTGCCAGCTCTTTCGGGTCAAGGCCGAGGCGCCGGCCGGCGATGTACGTCGCCAGGCTGAAGGCCAGGCGTCCCTTTTTCGCCCGCCCCAGTACGTAGCCTCCGGCGACGGCGGCCGCCAGGGCGATTTTTGTCGTGTCCTCCATGAGCCCTTCCCTTCACCGGGTGCGTGCGGGCCACCACCGCCATTGCAGGTCCAAGTGCCGCCGCGCACGCACGCTTGGGTGACGGGACACGCCGCTCGCACGGTTATAGAGCGGCTGCTCACCCTCACGCCAGATATGCCTCGTATACGATGAAAATCTGGATTGCGGGAATATAGCCATGTTTGCGCCTGGAAGGAGCGGGCAGGCCCGAGTCGGTCCGTGAGGAGAGTGCCCATGGCCGCAGCAGAGCCGACCCGTCGTCGACGCATCCCCGCAGCCGACGGCGGTGACCGGGACGCACCCACCAGTCGGCCCTCACCCAAGGAGCCGGCCCGGAAACCACCTGCGCGGCGCCGTGTCACCGGCGCGGCCGCGGCCATGCGCCTGGCGGCCGAACAGCTCGCGCAGCTGCTGGGACGCAGCCCCGAGTCGGTGTCGTCCTTGCGTCCCACCGAGGAGGGCTGGGAGGCCCAGGTCGAGGTCCTCGAGCTGGCGCGTATCCCCGACACCACCAGCATCATCGCAAGCTACAAGGTCACGATGGACGAGGAGGGCGAGCTGATTTCGTACGAGCGAACCCGGCGGTACAGCCGGGGCATGATCGACCGGCCGACCTGACAGCCGGCCCCGTGAAGGGAAGCGGCCATGACTGTGCTGCCGCAGGGCGGAAGCAACATCAGCAGAACGGGAGGCGGCGGCGGAGGCACGGCCAGCCTCTACGACGTCCTTGAACTGATCCTCGATCGCGGTCTCGTCATCGACGTGTTCATCCGCGTTTCCCTGGTCGGGATCGAACTGCTGAAGATCGACGCGCGGATCGTCGTGGCCAGCGTCGACACCTACCTCCGCTTCGCCGAGGCATGCAACCGCCTCGACCTGGAAGCAGGCCGTAAGGCTCCCGCGCAGCTGACCGACATAGTCGGCAACGCGGTCGAGAGCGGGGCACACGGCAAGTCCAAGGGCGCGCTCAGCGGAGCCGTGGAGGCCGTGACGCAGGCTCTGCCCGGCAGGTCCGAAGAAGAGGAAGAACCGGAAGAAGCGGAAGAGGAAGAGGCCCCCCGCAAGCGCCGTCCCGCCCGCCGTCCCGTGCGCCGTGAAAGGGAGTAGGCGATGGCCCTCTACGTGTACTCGATCATCGCTGCCACCCACCCCTGCCGCCTGGACGGGCTGACGGGCGTGGGGGCCCAGGCCGCGCCGCTTCGCGCCGTCACCGTCGGGCAGCTGCGCGCGGTCGTCTCGGACATCGACGAGGAGATCCGGCCCAAGCGCCGGGACCTGGCCGCCCACCAGGAGGTCCAAGACCACCTCATGGCCGACGGAACGGTCCTGCCGCTGCAGTTCGGATACACAGCTCCCGACGACGAGGCGGTCACGCAGGCCCTCCAGCAGCGCACGGAGAGCTACTTGGACGCTCTGGAACGGCTCCAAGGCTGCGCCGAGTACCACATCAAGGCCTCCCAGGACGAGGAAGCCCTCCTGCGCGAGATCCTCAGCGACTCCCCCCGAGCACGGCAGCTCAACGACCAGATCCGGGCCGGTGACGCCGATCCCCAGCTGCCGCTGCAACTGGGAGAACTGGTGGCGGCCGAGGTGCGCGACCGGCAGGAAGCCCTGGCCGCCGGGCTGGTCCAGGCCCTGATTCCGTTTGCCCGCGAGCACAGCGTCCGCGCGCCGGCCGACGGCGACATCGTGAACCTCTCGCTGCTGGTCCATGACGACGAGAAGGAGACCTTCCTTCAAGCCGAGGCCAGCCTCGCCCAGCAGGTCGACGGCATCGGTTTCCGCTTCGCCGGGCCGCTGCCCCCGTACAGCTTTGTGTAATGCCCTGACCCGTCAGGCCACTGCAGGTGGCCGGGGCAGGGAACGTCAGGAGGAGCCATGGGGCTGCTGACCAGTTTGCTGACCGCGCCTATGGCGCCCATGCGGGCAGTGGTGTGGGTGGCGCAGCGTGTCGTGGACAAGGCGAACGAGGAGTACTACGACCCGGCCCCGGTCTACGCCGCTCTGGCCGACCTCGAGCGCCGGCTCCAGCTCGGGGAGATCGACGAGGCCACCTTCGACCGCGAGGAGGACGCGCTCCTCGACCGTCTCGACGAGATCGCACAATTCCGCCAGCGCCTGCCGTGACCAGGGAGGTCGGGGACCGTGACTGACCCGCTTGCCAACCGGCTCGGCCCTCTGCCGTCCCGGGCGACACCGATGTCCTACCCGCCGTCCTCCTCAGGCAGCCTGGCCGACATCCTCGAACGCGTCCTGGACAAGGGCATCGTGATCGCCGGCGACATCCGGATCAACCTCCTCGACATCGAGCTGTTGACGATCAAACTGAGGATCCTCATCGCCTCCGTCGACAAGGCCAAAGAGATGGGCATCGACTGGTGGGAGTACGACCCCTCGCTTTCCTCCCGCCACAGCGGTGACCCGCTCGCGGAGGAGAACCGCCGCCTGCGCGCCGAAGTGGAGGCACTGCGACGCGAGCGCCTGGAGGCCACTCCGTCCCAAAGCCCCGATGAGGGCCTGGCAGAAGAGGGCGAAGAACGCCGACCCCGGCCCCGCGCCACCAGGAAGAGGCCTGGCTCATGACCCCCGAGCCGACGCTCACCTACGTGTACGCCGTCGTCGTCCCCACCGGCGAGCTCGGCGACATCGTGGCCGGCCTCCGCGGGGTCGCCGGCGCACCGGTCACGCTCCTGGTCGCCGACGCCCCCGGAGCAGACCAGGCGGCGCCGGCGTTCGTCACCAGCCAGGTCCCCGACGCCGACTGGCGCGAGGACGCCCTCAAATCCCACTTCGAAGACCTCGCCTGGCTCGAAGACACCGCCAGATCGCATCACCACGTCATCCAGGGCCTCATGGACCACACCACCGTTCTGCCCCTGCGTATGGCCACCCTCTACCAGGACAGCGACCGGGCTCTGGCGGCCTTGCGTGAGCAACACCGCATCTTCGCCGAGCGACTCGCCCTCCTCGCCCACCACACCGAGTACGGCGTCAAGGCGTACGTCCGCCCGGACAGCGACGTCCCCGCCCCGGACAGCGCACCCGCCGCCAGCCCCGGCAAGGCCTATCTCCAGGCCCGCAAAGCCCAGCACCACGCCCGCGAGGACCGCTACCGACAGGCCAGGCAAGCAGCCGAGCGCATTGCCGCCACCGCAGCCCAGCACGCCACTCACGTGGTGCGGCATCCCACCCAGACCGGACCCCTCACCCGTAGCGACAGCGGCGAGAACGTCCTCAACGAGGCCTACCTCGTACCCGAGGACCAAGCCGACACCTTCCGCGCCGCCATCCAGCAGGCGGGCGAGGACCTGCCCGGCATCCACATCGAGATCACCGGCCCCTGGGCGCCCTACTCCTTCGCGATGCCGCCACCCCAGCCCACCGGCACAGCCGACGAGCCCGGCGCACGGCCATGACCCTCACCGAACGGGACGAACCGCTGCCGGGCCGACAAGTCGCCCTGGTCGACCTTCTCGACCGGCTTCTGGCCGGCGGCGTCGTCATCACCGGCGACATCATCCTCTCCATCGCAGACATCGACCTCGTCCGCATCTCCCTCCGCGCCCTGATCACGTCCGTCAACACGTTCGACAACCCCTCCACCCGCGGCGGCGAGCAGCCATGAACGCCGACCCCCCAGCGCAGCCGCCCCGCGATCTCGAAGCCATCAGCGACACCATGGCAAGCGCCTTCCGGCTCCTCCAGGCGCCCCCCGCCACCCCCGGCGACCCCCAACCCCCAGCTCACCGCATGCACACCGATCCCGACCGTGTGGGCGAAGACCTCCTCAAACTCGTCCTCACCCTCGTCGAACTCCTGCGCCAACTCATCGAACGCCAAGCCCTGCGCCGCGTCGACGCAGGCGACCTCACCGACGCGCAAGAAGAAGAACTCGGCGCCACGCTCCTCGCTCTGCACGACCGCATGACCGAGCTGTGCGCCCAACACGGCTACACCCTCCAAGACCTCAACCTCGATCTCGGCCCTCTCGGCCCTCTGCTTCCGCCCGCCCCCTGACAGCGTGCAGCAGGCGTTCTTGAGTTCGGCTCGCACAGCCGAGGGCTGCCGCGCACCCCTGCGGGGGCGGTGGAGGCAGCCGCTCTACGGTCTTACCGTCGGCGCGCTGGAACGAGGCGCACCAGTGCGTGCAGGACTGCGTCGATGCCGTCGTGGACCGGTTCGTCGGTCCCGTGGGTGAGCAGGCGGGCCAGGGTACGCAGGAGCGGGGGAGAGGCCATCACGCGGGGGTGAAGGAGCGGCCGGAAGCCGTACCGGGAGAAGACGAGATCAGCGGCGAGGTTACCCAGACGGTAGTAGCGCCCCCAGCGGCGGTGGATCTCCGCCGGGTACTGCTGCAGCGCGTGCTCCCGCCGTGGCCCGGCCGGCCGGGCCAAGGCCAAGGCGATGATCTCTGCGGCCACCTCGGCGGCCTCCATCGCCTCCGCGATGCCCTCCCCGCTCCACGGACTGATCATGCCGGCGCTGTCTCCGACCAGCAGCAGGCCCCGCCGATACTGCGGCCGCCGGTTCAAGCCCATCGGCAAGGGCGCGCTGCGCAGGGAGGAGTCGGCGTTCTCCTCCCGCAACCCCCAGTGCGCGGGCAGGCGGGGCAGCCAGTGCTCCAAAGCCGCCCGCAGGTCCACCGCCCGACGCTGCCGCTGCGGCAGTGCACCCAGGCCGACGTTGACGCGCCCGTCCCCGAGCGGGAACACCCAGCCGTACCCGGGCAGATCCAGCCCCGTGTTCGGACAGCGCAGATCGGCCCACAGCTCCAGGTACGGGTCGTTGGTGCGGGCTTCGCTGCGGTAGTAGCGGCGGGCCGCCGCCGCGACGGGCCGGCTTGCGTCACGTTCCAGTCCCAGGGCGAGTGCCGTCCGTGCGGAGGCGCCGTCAGCGGCGACGACGAGCGGCGCCCGGTAGCGGACCGGTTCCTGCCCCGGTCCGCGAGTAGCAGTCACCCCGGTGACGTTTCCCGCCCGGTCGGTCAGCGGGGCGGTGACTTTCACGCGGGTGTGCAGGCGCGCTCCGGCGGCGCGGGCATGAGCGGCGAGCAGGTCGTCGAAGTCGTGTCGGCTACGGGTGAGCCCGAAGTCAGGGAGACTGCCCAGCTGCGGCCAGTCCAACTCCACCTGGTCGCCCCCACAGACCCACCGCATCCCCTTGTTGCGCATCCAGCCCGGCGCACTGATGTCGACACCCATACGCACCAGCTGGTACACGCTCCGAGGCGTCAGCCCGTCACCGCACACCTTTTCCCGGGGGAAGCCACTCTTTTCCAGCAGCAGCACGTCCACACCCGCTCGCGCCAAGTGCACGGCAGCGGCGGAACCCGCAGGTCCCGCCCCCACCACGATGACCTGCGCTTCTTCGTCGTCGGCGTCGCTGCCGGCCTCGTCGCGTTCGGTGATCACTCCCTCACTATGCCGCCTTCCGCGGGGGCCGACCCGTGCGGCAGGGCCGAAGCCGCTCACCGCTTTCCTGACTGCGAGGCCGCGAAGCGGTCATGGGCGCGAGCACTGAATCCAGCGGCTGCCGACATCTTCGTTTCAAAATCCAAAGGAACAACATGGCATGAAGACAGCACGCAATATCCGCCGAAGGGGGTCCGGCTGACGAGGGAAACGGCTCCGCCCTCCAGGGGGGAGCCGTTTCGATGGCGCGATCCAGCGGCGGGCGCCGAGTGAGCGTGGTGCTACCTACGACGCGCGACCAGGCGGTAGACGGCCAGCAGGATGAGGGAGCCGACGATGGCGGCAATCCAAGTAGAAAGCTCGAAGAAGCCGTCGACGGAGTCGACGCCGAAGATCACCTTGCCCAGCCATCCACCCAAAAGACCGCCGGCAATGCCGATGAGCATGGTGATGATGATGCCGCCCGGGTCCTTGCCGGGCATCAAGAACTTGGCGATGATGCCTGCGAGCAACCCTAGGAGGATCCAAGCGAGTATGCCCATGATTCCTTCTGCCTCGATTACGGGAGCCAGTGTCAATTGGCCCATTTACTGTTCCGAAAGTTCTAAACCTCGGAGCCGGTGATCATTAGCGGCTGGTAGCGGCAATCGCCGCAGACAGGAAACACCCTCCGGTACCAGGTCAGCGGAACTTGTCCTTGGGCCTTGACCCCTGATGTTGAACACACGAGACACTGGATCCTGAGGATCTGAGAACGGACATCTCGTGGTCATGAAGAACTACCCGCCGGAGTT
>NZ_JBEZLW010000092.1:0-8535 GCF_040652395.1 Streptomyces sp. NPDC048269
AATCGACTTGCTCTCCGAATCCGAGCAGTCCGGCGAGGTGCCCCCGATCCCGGCCCACCACGCCCGGGGCTTTTTCCGCTCCCGGCCGGGCCGCCCCGGGGGGCGGCACGGCCGTTGTCATTCGAGTTCGCAGTTCGCAGTTCTGAGTCACGAGTCACGAGTCACGAGTTTCGTCCGAGGAGCCTTGCCGTGCCCGAGGGGCATACGATCCACCGCCTCGCCCAGGACCACACCGAGCGCTTCGCCGCCCGCCCGGTCCGGGTCAGCAGCCCGCAGGGCCGCTTCGCCCAGAGCGCGGCCCTGCTCGACGGGCGCGAGCTGGAGAGCGCCGAGGCGCACGGCAAGCACCTCTTCCTGGAACTCGGCGACGCCTGGGTCCACATCCACCTCGGCCTCTTCGGCAAGCTCGGCTTCGGCCCCGCCCCGGCGCCGCCCGCGACCGACACGGTCCGGCTGCGCCTGCTGAACGAGGAGCACTACGCGGACCTGCGCGGGCCCACCGCCTGCGCGCTGATCGGCGAGGGCGAGAAGAAGGCGATACACGACCGGCTCGGCCCCGACCCGCTGCGCCAGGCCGACGACCCGGACCGGGCCTGGAAGCGGATCTCCCGCTCCCGCACCACGATCGCGGCCCTGCTGATGGACCAGAAGGTCGTCGCGGGCATCGGCAACGTCTACCGCGCCGAGGTCCTCTTCCGGCACGGCATCGACCCGTACCGCCTGGGCAAGGACCTCACCCGCGCCGAGTGGGACGCCATGTGGACGGACCTCGCCGCGCTCATGCGCGAGGGCGTGCGGAACAACCGGATCGACACCGTTCGCGACGAGCACCTGCCCGAGGTCATGGGCCGCCCGCCGCGGGTGGACGACCACGGCGGCGAGGTGTACGTCTACCGCCGGGCGAACATGCCGTGCCACATCTGCGGGGGCGAGATCCGCACCGCCGGTCTCGCCGCCCGCAACCTCTTCTGGTGCCCGGGCTGCCAGTCGCGCTAGAACCGGTCTCCGGGACCGGCACGGTCCGGCGCGGAACTGGTTTCCAGAGCCGGTCTCCAGAACCGGTCTCCAGAACCGGTCTCCAGAACCAGTCCCTATAAGGGGTCCCGCGAGACCGGTCCCGTCCCGTCAGAAGCCGTGCGGGAGCCAGGGAGCCACGTCCCCCGCGAACGCCCGCGAGGCCTCGGCCAGGGCGCCCGCGCGCAGCTCGCGCACGAGGCCGGCCGCTGCCAGCGAGGTGAGGGTGATCCCGCCCAGGTACGCCGAACCGAGCTCCCGGACCGACAGCGCCAGGTCCGCCGGCTCCTCGGCCCGCGTGCAGGACGCGGCGCCCTTCCCGTCGGCGGTCAGCCGCCACCGGCCCCCGTTCCACGGACAGAACGCGTCCTCGACGTCCAGCACCACGTCCGCCGGCGCCCCGTACGTCCGCGCCTCCAGCGCGGCCGGCAGGTCCACCAGCCGGAGGTGCAGCGAGTCCCGGAAGCGCGGCCGCGACCGCCGCACGTCGCTGACCAGGTGCAGCAGCGGGTCGTCCACCGGCCGGGTGTTCGCCCGTACCGTCCACGTCAGGTCGATCTCGAAGAGGTAGCGCCACAGCGCCGCGTACGCCGCCGGGTCGAGCGCGTCGACGCCTGCGACCTCGACCTTGCCGTCCGAACCGGTGTGGTCCCGGTCGGCCTTGACCCGGTAGCGCGCGTACCCCACCACCTCGCCGTCCTCCCGCTCGGCGACCACGCACTTCTGCGCAGACCCGCCCCCGCGCAACGCGGGACCGTCCAGCAGTGCCAGCCGCTCCCAGCCCGGCTGCCGGGCCGGCATCCCGGGGCGCAGGGGGACCAGCGCCGCGTAGACCCGCTCGCAGTCGGCCAGCGCCCGCTCCGGGTCGACCAGGCGCAGCCGTACCTCGCCCGTACCCGGGGGCACGGTGAGGCGGACGCGGGTCGTGTCCACTTCCACGGCCAGGGAGTACGTCGCCGTGCCGTAGCCGAAACGCCCGTAGATCGCCGGATCCGAGGCCGTCAGCACGGCGAGCGGTTCACCACCCGCCCGGATGTCGTCCAGCTGCCGGCGCATCAGGGAGGTGAGCACCCCGCGCCGCCGGTGGGTGGGGGAGACGCCCACCATCGTCACGCCGGCCGCCGGCACGGTCGCTCCCCCCGGCACGGAGAGGCGGAAACTGAAGGCGCCGGCCGATCCCACGCAGGTCCCGCCGTCCCAGACGCCGAGCGAACGCTCCGTCTCCGTCAGCGACTTGTACAGTTTTCGCTCCTGAGGGGACTCGGGCACACCGCCGAACGCCAGTTCCAGCTGGTCGTACCAGACATCCCACTCATCAGACTGCAATACGCGCATCTCAAGAGCCATACGGTCATCCCTATCAGGGCATTCCGTTGCAGTCGACGCGTTTTCGGGCTCCGTTGGACCTCCGGTCCAGGGGTACCCCTGCGCATCCACAGCAGGGATGGATAGGGTCCCGATGCAATGGCCGGAGCACGCGTGGAATCGTTCAAGGCCCGGATGCGCATGCTGTCGCACCGGGCACGCACCGGCCTGCGCAAATCCGCCGTCGACTACTTCCGCGGCGACGCCTCGGACTGGCTCGCCCTCGCCGGACTGCTGGCCACCGTCCCCGCCATCGCCTGCGGCACCCTGATGCTGCCCGTCTGGTTCTCGCCCTCGGCGCTCGTCCTGCCGATCGTGGCCGGCGGCCTGCTGCTGCGCCCCGCCAGCCTCCTCGCGCTGTACGCCGCCTCCGCGGGCGCACTGATCGTCGAGGCCCTCGTGCTCGGCCCCTACACCCAGGGCCCGGCGCGGGTCACCCCCGGCACCGTCCTCGTCGTCGCGGCCTGCGGCTTCTTCGGCCTGGTCATCGCCCAGTTCCGCAGCCGCGTCGGCGTGCCCTGGCGGCGCGGCGGCACCATGCTCTTCGACCTGCGCGAACGGATCCGGGTCCAGAGCAAGCTGCCCGCCCTGCCCCGCGGCTGGCACCGCGAGATGGCCCTGCGCCCGGCCGGCGGCCAGTCCTTCTCCGGCGACTTCGTCGTCGCGGCCCGCACCAACGGCGGCCGGACCCTGGAGATCGTCCTGACCGACGTCTCCGGCAAGGGCATGGAGGCGGGCTCCCGGGCCCTGCTGCTGTCCGGCGCCTTCGGCGGCCTCCTCGGAGCGCTGCCCCCGCACGGCTTCCTGCCCGCCGCCAACGGCTACCTGCTCCGCCAGGACTGGGACGAGGGCTTCGCCACCTCCATCCACCTCGTCCTGGACCTGGCGACCGGCGACTACGAACTCCTCTCCGCCGGCCACCTGCCCGCCCTCCAGCTCTCCGCGGGCACCGGCCGCTGGCAGGAGAAGACCGGAGAGGGCCCGTTGCTCGGCGTCTACGACGGCGCCGAATTCACCCCCGCCCGCGGGAACCTCCGCCGGGGCGACGTCCTGATGCTCTTCACCGACGGCCTGGTCGAGACGGCCGACCGCGACATCAGCGAGGGCATCGACCGCCTCACCGGCGAAGCCGACCGCTACGTCGCCGCCGGCTGGGAGGGCGCCGCCTGGCACCTGATCGAAAAGGTCGCCAAGGACGTCAACGACGACCGCGCCCTGCTGCTGATCCGCCGCTCCCCCTGACCGGGGTGGGGTTTGCCCCACCCCCGTTCCGCCGGGCGCCGTCATGGCCGCCGGCCCACCGTGATCCGTAGCGTCGACCCCACGAACAGCGACGTCACGGAAGGCTGCACACCATGGGGATCCGGCGAACCAAGCGGCGGCACGACGAGCCGGCGGGGGCGCACGACACCGTCTACGAGCCGGCGGGGGCGCACGACACCTCGGCCGCCGTGGAGCTGCGCGGCGTACGACGCCGGTACGGGCACGGGGCCGGGGCCGTGCACGCGCTCCGCGGGATCGACCTGAGCCTGCCGCGCGGCAGCTTCACCGCGGTGATGGGTCCCTCGGGTTCCGGCAAGTCCACCTTCCTCCAGTGCGCCGCCGGACTGGACGTGCCCACGGATGGCTCCGTCCGCCTCGGAGGCACCGAGATCACCGGCATGGACGAGAACGAGCTCACCGAACTGCGCCGCAGCCGCCTCGGTTTCGTCTTCCAGGCCTTCAACCTGCTGCCTTCCCTCACCGTCGAACAGAACGTGCTGCTCCCGGTGCGGCTCGCGGGCGGAGGCGCCACCGGCCACGACCGCGCCCGGGCGGCCGACCTGCTCGCCCGCGTCGGCCTGGAGGGCAAGGCCCGCCGCCGCCCCGCCGAGCTCTCCGGCGGCCAGCAGCAGCGCGTCGCCATCGCCCGCGCCCTCGTCACCCGCCCCGACGTGGTCTTCGCCGACGAACCCACCGGCGCCCTCGACACCACCACCGGGGCCGAGGTGCTCGGGCTGCTCCGCACCGCCGTCGACTCCCTGCGCGCCACCGTCGTGATGGTCACCCACGACCCGGCCGCCGCCACCCACGCCGACCAGGTGCTCTTCCTCGCCGACGGCCTGATCGCGGACCGGCTGACGCACAGCTCCGCCGCCGCCATCGCCACCAGGATGACGGCCCTCACCACCCGCCAGGCCCCGGCTTATGCAGGAGCGGCGGCCTGAGTCCGGCGGGTGTCACGGCGTACGTGTCCCGGGCCGGCCCCTGCGGGTGCGGTGGCCTGAGTCCGGCGGGCGTCAGCGGGCGGTCGCGTCCCGCCACGGGCCGATCCCCAACTGCCCGGTGTTCCCGAGGTCGACGGGGCGCGTCAGCCGGATCGCCAGCCGCGGCGCGCCCGGCTTCGGCGTCACCTCCAGTACCCATCCCTCGACCGCCGGCACGCTCACGTCGGTGACCCGGTTCCGCCACACCATCACCACCGACGCGGCCTGCCCCGGCGCCAGCGACACCCGCTCCGGCGCGGCGTCGACGGTCGGCACCTCCGAAGTGACCGGCGCCGAGCCGTGCCCGACCGCCACCTCCACCGGCCGCTGCTCCTCGTCGAGCAGCCGGACCTCCGGGTAGCCCTCCAGCACGTACTCGTCCGTACCGCAGTTGACCAGCTCGTACCCCTCCAGCCGCAGTCCCATCGCGGCGTCCCCGGACCCTTCCAGGAGCCGCACCCCGCCCTCGGGACACGGCGGAGCCGACGTCCGCTCGGGAGCCTGCGTCGGCGCGGGCGGAGCCGGACGCGTCGCGGGCGCCCAGGTCGGCCCCGGCGCGGCCCTCGGCGCCGGCGGCGTCTCGCAGCCCGCGGCCCCCGCCAGCGCTCCCGTCACGACCACGCTCCCGACGACGCCCCTCACCCACCGCTTCGCGATCATCCCCCGAGCCTACGACGACGGCCCGCCGGGCAACGCCGGGCCAATCGTCCGGGATTGGCCCGGCCGCCAGGCTCCGGCGGCGCCTAACGTGCCCCCATGGACCGCACGCTCGCCGCCGACCTCGCCCGGCTCCCGGATCTCCTCGACGCCGCCCGCCGCGCCGCCGCCGACGCGCTCTCCGCCCTGGACGCGCGTCCCGTCGTACCGCCCGCCGGGAAGCCGGAGGGCCCCGAGCCCCTCCCGGAGCACGGCACCGGCACGGAAGCCGCCCTCGCCGCCTTCCGGGACCGGTGGGAGCCCCGGCTGTCGGCCTCCGCCGGGCCCCGTTACCTCGGCTTCGTCACGGGCGGCGCCACCCCCGCCCCCTCGCCGGGGACTGGCTCACCGCCGCCTACGACCAGAACTCCAACTCGGCCCTCGACGGCGCCGGCCAGGACCTCGAACGCGAGACCGTCGGCTGGCTCCGCGAGCTCTTCCACCTGTCCGCCGTCCACACCGGCACCTTCGTCAGCGGCGCGACGATGTCCAACACCACCGGCCTCGCCATCGCCCGCGAATGGCTCGGCGAGCGCCTCGGCGTCGCCCCGGCCGAGGACGGCGTCGCCGCCCTCGGCCCGGTCCGCGTGCTCTCCGGGGCCCCGCACTCCTCCATCGCCAAGGCCCTCTCCGTCCTCGGCCTGGGCCGCGCCTCGCTCGTCAAGGTCCCCACCCTGCCCGGCCGCGAGGCCGTGGACCCGGCCGCGCTGGAGCGGGCGCTGGCGGACACGCCCGGCCCGGCCGTGGTCGTCGCCAACGCCGGCACGGTCAACACCGTCGACTTCGACGACCTCAGGGCCGTCGCCGCCCTCAAGTCCCGGCACGACTTCTGGCTGCACACCGACGCCGCCTTCGGTGCGTTCGCCGCCCTCTCCCCGGACCACGCACACCTCGCCGACGGGCTCGACGCCTCCGACTCCCTCTGCGTCGACCTGCACAAGTGGCTCAACGTCCCCTACGACAGCGCCGTCCAGTTCACCCGCCGCCAAGACCTCCAGGCCCGTGTCTTCCAGAACGCCGCCGCCTACCTCGGCCCCCTCGGCGACCACCCCGACCTGGTCCACCTCACCCCGGAGAACTCCCACCGGCTGCGCGCCCTCGCCGCCTGGTTCACGCTCCGCGCGTACGGCCGCCAGGGCCACCGGGAGATCGTCGAACGCGACATCGCCTGCGCCCGCGCCCTGGGCGAGCGCCTCTCCCGGGCCCCGCCTTCACCCTGCTCGCCCCGGTCCGCCTCAACGTCGTCTGCTTCACCCTGGCCGCCGACCCCTCCCCGGCCCGCCTGACCGCCCTGCGCGAGGCCGTGGCCGACGAGGTCTTCGTCACTCCGACCGTGTACGGGGGAACCCCAGCCCTGCGTGCCGCGTTCTCCAACTGGCGTACCACGCAGGCGGATGTACACCGGGTGGCGGAGGCCCTCCGGACAGCGGCAAGGGAGATCGCATGACGAGCAGCCCCCTGACCCTCATCGAGGTCGAGGCCCTCGCCCGCACCGCGCACGAGGGCCAGACCGACAAGGCCGGCCGGCCGTATGCGGAGCACCTCGCCGCCGTAGCCGAGGGCGTCCGCGTGCGCGGCGGCAGCCCCGAGCAGCAGGCGGCGGCCTGGCTGCACGACGCCATCGAGGACGAGGTCCTCAGCCTCACGTGGCTGGATTCCGCCGCCCTCCCGCAGTCCGTGAAGGACATGGTCCTCGCGGTCACCAAGCGCCCGGGCGAACCGGTCGAGCAGTACGCGGCCCGCGTCCTCGCCACCCCGGGCGCGCTCCTGGTCAAGGAGGCCGACCTCGCACACAACGCCGATCCCGCACGGCTCTCCGTACTGGACGGCCCGACGCGTGAACGACTGTCCGCGAAGTACGCCTATGTCCGCTCCCTGCTCGGTCTCACCGCCCCATGAGTCCCGCCTCGCGCCCGAAATATGCCTTGTGCACGTGTGGTTGGCGGAAACGGAACGATGGTGATTCGTCACGGGGCGGATAGGCGGGGCCCGTTGGTGGGAGGATGGTCCATGTGGGGGTGTGCGTGGCCGTGCGCCCCGGGCCGACCAGGGGACGACCGAAGGTGTGATCAGTAGTGGCCATTTCGCTGTCAGTGGTGGTTCTGTTGGCGGTCATCCTGGTGGTGCTGATCCGCGGCAACCACATCAAGGCAGGACCCGCCATCGTCGCGGCCCTCTTCGGTTTCTTCCTGGCGTCCAGCTCGATCGCGGACGACGTGAACCGTTTCCTCAACTCCCTCGCGACGATGATCGCGAACATCAAGCTCTAGCGCCGCCCAACGAAAGAGCCGGCCCCGCCACGGCGGGAACCGGCTCTTTCACAGGGGAGCGGGCGATGGGAATCGAACCCGCGCAGCTAGATCGGAAGATCGCGCACCCCCACCCACCCTGACCAAGCCAACCCGCTGACCTGCGGGTTACCCGCCGCCTCGCCGCAGTTCCCCGCGACTCCCGTGCGGAGCCACACCACCGGGCACGCGGGGGCACGCCTAGATGGAGTCGTCCCGCTCCAGGATGAGGCCGGCCGACCCGTCCTCAAGGTCCACGCCCGGGTCGAGATGCAGGTGGTAGCCGTTCCTCAGCCCCGGTTCGGCAAGTTCCAAAAGCCGCTGCGCAAGCTGCCGAAGGCCTTCGGCGTTGCCCGCTATTGCAGCCTCGCCTGCCGAGTTCTGCACCGTGATCCGCGGTTCGTCCATAGGCCTCACGCTAGCCGCTCCCGGGCAGCCGCCCGCACACGGCTCCGGAGGCCCCGACGCGGCTCACGCGTTTCGGTAGGTCAGGGGTTTGGCGCGATTCCGGGCCGCCTCACGAGTCCGCGAATAGGCCGCAATCCGCGGACAGTTGGCGCCAGCTGCTTTGTGAGCTCGCCCGGGGGTCCTCACGCGCCCGCTCGGCCCAGGACGCGACGCCCCTTTACCGCCCGCCCGGCGCCACCGAAGTCCATCCGCGTTGATATCAGCTACGGATTTCGGCGGTGACTGCAGGCGTGCTTCGGCAGTCTCCCGTACCGAGCGGCTGCGCTTCTCCAACTCAGTGACGACACCCACCCCCAGAACCACTCACGGCATGCTCAACGACCATTCCGGGAACGGGGCAAGGGAGTTCTCAAACGCGGTCTCAGCTTGGCATTTATCCTCTGCGGGCTTGGTGTTCCTTGATTGACTCGGCGCGTTTGGCCGTCTTGCCGACGCTGTGATGGTTGGCCCGGTGGTTG
>NZ_JBEZLW010000093.1:0-7967 GCF_040652395.1 Streptomyces sp. NPDC048269
TATATCGCTTCGTGTAGTTACTTCCCACCTGGCACTGCTTCCCCTGGGCTCATACGTCCCAGTGTCCAGGTGTCCACATCAACGGGGGAACTTCAAACTCGACCCCCGCCAGCCGGACTCGCACAGTGGCTCCCGCTCCCAGACAACCCCGGCGCAACGCCGACGCCTTCGAGAGGAACACCATGTCCACCACCACGACGTCCACCCAGACCGAGACGAACGAGACCACCGAGACCAACGCGCAGCAGCTGACCCGGCTGCGACGCCAGCGACTCGTTCTCGCCCCGCCCTGGGCCGACCCCGCCCAGGTCGCCCTCGGCGTAGCCGGCCTGTACGCGGGAATCGTGATGCCGTTCCTCCTGTACCTCTGGAAGCGCCGATGACACCACCGACAGACTCACCGAGTTCCTCCCCACCACAGATCAGCGCAGGCAACGATGCGCGGAGCCCGGCCATCGCAGGGGCGGCCAAGCCCACGGCGCCGACAACCGCCGGTCGGCCCGGGCGTTCCCAGTGGGAACACCCGGGCCGATGGCGCCAAGCGACAGCCGGAGGGCGTACGCCATGGAACTGTGGAACGGCATGCGGAGGGCCACCCACCTGACGGGTAGACGGCCCTCCGTGTTCTAGCGATGAGTCCCCGGACCGGCCGGAGACCACGTCATCACCTGCGGTTCGCGAGCACGACGCCGAATGCCGCGCCCAGCGCCGCGCCGACCCCGCCGACCGCCGCAATCGGAGCCGTCAGGGACGGGTGGGCCACGCACACGTAGCCCGTGCCGACCAGGACCAAGACGACGACGAGAACCAGGAGCAGCGTCTGCACCGAGTCCTGGCCCCGCGGGGTCGGCTGCTGGGGCTGGGACTGCGGGTCGTTGGCGGACATAGGGGTTCCCCTCCAATAAGCGCCTGCGGACGGTCCGCAGGCAGTGGCAGGTAGGAGCGCCCTCATCCGTCTCACGGTGAGGGCGGCGAGCGATTCAGAAGGTAGACAAGTGAGGCCTCGACGTTCAAAGGGCGCACTCTCCCCCGCAGAACGCCCACTCAACGGCTCTGAACTGCTGCTTTGGCGCCTCTTAGGGCGTGAATGGCGTTCTCCGGCCAGGCGCTGAACACACACCTTCGCATTACGGACAAAAAGGCACCTTCCGGCTCGGTACCCGCCTACGGTCAGGGGCCTGCGGCCCTTCCCGGTCGGCAGGCCAGACGGCGCTGCCGCAAGACTGGGCAGATGTCGAGCGCCGCCCGCTGGGCACCGGCCCCCGCGCCGCCACCGACACCTCGGCGACGCCCGGCCCCCGAGCCCGTCTGGCGGCCGAACCGGCCGAGGTGGCCCAGGTGGGCCGCCGAGGCCACCGGCTAGCCCGAATGGTCCGCACTGGAGGCCCGCACATTCCGCAAGAGCGGCGCTGACTCAGCTGGTCGCGCTATCCACAGGCAGCGGCAAGCAATCTCTCGGGCCCGCTTGCACACCAGGGGCCCGCGGCTGATCCGGCCAGGCGGTCGTCAGCGTCGGTAGAGGGCGAACGCCGCAACCAGCACCGAGGCCACCCCGCCCACTACCCCAATCGGACCGGTCAAGGACGGGTGGAGCAGGCACAGGTAGAGCGTGGCGCCCAGGACCATGACGACGAGCACCAGGACCAGGAGCAGCACGGGGTCCGTGCCTGAGGGCTGCGGGCTGGCAGCTGCTGGGACTGATTGGTAGCGGTGGACACGAGGTTCCCTCCCTGGGATGCCGGCGGACGGTCCGCCGACGGAGCACGGAGCATGAGATGCCGACACCCCTTGCGTCACGGGGTGGCCGGCGGACAGCAGGTTGCAAGGCGGCGGGGTCAGGCCCGCAAGTTGACCGGGATCAGCGTCCGACGAGTGCGGCCGTCATCTTGGGCTTGCGCAGCCGGGTGATGGTGGTGCGCTGGTTATTGGTAGGCCATGGTGACGCCGAGCGGGGAAAGCGGGGCCTTCGTGCGGTGCTCCCGTCGCTCGACGAACCCGAGGGCGACGAGCTCCTTCAGCCCGCGTTTCGTGGGTGTCGGAGGACCAGCGGTACCACTCGGAGCCTTCTCCCCGGGGTAGGCAGACCAGTCCTTCTCGCACGCGAGGACCAGGAACAGGGCCAGGCCCGACAGGTCCACGGTTCAGCGAGTAGTTCCGTTGGTGTGTCGGCCACTTCTCCGGCTGACGTGATCGACGCTACCCGCAGCTCCTGATGCGTGAAGGAGCCATTCACCCGACCGAGTGGCATATTCCAGTCAGGGCTTATGCGGCCGGGAGACCAGCGGACTCCGCCGCGGACGTCCCAGAGACCCGCTCGGGCACGCCACCAGGTACAGCGCCCCGCCCCCGTCGCCGACTTCCACCCGCCCGGAGCCCCGGTGTTGAACCCGTCAGGGAGCTGCGGTGCGGGGGCGCGACGACCCTTCCACACGGGGGTTCAGGCCCTCGCGCAGTTCCTCGCGTGGGAAGGCGTGGGCTGCCCTTTATCTGATCTAGTGATGAGTCCCCGGCCCGGCCGAAGACCAGGTCATCGCCTGCGGATCGCGACCGCGACGCCGAATGCTGTAGCCAGTGCCGCTCCGACCCCGCCGACCGCTGCGATCGGGCTGGTGAGCGCCGGGTGGGCCACACACAGGTAGCCGGTGCCACCCAGGACCAGGACGACGACGAGGACCAGGAGGAACAGCACGACCGGATCGGTGCCGGGCATCTGCGGGGCCGGCTGCGGGGACTGGGGCTGCTGGTTGGCGGACATGAGGGTTCCCTCCCGAAAGGGCCTGCGGACGGTCCGCGGGCAGTGGGCGGAGCACGAACTTTCGCTGCTCTCAGCCTCTGGCGGGAGCGGATCTTGCAGGAGTGGGAACGGTCGATTACCGGCCAATCGGCAACATCCAGCCGTCCTCAGCCGGGCGTTCCCGGCGTGTCATCACATGCGTGACAATCGGTCAACTGCGCTGTTCATGGACGGCGCTTGCCGGTTGAGAGGCAGGCGATGGAGGCATCCGAAGAGACCGCCGCGGCCGCGTACGCGGCCGCGCTACGCAAGGCGGTGGCCAGCTACACCGCCACCGGTGGAACGCAGAAAGCGATGGCCGACGCGCTGCACATCTCCGCGGCAGCCCTCTCGCGCTATCTGAGCGGGGACCGGATCGCCCCGCGCGAGACGCTCCGCGCCATGCAGGCGTTCCTCGCTGCCCGGGGCCTGCCCCTGACCCACGAGGTCTGGGCGGAGCTGGATGCGCTGTGCGGACAGGCGCACCTCGCCAGCGGATCCCCGGCCGTCCAGCTGGCCCAGCTCAAAGAGGAGCTGGCCCGCCTACGCGGTGAGCAGGAGCGTGCGCAGCAGGTCGCCGAGACGCGCCTGACCGGACTTGAGGAACAGGCAGGGCACCTCGCCGAGCAGTTGGAAGTGGCACTCGCCCGCGCACAGACCGCGGAGGGCGAACGCGAGATACTCCAGGCCCGGGTCACCGAACAGGACGAGAGCCTGCGCCACGCCCAGGACTACATCCACCAGATCGAAGCGGAACTCACCCAGCAGAAGGAAGAGGCCCGCCTCCTGCTCCAGGAAGTCGGCGTACTACGCCAGCAGAACCGTGAGCTCGTCGAAGAACAACACCGCGTTCCCGGGCCGTCAACGCAGGACACGAGCATGGACGCCACCCTCGCGGCCCGCCGCGCCCGGGTCGCAGCGGCGGAAGAGAACCTCAAAGCGGCGGCCCCTCCGCAAGCTCCGCGCCACCGCCTGCGGAATCCCTACGACGAACGGACGCCGCCCAGGACGAGGACGGTCTACACCCGGTCCCCGCCCCCCAAGAACGAGCAGTACACGCCCGGCCGCGACACCCTCAGCGTCCTCGCCCTGATCGCCGTCATCGGCCTTGTGGGCCTGATCTTCAGCGGCGGCATGCAAACCACCCCCGGCCCCGCCATCTGGAAGCTCGCCGTGACCGCCTTTGTCACACTCGCGGTATCGGTAGCGTGCTTGGGCCTGAGTGCCTCGATCGCGGCGAAATATTCGGACAACAGCTGGACCACCGAGTGGCCCCTGGTCCTCGTGACACTCGCCGCAATCGCGACGCTCGTCGCAGCAATCGGCGCCCCGTTCCTCATCGACCCACTCGGACAGTGGCTCGGCAGCCTAGAACTATTGGGGTAATCACCCTCCTTCCCAAGCTCCCAAGCGAGTTTTGGGGTGGTGATCTTCGTTTGTTACGCCCGACCATCGGGCCCGCCTCGCGGCCGAGCTGGCTGAGGTGGCCCCGGCCGCCGAAGCCACCGGACGCACGGAGCGGTCCGCGGCCGCGCCCGGCCGGCGCCCCCTGGACCCCGAAACGCGACGGCGGACCACTGACCGGCCGTCACCAGCGGTTCCCTCACGGGGCCCGTGTCTCGCACAGGCCACGCGCCGACAGGCGGCGGCTCACCCGACGGACCTGCGGATCTCGTCGTCACCGGCGGCGGAGGGCGAGCGCCACACCAAACGCGCCGGCCAGTGCCGAGGCCACCCCGCCCACGGCGCCGATCGGCCCGGCCAGCGAGCGGTGGACCACGCACAGGTAGCCGGTGGCGCCCAGGACCAGGACGACGACGATCCCCACGACCAGGAGCAGCACGGGGTCGGTGCTCGGGGGCTGCGGGGCCGGCTGGTGCTGCTGGTCGATGGTGGCGGACATGAGGGTTCCTCCCGTTGGTGGTCTAGCTGCGGGCCGGGCGGGATCCATTCGATAGCGCTGACGTGCAGGAACTCCCCCGATCCCCCGTCTAAAAAATCTTGAATGAGGGGCATGCGTGTGCAGGCGGACGAACTTCCTGGCCCCCTCCGGCTATTGAATGGCCGCCCGGCGGGGCGTAGGAGTCCCACCTTCATGGCCGTAGGCGGCGCCGGGGAAGGGGTGCCGGTTCCCCCGTTCAAAAGGGGAATTGGGCATAGTCCAGACTCGCGGGATGATCGCGCGCCGCCCCCTGGGCACCGGCCCCCGCCCCGCTACTCCCCCGGCACCGCCACCGGACCGCCGGGCGCTGCTCGGCGCCGAACTGGCGGCCGTCACCGAAGCGCCTGCCATCCGGGCCATGGCCGCGCGAGACGGCCGGCGCCCGCTGGGGGCCGGTCACACTCCGCCGGTGGACTGCTAGCGGGAGCACCGCCGCGGGGCGGGAGCCGGCCTCGACCAGGTCGAAGCCGGTCACTGTCGCCTAGTCCTTCAGTGAGTTGCCCAGGCGTCTGACTTGAGGGTCACGGCTGGTCTTGCGGTTGCCGGTGTCCGGGTCGATGCGGAAGATGCCGCTGGCCCCTCTGATGACGTTGGTGGCGTCGAACAGGTAGAGCTGGGCCGCCACCGCGTGCAGGCTGGGCGGGGTCTGGGGCGAGTTGATCGCTTTGCGGATGGCCTGGCTTGCGGCCAGGAAGCCGTCGTGCGCCATGACGGCCCATCCGCTGGCCAGGTGGCTCTTGTCGAACTGCTGCCCGTGGTGGTCGCCGCCGAACTCCTCGACGAACTTGTTGAACAGGCCGCGGTCGGGGTTGGTGTCGGCGCCGAGCTGGCCGGGGTCGGCGAGCGGCGCGTAGAGGAGGGAGATGGGGGCGGCAGGGTCGTTGAGGGCTGCGAGCTTGGGATCCAGGGTGGCTGCGTCGGACCCGGTGACCACGGTGATGGGGGTGGTGTGGCACTCCCGCTGGCGCAGGTACTCCAGGAAGTCGGGCAAGTGGGTCGCGCGGCCGGCCCAGAACACCAAGTGGGGCATGACGTTGCCGCAGAGGTTGTTGCTGATGGTGTCCAGGCTGGGCCGCACGGCGTCTTCCCGGGCATCGAACTTGAAGGAGATCCCTCCCGCCCGCACGTAGGGAAGGAGACCGATGTCCGGGTTCTGGAACGCCCCCTTGAGGGAGTCCGTGTAGAAGTCGGGCGTCCCGTTCGGGGTGGTCGGCGCGCTGACGAGGGCCGCGGTCTTCAGCTCGGGATGCTTGTGGATCTCCTGGCTGATCGCTCTCATCTGCGCGCTGGAGTTGGGGGCGATCCTCACCAGTCCGGAGATCGCGGTGCCGTGGTCGATGCTGCCGGTGGTGTCGAAGCCGTCCGCGGTGATCAGGTCGCCGACCATCGGGATTTTGGCCTGGGACAAGGCCCGCGCGGCGTCGACCGACTCCTGCTGGCTCAGTCCCATCCCGGTCACCGCGACGAGCCGATCGGCTCCGCCGGTCATCTTCTTGAGGTCGTCGACGACGGTGGGCCAGCTCGACTCGTCGCTGCCCATGTTGGCCAGCACCAGGCGGATCTTGGGGTAGGTGCTGCCCTCGTTCGCCTTCTGCTGGGCCACGACAGCCCCTTCGACCTGGTGCACGGCGCGGCCGACCGTCAGGCTGTTGCCGCCCTCGGTGGTCAGCGGCGCCATCAGGGCCACCGTGACGTAGCCGGGGGACTTCATGACCTCCGTGTTCTCAGCCCCCATCGCCGCGAGGGCCGGCTCGAACGCCTTGCCGAACACGTCGTGGCGATCACCGCCGTCGGTGACCCCAGCACACCAGCCCAGCGTCTGGTGCAGCCTGGCGTTACCGGTGTCGCAGTGGGACTTCCGCACCTGCGCGGCCTGCGCCGCGGCCGCCTTCGCGTCCGCGGCCGCCTTGGCGTCCGCCCCGGCCTTCGCGTCCGCCTCCTGCGCCGCATCCCACTCCGTGTACCCCCACACGCCGCCGGCAAGGGCAACGGCCAGCCCCAGCGAGATCAGCGCGATCAGCCGGCTCCGGGACCGGCGCGGAGGCCGGGGCACCGGGTCCTGAGCCAGCGCCGGGTCCTGAGCCGGGACCCGAGCCGGCGCCGGGTCCTCAGCCAGCACGGGGTCCTCAGCCGGGACCAGGCTCTCGGCCAGGACCAGGCTCTCGGCCAGGACCGGGTCCTCGGCCGGCACCAGGCTCTCGGCCAGGACCGGGTCCTCGGCCGGCACCAGGCTCTCGGCCGGGACGTCGCGGCCCGGCGGCTGCTCGATGGGAGCTCGCCCCTCATCCAGGGCCCACCACACCTCGATCCAGAGGGCCCGGCCGTCTTCGTCCAGTCCACAGCACCTGAGGAACTGCCTCACGAACTCCAGCTCGGGGAGGCGTTCCCGGCTCAAAACGCCTCCCACAGTGCCCTTCGGAAGCCGCCGACCCCCCGCTCGCTCGGCCGCCTTGGCGAGCTTGTCGTACGTCATCCCCTGGGCCTTCATGAAGCTGGTCAGCAGATCACGCATCTCCTTGTGGGTGCCCATCCTGCGGAGCTCCGCCTCCCAGCGCGCCCCGCCCCCGGGGGCCGTCGGGGCCGTCACGCCGTCCCCCCGGGCAGTACAGCCGCGGGCCGGCCGAGCCACGAGCTGATCTGGGTCGCCGTACCGGCCGCGACGGTCACAAGGCCGAACGCGTCGAGCATGGACTGACCCGACTTCATCAACGCGACGACCACCACCACGACCACCACGAAGACCCCCACCCGCAGACCGTCCGACAGCACGCCCGTCCCGCAAGACGGGGTGCTGGGGGCCGGCTCAGAACCGCGACGCCAAATAGATCGATGTACCTGCATGCTGTGCCTCCTGGGCGACGTGGACGTACAGGACAAGCCCCCAAGGCGCTTACCGGACGCCGAGCACGGGCTGTGATGAGACGTAAGCCTGCGGTCGCAAAAGGGCGGGTGGCAACCCTTGATCCAGTACGGAACACAACCGCCTTAATCCGCTCGCAGACCACCCCCGTTCCGCACCCACACCCGCCCCTTCCGGCCCCGAACACGACCGGCACGACCCATACGGCCTGGCGCTCCACCGTTCCGAACAACACCTCAAGCAGTGCGTCCAACCCAGGCTGACCTGGGCAATGAGCGTTCGGAACGAACCAAACCCCTAAGGGTTGTCCCGTAAATGATCTTTGAGTCGGGCAGGGTCGGTCGCGGTGCGGTCCGCTGGCCTATCCGGCGATGGCGAGATTGTGCATGCGG
>NZ_JBEZLW010000094.1:0-7602 GCF_040652395.1 Streptomyces sp. NPDC048269
GCTATCTCACCCCACTCGAGACACGGCAGCGGCACGAACAAGACCACACCCTCGCAGCGTAAGAAACGAGTGTCCACGTATGCGGGGGAACTTCAGACACCGAACGCCGCCTCGCCGTGGCCGTAAGCATGTACGGAATGCGTTTCGACGACGACGTCCCCGTCGGCGCCACCCTGGACGTCCTCCGCGGCATGGAGGGGCAACGCATGAAAGCCTTGTACCGCCTGCTGGCCCAGCAACACGGCATCGGCAGATTCCGCCGCAACTACCACCCCGACCAGTGGCATGAACAGGACCCCGTCAACCTGGCTCTCTCCGCAGCAAACACCTGCCTCTACGGCATCGTGCACGCAGCACTCATCGCCCTGGGCTGCTCACCCGCACTTGGCTTCGTCCACGCCGGCAAGCAACACGCCTTCGTCTACGACATCGCCGACCTGTACAAAGCCGAAGTGACCCTGCCTCTGGCCTTCGCCCTCAACGACTCGGCCAACCCAGAGCAGGACGCCCGCCGCAAGCTCCGCGAAAACCTTCGCCTCATTCAACTACTGCCCCGGATTGTCCGGGACGTACAAGCCCTACTCAACCCCGGCCTCGACACCGACACCGAGCAGGCACGGACAGACCGCCACAGTGTCGACATCGTGCATCTGTGGGATCCCAAAGCGGGAGTCCTGCCGGCAGGCGTCAACTACGCGCGAGAGGCGCACGGCTGACATGCCCTCCATGGTTGTCCTCGCCACCACTGCTGTACCTGACCACCTCCGTGGCGCCCTCAGCCGATGGACCACGGAGGTGGTTCCAGGAATCTTCGTAGGCAGCGTCTCAGCAAGAGTGCGGGACGAGCTATGGACACAGGTCACGGCCGTCGTTGAAGACGGACAAGCAGTCTTCATCCACCCGGCCTCCACTGAACAGGGGTACGCACTGCGAACTGCCGGCACCCGACGGCGCATTCCGGTCGACTTCGACGGTCTAACCTTGATCAAGATGACAGGAGCAATACAACCCACACGGGCAAAGAAGACGCAAAGCACCTAGAACGACGCATGTCAGAAAGTGCTCCCCGCCGACGCGGGGGTGGTCCGGAGGCTGCAGGATGGCGACTGCCACTGCACAGGTGCTCCCCGCCGACGCGGGGGTGGTCCGTCCTTCCAGTCGAGACCGACCTGCACGGCGCCGTGCTCCCCGCCGACGCGGGGGTGGTCCGTCGTTCACGGCACTCGAGGACGACGACACCACGTGCTCCCCGCCGACGCGGGGGTGGTCCGCCTCACCCTAACTTTGATGCCTCTCAGCCGAGCCCAGGCATCGACACCGGATGGTGTGGAGCGAGCGGGGCACATGCGCAAGGCGGGTAAGGGGAGCCGGATGGCCCGGTGCGGGTGCGCTGCGGCAGGCCGATACTCGATGCTTCCGCGGCTGCGGGCATCGAAGCCGGACCCCTCGGTGACGGCCTGGCCGACAGGTACCCGGCCGACATGAGTGATCGTTTCCGCGGTGAATCCGGGCGCCCGCAGGGGTGAGTTGGCAATTCATGCCCTGTCGCAGACCATGCGAGCCGCGCTACACCCCCCAGTGATCAAGAACCTGATGCTGCGCAGCCTGCCCGCGATCACGCTCTCTGCCCTGCCGCCCGTGATCAGCCCGTTGCTGCGCCGCCGGAGCATTTTGCTCCAAGCGGCTCTCCCCGCTGACGCTGGCGTACATCCACTCCGTACTCAAGTCGGCCCTGGAGCACGCAGTGCGCGAGGAGGAGATCACGCGCAGTGTCGCCCGTAACGTCCGCACGGGTACACCGCGCCCGCGCCGCTTCGAACCACTCACGGCCGACGAAGCCCGCCAGATCCTTGCTGCCGCTCGCAACGACCGCCTGCACGCGCTGTACGAACTAGCCCTCCGCACCGGACTCCGCAAGGGCGAAGTCCTCAGACTCCAGTGGGAAGACCTCGACCTCGACAAGGGCACTGCTAGCATCCGCCGCACACTCCAGTACACCCAGACGGGCGGGCTCACCGCCCTACCCAGCAAGCCCCGGGCATCCGAACGCCGTATCGCCCTCCCCGGCGAGTGCATCCACTCGTTGAAGGAACACCGTGAAGCACAGGAACGAGAACATGAGGCGGCAGCGGAAGGGTGAAGGGAAAACGGCCTCGTCTTCAACACGCCGGCAGGAGGGCCGGTCGATCCTGCGAACCTCAATCGCAGCTTCCGAAGCCCCCTTACTCAGGCAGGTCTCCGACGCATCCGCTTCCATGACCTACGACACGCCACCGCCACCCTGCTCCTGAGCAAGGCGTCGAACTTGTCGTGATCAAAGAACTCCTCGGCCACGCCCACATCGGCGCCACCGCCACCGTCTACCCCCACGTCCGACTCCGCCTCCAGCGCGACGCCATCGACCTCCTCGGCCGCACTCTCTACGACTCTGCCGAGACTGCCAACCAGCCTGACGCCGGCGACAACCTGCCGCATCGCGCACCCCACGTCCACTGACGTTGCCGTCAACTACTGCCGTCAGAAACCCCAGTGGCCCCGCCGGAATCAAATCCGACGGGGCCGTTGCGGTATTCCTACACGCCAACTATGGCGGACCAGAGTAACGCCATCAAGAACGCGACGTCTTCTCTTCGTCTGGCTTCGCCCCTTGGTTTGGATCTCTAATTAGACACGCCAGGACGGATTCTGCGGACTCATCCAGAATGGCGATCACGCGCCACGAATCACAGATTATCGAAAGAAGGCCAACTCGCCCTTCGGTACGACTGAGGGCCCAAAATAGGGAATCCCATCCAACTCTCGATTCCCGAAATTCCGGCAGCGATTCAAACCTGTGTCGATAGATTTCCAGTAGCTCGCGTGATCGGGGAAAGGTGACCTCGACATCGACATCCGGGTTGCTGAAGAGGGCCTGCGTCAACCGCTCGACGACTTGCGCAGGAACACCCACGTCAGCCTGCTCAATGAGCTGGGCTACGCTTCGCCTAGCGATCGACTGCACAGTCATCGCGGTCTCCAAACCGGATACGGGTTGCCTTGCATCGGTCCTTCAATCAGAACTTCGAACTCACCCCTCAGATCCGGATCCGCCCACGGCTCATCATTGACGTGGACGTGTGGGCGTCCGGACGGAATTCTACTGTCGAGAACGACACCCACTCCAGTTTCTCCGCGGGTGGCCGCACGGCGAGCCGTAGCTTCACTCGTAGACCAACTCGTGTAAGGGCTTTCCGTATTACCAAGCTGGTGCGCTTCTGCTGAAGCCGTGCCTCCGCGAGGAACAACTGATCCGTCAACTGCAGCGTCAAATCCCGGATGGCCTTCCGGAACACCTCGATAGACAGTAGTTCCGCCACCGCAGTTGTGGACAAGGACCGGCGCAGCCCCCGCCAGCACATAGTACGTGTGGAAGTCGGTGACGGTGAGGTTGTAGGTCTCATGGGTCGCCTGGTAGACGCGAATCCGGATGACGGGTACTGGTGACCCTTCGTCGGTACGAAGTGTCGTACCGGGCTTTAGGTCTCCGGCGTTCTTCCAGGTCTGGTCTGATTCGGACCAGAACGGGTGGTGGTCCGTGGTCGTGATGGTCTTCACGCCGTCGTCCGTTTGGACGCTGACGTCTGCGTACTTTTTGTCGCCCTCGGTGTAGATGGTTGCGGTTACTGTCTTGGTGCCGGATTCGCCGGTCTCGGGGTCGGTGGCGAGTACCTCGTCGCCAGTGACCAGGTCCTCAATGGGCTTGCTTGTGCCATCTGCAAGCAGGACGTCCGTTCCAGGAACGAAGCTATTACACGATGGTGCCGAGGTTGCCGACGGCTTGAACTTTAGCTTGGTGAGGAGTGCGCTGGCCGCTCTGCCGATCACGCTGAGTGCCGCGGTTGTTGCGACTGCTGTGGCGGCGCCCCATATAAAGGCGTTGCCTTCGGCTTTGAGGATGCCTGTGGTGCTGTGGTCGGCGTCCTTGTCCATCCAGTTTGCCGCGGCTGCGCCGGCAGATGCAGCGATTCCTGCGCAGGCAGCCCCTATCGCAAATCCCGCGCCTCCCGTAGCGGCACCAGTCACGAGAGCAGTTCCCGCGCAGGCCGCTCCTGCTGCGAATTCCACGGTGAACGAGACGATTGCTACCTTGTTCTCGTCCCAGAATTTTTTGGTGCTCTTGACTGTCTTGTTGTAGTGGCACTTCACGGACCAGCCGCAGTCCTTGTTCTTGCTCTTGTTGTTGGTGTTTCCTCCGTTGCCCTTGGGGGCGGTGTTATTTGTCGGGGGGCCGCCCGAGGGCGCGGTTTCTGAGGGTGGGGTTGTGCCCTGGTACCAGTGGCCGTTGCCGTCTTCGCGCCACAGGCCTGTGGGGTCTGACAGGGTGATTGGGTTGCCGTTGGAGTAGGTGTACCCGTTCATCTGGAGCGGGTCGGTGATGTCGAGGACGGGGTCGACGGAGATGAAGCGGCCGGTGGTGGGTTCGTATTCGCGGGCGCCGATGTGGGTGAGGCTGGTGGTGTTGTCGTCGTTTCCGGTGCCGAGGAAGGTGCGGCTGCCGGGCCAGTTGGTGGGCTGGGTGCCGCGGGGGTTGCCGTAGGGGTCGGACTTGCGCCTGGTGGTGGGCTGGTTTGTGGTCTGTTCGACGGTGGTGGTGGCGGTGTTGTGGTGGTCGGTGAGCAGGACTGACAGGCTGTGGCCTGTGGTTTTGCCGTTGGTGCGGCGGACGGTGGTGGGGGCGCCGGGGCTGCTGTAGTAGCGGACGGCGTCCATGGCCTGGCCGGCCTTGTTGACGGTGATTTCGGCTTCGCCGAGGTAGAGGGTGCGGGAGCTGCCGGTTTCCTCGATGAGGCGGTTGCCGGATGAGTCGTAGAGGTAGGTGGTGGTGTTGCTGAAATTCCACTGCTGAGCGGGGGTGCCGTGGCAGTCGTAGATGTCGAGGTCGTTGCCCTCTGCGGCGTTGTCGTTGGGGACGGTGACGCATTTTCCGGTGGCCGGGTTGGCGGGGTCCGGCTGGTTGTAGAGAGCCTTGTCGGTGGTCCGGTAGGTGAACTTCTGCTGGGGGGTGCCGTCGCAGGGCTTCAGGCGGGCTTCGCCGCCGATGGCGGTGAGGCACTTTCCGAGGGCCTGGACGGTGTTACCGGTGATGCGCCACTGCTGGGGCTTGGACTCGTTGCAGGACAGCAGCTGGACTGCGGCGTCGTCGGGGTTTGCGCCGGTTTCGACGTCGAGGCATTTGCCGGCGAGGCCGGTGACGGCGACGGCGCCGATGCCGGGGCTGGTGGCTGAGGTGAGTTTGTTGCGCGGGTCCCAGGTCAGGTCCTGGGTGTCACCGCCGATGCGCCGGGTCTTGGTGTTGCCGGTCGCGTCGTAGGCGTAGGTGTTCAGGGAAGTGACCGTGGAGCCCGGCTTGGTCGTGGTCTTCGATGCAGAGGCAAGAGCGTGAGGCTTTTTGACTCCGCCGCCGATGTCCAGGCCGTAGGTGTAGGTGGTCTTCTCGCGTATGGATCCGTTTGTGGGGTCCTTGTCGAGGAGCTGGGTGCGGTTGCCGATCGCGTCGAACTGGTATTCCTGCCAGTAGCCGTCCCCGTCGGGTCCCGGTGTTGCCTGTGTGGGGTCGAGGTCGGTGGGCTGGGTGCAGGCGTCCGTCTTGCCGGTCCAGGCTTTGGTGAGCCGGCCCATGGCGTCGTAGGTGAAGCACTGGCGGTCGACGAGGAGCGGGGACTGCGGCGTGGAGCCGGGCCGGGTGTCGGGCCGGGTCTCGGTGATGGAGGTGGGGTTGCCGACGGTGTCGTAGGTGTAGGAGGTCTTGGAGAGGAGGTTCGGGGCGGTCTCGCGGTGGCTTTGGGTTTCGGCGATCCGGCCGGTGTTCGGGTCGATCGTGTTCGTCGTCCACACACGGTTCGGGGCGCTGCCGGAGGCGGTGCGCAGGACTTCGCCGTAGGGGCTGTAGACCGTCTCAGCGGTGTACCAGGCGTGGCCGGACATGGTCTGGGGCATGCCGTCGGCGTTGTACCGGGTGATCAGCTTCTCGGCTGCGAGGCCGCCGGCGGTTGCCGGGAGGGTCGTCGACTGGACCTTGCCGGTGGGCGTGTAAGTGGTGTTGTAGGCGTAGGTGCCGGCCAGCCCTGTGGTGGCCGTGGTGCTCGGGATCGTGATCTTCGATCCGGTGGGCCGGTACTCGGTGTCGTAGCCGGTGACCTCGCTGGTAAAGGCGTCGTTGCCCACCCAGCGGGTGGAGGCGACGGGCAGGCCCTTGGCGCCGAGGAGGGTGTCGTAGGTCCAGGTGGCGACCTTGGGTCCGGTTGTTGCGTTGTCGTCCCGCAGCTCGGTCTTGCGGCCGAGTGCGTCGTACTTCGTGTACTGGACCTGGCCGGAGGCGTTTGTGGAGGAGACCTGCTGGTCGAGGTTGTCGTAGGTGAAGGTTGACTTGCCCATGTCGGGGTCGTCGGAGCCGGTCATCCGGCCGCGGGCGTCGTAGGTGTAGGCCCAGCTGTTGTTGGCCGCGTCGGTGACCTTGGACAGCTTGTTGCGGAAGTCGTACTCGTATGTGGTGCGATTCGAGGTGGTGAGATCGGTCGCTGTGTAGTGCTCGATCGCGCTGGTGCGGCCGAGGGCGTCGGTGAAGGTCTTGACCGCGCTGCTGCCCTTGAGGGCTGTCTGGCCGTCGGCCGACATTCCGGTACGGGAGAGGGTCCAGTCGCCGCCGTACTGGGCGGTGGTGGAGTCCTTGGCGTCGGTTCCGTGGAAGGTCGTGGTGCGGACTGGGCGGTTGAGGCTGTCGTATGCGGTCTGTGTGGAGTTGAGGACGGTGGTCTGCGTCTCGGGGACGAAGATGTTCGTGTCCGGCTTGCCGTCGGCGAGGTAGTTGTTGTTGGTCTGGCGGACGGTGCCGTTGGCGTTGTAGAGGGTGTCGGTGATCAGTCGGCCGCCGCCCAGGGCTTCGCTCTGTCCCTGACGGGGGCGCAGCAGCCCGTCGTAGATCGCGATCGTCTGCGTATATGTGCCGTCGTCCTCCAGGGTCGCGCTGGTGACGACCGGCGGCTCGTGTTCCACGATCTGGTAGCTGAAGGTGTGGGCGGCCTTGTCGGTGCCCGGTTTCTGCGAGGGCGTCCAGACTGCCGTGACTCGGCCCAGACCGTCATAGGCCGTGGTGACCTTCCGGCCGTTGGCGTCGGTGTCCTCCAGCGGTACGCCGCGGCCCGGGTCGCTCCTGGTCGTGGACGTGTGCCCCAGGGCGTTGGTGCTGGTCACGGAGAACGCCGGACCCGTGGCAGGGCTGTACGCCGTGGTGAGGGGGTTCCCGGCCGCGTCGAGAACCTTGGTGGCGCGGCCGAGTGCGTCGTACTCGGAGCGCGCGGTGGTGATCCAGCCGCTGCCGGCCGAGTCATTGGTGTCGACCTGGTACACGAGCCCCTTGCTGGGGGCGGCACCGAACGCGTTGAGCGCGTCGTAGGAGCTACGGGTTTGCGAGATCAGCTGGCCGGTGGCCTTGTGGGCGCAGTCACCGGCGGTGGTGCGGACACTGTTGTGAAGTTCCCCCGCATACGTGGACACTCGTTTCTTACGCTGCGAGGGTGTGGTCTTGTTCGTGCCGCTGCCGTGTCTCGAGTGGGGTGAGATAGC
>NZ_JBEZLW010000095.1:0-7504 GCF_040652395.1 Streptomyces sp. NPDC048269
CAGGCCGATGCAGGGCTTGTTCAGGGTGCCCTGGACCAGGCTGAGCTGCGGGCTCAGGTCGCCGTGGGTCTTCTGGTTGCCGTAGATCTGCTGGGAGCCGTTGCCGTTGACGGTGTTGATCCCGTTGTCGTTGCCGATGGCCATGGCCGGGGCGGCCACGGCGGCGCCCGCGCCGACGATGGAGGCGGTGGCAGCGGCGGTGGCCATAATCTTCTTGATCATCAAGGGTCCTTGTGTGTGCACGAGTGCATGGTGGTGAGCGCCTTGATCAACGGCCGGACACACCGCAGGTTCCGCTGGTTCCGCTGGTTCACCCGAACAGCCCCGCTCCCCCGATGTTCACGGTCACGCACCGTCACGGACGGCCACGCTCAGATCGGCCACGTAGTGCTCCTCGACCACCCCGTCCGGGAACCGGTCCATGAGCAGGGCCCGTTCGTCGGCGAGGAAAGCGTCCGTGCCCGGCTCGCCGATGAGGAACAGGGAGTGCGTGGACAGCTTCGCCAGATGCGCGTCGACCGGGACGCGGCGCGACCACGGCAGCCGACGGGTGGTGAAGCGCAGTCCGCCCTGCGAGCGTGCCCGCTCGTTGATGTACCAGCCCGGGCCGAACCGCTTCTCGATGCGGTCCTGCTGCTCGGAGATCCATCCGACGGAGACGTCCGGATCGTTCGACCACACCGCCAGCGCCCCGCCGGGGCGCAGCACGCGCCGTGCCTCGGGGACCGAGCGGGCGGGGTCGGTCCAGTGCCAGGACTGCGCATAGGCCAGGAGGTCCACCGCGCCCGTGGCGAGGGGCAGTTGGTTGCCGTCTCCGCGTACGAGCGGCGTCCGCGGATTGCGGCGCCGGAACTCCGCGGCCATGCCCTCGCCCGGCTCCACCGCGATCACGCGGGCCCCGGACGACTGCAGCAGGGCGGTGGCGATGCCCGTGCCCGCACCGACGTCGGCGACCCGCGCCCCGGCCAGCGGGAAACCGGCCAGGTCCGCCAGGGCGGTGAGGAGCGCGGGCGGGTAGGAGGGGCGGTGGTCGGCGTAGCGGGCGGCTGCGGCGCTGAAGGAACGAGCACGGGATTCGGTCGTCATGCCGTTCATGATGCCGACGCATCAGCGGCCCCGGCAGGGGCGACGACTGTACGGTGCGTAGGCGGGACGCGGAGAGGCGGATTGCACATGGTGGCGGCACGGTATGTCACGGAACTGACAGGAGCGCTGGAGCGGTACGCGGACCGGCCCGCCATCGGTGTGGGGCCCGCCGTCATGACGTACGCGGACGTACTGCAGGACACCTGGCGGCTCGCCGGAGAGCTCGCGGAAGCGGGGGTCGGGCGCGGGACGGGGCTCGCCTGCGTGGCGGGCCGGAACCGGCCCGAGGTGCTGCTGGTGCGGCTCGCCGCGCACGTACTGGGGGCGCGGCTGACCCAGGTCCTGGCCGGACCGGCCCTGTACGGGCTGGAGTTCATCCTGCGGGACTGCCGCGCGGATCTGGTGCTGCACGACGTCCCGGTGCCCGACACGGGCGCCACCCGGCTGGACCTGGACGAGGTGCTGCGGCGGGCGGCGGGCCGCAGGGCCGTCGTGGTGGCCGTACGGGCGCGGGAGGACGACGTGGCCCGGGTGACCTACACCGGCGGGACGACGGGGCGGCCCAAGGGGGTGGCCTCGACGTTCGGCGCGATGGCCGCGCGCAACACCGTACGCCCGGCCGGGTGGGCGGAGCCGGTGTACCTGTCGGTCACCTCGCTGGCGCAGCGGTCCGGCGGGCGCTCGCTGGAACAGCTGCGGGCCGGAGGCAGGGTGGAGATCCTCGACCCGTTCGGACCACGGGAGTTCGCGACGGCCTGCCGGCGCCTGGGGCGGGTGTCGACGTACCTGACGACCTCGATGGTCTACCGGCTGCTGGACGACCCCGTGACCGCCGCGGGTGTGCCGGGGCTGGAGGTGGTCTCGTACGGCGACTCGCCCGTCCTCCCCTCCCGGCTGCGTGAGGCGGTGACCCGCTGGGGCGTGCGGTGGCAGCAGGGCTACGGCATGAACGAGGCGGCGGTGATCTGCCGCCTCAGTCCCGCTGACCACGATGCGGCGGTGGCGGACCGGCCGGAGCTGCTGGCCTCCGTGGGACGGCCCGTGGCGGGCGTGGAGGTCGAGGTGCGCGACGGGGACGGGACCCCGGTGGGCGTCGGTCGCACGGGAGAGGTGTGGATCCGGTCGGCGGCGATGATGGCCGGCTACTGGGACCGGCCAGCTCTGACGGAATCGGTCCTGCGGGACGGTTGGCTGCGGACGGGGGACCTCGGGCACCTCGGCGAGGACGGCTACCTGTACCTCGACGACCGTCTCAAGGACGTGGTGATGATCGACGGGGACAACGTGTACTGCGTGCCCGTGGAGGCCGTGCTCGCCCGGCATCCTGCCGTCGCCGAGGCGGTCGTGGTCGGCCGGCACAGCGATCTGACGGGCGAGGAGGTGTGCGCCTTCCTGGTGGCGGCGCCGGGGTGCGCGCCCGGCGCCGCGGTGGCGGACGAGGCCTGTGGCCTGGTCGAGCGGGAGCTGTCCCCGGCGCACCGGCCGACCGCGGTGTTCTGGGAGGAGGCGATCCCGCTGACCGCCCGGGGGAAGCCGGACAAGCGCCGCCTGCGGGACCGCGCGGCCGGCAAAGGGCGGTAGGTCCTCTCGTCACGGCAGCGCCTGGCCCGCGGCGCTGCCGTGACGACACACCGGGCCTCGTCCGGACGGAGAGGACCTACCGCTTCGCGGCGTAGGTCCAGACCTCCTGCATCAGCGGCGGCGAGGCCGGGCCGCTCAGTTCGCGCTGGGTGAGGAGGATGGTGACCGCGCCGGTGGCGGGGACCACGTGGGCGGCGGTACCGGTGCCGCCGATCCAGCCGTAGCGGCCGGGCACGTTCCAGGGGTCGAGGAGCGCCACGTCGACCGAGCCGCCGAATCCCCAGCCCTGGCCCTCCAGGAAGAGGGCGCCGCCCTCGCGCTGCTCCGCCGTGAGGTGGTCGGTGGTCATCTGCCGTACGGATTCCGGCGAGAGCAGGCGTCCGCCCTCGTACGCGCCCTCCGCGAGCAGCATCCGGCCGAAGGCGAGCCAGTCGTCGGCGGTGGAGACCAGACCGCCCGTTCCGGAAGGGAAGGCCGGCAGGGTGCTCCACTGGCCGTCGGCGGGGTCGACGAGTTCCAGCGGGCCGCCCTCCTGCGCGGCGCGGTAGTAACCGGTGAACCGGTGGAGCTGGTCGTGCGGTACGGCGAAGCCCGTGTCCCGCATGCCGAGCGGCTCGAAGACGCGCTCCGCCAGGAGGTCGGGGAGGGACTGTCCGGCCGCCCGGGCGATGAGGACTCCGAGGATGTCGGACCCGGTGTTGTAGAGCCACGCCCGGCCCGGCTGGTGGAGGAGCGGGATCCGGGCGAGGGCCGCCATCCACGCGTCCGGCGCCGCGATCCGCTGGGGCTGCGGCGGTCCCTGCCCCAGCTCGCTGAAGAGCAGCCGCACGGCGGGCAGCGAGAAGTCCGAGGGGAAGCCGTGGCCGGCCCGGAAGGTGAGGAGGTCCTCGACGGTGATCGGACGCTCGGCGGGGACCACGTCGTCGACGGGTGAGGACGGCGTACGGACGACCATCGGCGCCGCGAGTTCCGGAAGCCAGCGGTTCACCGGCGAGTCGAGGGCGAGCAGGCCGTCCTCGATCATCGTCATCGTGGCCGCGGCGGTCACCGGCTTGGTGAGCGAGGCGATCCGGAAAAGGGAGTCGCGTGCCATCGGCGCGCCGCCGGAGGCGTCGAGGGAGCCGACGGCCGCCACCTCGATGTCCTCGCCGCGGGCCACCAGACCCACCGCGCCGGGCAGTCGGCCGTCACCGACGTGGGCCTCCAGGAGGCTGCGCAGACCGCTCATCGTCCACCTTCTCGTACGTGCGGAGCGCCGGGAGGGAGGGACCGGCGCGGGTACCCGTAGGGAAGACTGCCGCCGGCCCGGGAATTCATCGGTCCGATACGGCACGACACGCCACACCACGGTCGGCGGCGGTGGGCGTGGGCCGGTTCGGCGCGGGGCCGGTTCGGCGGTGGGCCGGTTCGGCGTGGCCGCTACGCGGCGGGGACGACCGAGGCTCGTATCGCTGCGGCCCACTCGGCCAGCAGCATCGCGTGCCGCACGCGCTCGGCGTCGGACAGCCGGCCGTCGGCACGGGCGAAGAGGCCGCGGATGTCGGCGTTGATCTCGGCGAGGGGACGCTCGGGGGCTGGGTTGTCAGGGGTCGGACTCACGTGATCAAGAGTAGGCGGGGGGTCCGACAACCATGACCGCTGTCCGGCATGCGGACGGGGGCTTCCGAATCGCGGAGGGTCGTGCCGTCACTTCTCGGTTTCCGGGCCGCTGTCCACGGGGTGGACGACCACCGGGTAGGACGGCGTGCCCTCGGGGACCGGGCAGGCGTAGGCGCGGGCGGCGATCTCGGCGGCCCGGTCGAAATCGGGGACGTCGACGACCCAGTACCCGGCGATGACCGCGCTCGTCTCCCCGTACGGCACGTCGGACACCACCGGGGCGCCGTCGGCGCCGGCGGTCACCAGGCGGGCCTGGCGGGGTTCGGCGAGTCCCTGCGCGTCGACCAGCTCGCCCGCCGCGGTCAGCTCGTCGTTCAGCGCTCCCATGTGGTCGAACATCGCCTTGAGCTGCGCTGAGGACCAGCCGGGGCTGTCGCCGCTCGCCTTGCCGCTCATGGCTTCGTAGTCGGCCTGCTTGCCCAGAACCATCAGCATGTACTTCATGGGGTGCCACTCCTGGCGCTCGTCACGGTCCCTCCCCCTGCCCTCCCATTGCGACATGCCGGTCGCCACCGCGCGAGGCGGCTCCGTCCCAGGGGGCCGAGCCGCCTCGCGGCGTCGTCAGTCGTCCGAGCCGATCGGCGGAGCCCCGCCCGCTCGTGCGTGGGCGCGGCCGGCTGGCGGATCGTCGCGAACACGTCCCAGATCCGCAAGCTCTACGTCGACGACCTGGTCACCGCCTCCACCGCCCGCTCCACCGGGGTGGGCCGCGCGCTCCTCGCACACCTCGAGGAGCATGCCCGGACCGCGGACTGCACCGCGCTCAAACTGGACTCCGGAACCCATCGGAGCGATGCCCACCGCTTCTACTTCCGTGAGCGGATGGCAGTGACCGCGTTCAACTTCGTCAAGCCCCTGGCCTGACGCTTCACGGCCGCCCGGACCCGCTCCTGCTCTGGTCCGGCTCCCGCTCCTGCTGGTCCGGCTCCCGCTCCTGTTTCTGGTCCGGCTCCGGCTCCGGCTCTGGTCCGGCTCCCGTGACCGAACCGTCGCCGCTTCGATGCCCGCCCGGGCTCGTCGGCGTGGTGCGCGCTTGTTAGGTTCCTGCCCCAGCCGACCTGTAGGGGAACCGATTTCATGCCCGCATCCGCCGGACCCCGCCGGGTCCTGACCGCCGCCACCGCGGCCGCCGTACTGCTGGCGGGCCTGAGCGGCCTGACGGGATGCGGGGACAAGGACGGCGGGACCCCGGCGACCGCGTCCCCGTCGCCCTCCGCCCCGGGTCCGGCGTCCCCGTCGGGCACGTCCACCGAGGCCGCCGCCCCGCCGCCGGTATCCGTCTCCGCCCCGACGTCCGGGACGCCCGCCGCCGCTTCGTCGGCGCCGCCGGCCGCGGCCACGACCCGGGCGGCGCCGCCCGCCGCCCCGGCCCGGCTGAGGGTCGCGGTCGACACGCGGGGCGGCGGGCTCGCCCTCGTACGCGGCGGTGCGGCGCAGGAGTTCACCGTGACCCTGCGGAACGGGAACTCCGCCGAGTACCGGCACCTGCTGGTCACCTTCCAGATGGAGATCCTCGTCGGCGAACCGGGTGACCGGCCGGGCAGCGGACCGGGCTTCCTGCTGGAGCGCTTCGACGCGGCCTCGGGCACCTGGCGAGCGGCGGCGCTGCGCATCGCCAACGACCACATGCCTGAGTCGATGGTCACCGGCGGCGGTCCGCTCGCCCGCGAGGGCGTGCGCGTGGAGCGCTACCGGCTGCGCGCGACGGCGGGCGGACCGACGGGCAGCAGCCCGCTGGTGGTGTCCTTCATCGACACGGACGCCGACGGCGAGGCCGCGGCCCACGTGGTCCTGGCGCACACCACGCGCTAGACACTCCGCGACGGAAAGCGCCGCGCCCCCGGCTGCTCCTGACCCGGCGCGGCGAGTTCGCCGAGGCGGAGCGCCGCGGTGCGCCAGGCGGCGGTGACGGCCTCGCGGGCCCGTTCCGTCGCCTCGGGGACCCGGTCGGGGAGGTGGAGCGGCGAACCGATGTGCACGTGGAGGCAGGGCCTGCGCAGTGGGGCGGTGAGGGCTCCGGCGAGCTGCTTGGCGCTGCTGCCGGAGCACAGGCGGCGGGCGCCGGCCTGGCCCACGGGTACGACGGGGGCGCCGGTCGCGGCGGCGAGCCGCGCCAGGCCGCTGCGGAACGGACCCGGGGCGGACTCCCCCGGGTCGCGGCGGCCGGGCAGCCGGCCCTCTCCGTAGAGCAGCACGCTGCGGCCCGAGGCGAGGGCGACGGCCGCGGCGTCGAGGGAGTCGGCGGCGCGGTGGGTGCCGCGGTGGACGGCGATGTGCCCTTCGCGCCGCAGCGCGGACCCGAGCAGCGGCACCCGCCACAGCCCGCTGGTGGCCAGGATGACCGGCTCGACCCCGTAGCGGCGCAGTGCGGCGACCACCACGGCGGGATCGGCGAGCGAGGTGTGGTTGGCGACGAGGATGCTGCCGGCGGCGGGGCGCGCCCCGGGGTCGGCGGTGACCGTGAGGGTCCCGCAGGCGGGTACGACGACGGCGGCGATTCGGCTGAGCATGGACGTCCCCGTTCGGGTGGCGCGTGGTGGTGTCCTCCATGGTCGACGGGCGCCGCGCAGGGGTCATGAGTAGCCGTACTCACCGTGCGTACTCACCGTCGCAGGGAACGTGACGGGTGTGCCTGCGGATGGCATACCGGCCGCGGCGCGGACGTGCCGTGCCGTGCCGTGCCGTGCCCCCGAGTTGGAGGCCGAGTGCGCCGACTCCAAGGCACCCTCACAGGCCCCGACCGCTCGTAAGGCCGCCTCCCCTCGGAGGCTCCCGGCCGCCGGGCGGCGACGCTGAACACCACCAGTCAGTACGTCGAGTTCACCCTCACCGAGCCCGCCAGCGCGTTGTCCCGGCGCTACAGCCTTCCGGACACCGCCGAAGTGGCGGGACGTCACCCTGGACGTGCAGGTGAACGGCCGGTCCGTGCGCACCCAGCCGGTGACCTCCAAGTACCCAGGGCAGGACGGGCCCGGTACGGCCGCGCGGGTCAGCCGTCCGAACTGGAGGCGTACACCTCATGGGCCGGAATATGACCGATTGGTCACAGGATCCGTTTGCGGGAACGGGCTGGGCGCAGCGGACCTCTAGGTGAACGGCGAGGCTCCGTGGAGGGCCTTGCCCGACGTATCGGCGAGACCGGCGGGCCGCCCGCCACCGCGTGGGCGGTGGCGGGCGG
>NZ_JBEZLW010000096.1:0-5779 GCF_040652395.1 Streptomyces sp. NPDC048269
GGGGGCGCGCGCGGGGGGGGGGGGGGGGCCGGCCCGTCGCCGTACGGGGCGGGTCAGCCCTTGCTGATCTCCCAGAAGCGGAAGACGGTCGAGGCGTCGAGGGACCACTGCAGGCCGGTCACGTTCTGGCGGGTGACGGCGTACTGCTTGCCCTGCCAGAGCGGGAGGATCGGGAGCTCGTCGGCGACGATGTCCTGGAGGCGGTTGTAGTCCGTGTTGGCCGCGGTGCGGTCGGACTTGGCGGAGGTCGACGGGATGATCGTCCCGGTGATCTCCTTGTTGTCGTAGTTGTTGCGCAGGACGTTGTCCGGGCCGAAGAACGGCTGGGTGAAGTTGTCGGCGTCCGGGTAGTCCGGCACCCAGCCCTTCACGTAGACGCCGTACTTGCCGTCCTGGATGTCCTTCTCGTACTGGTCGTACTCGACGGACTTCATGTCGGCCTCGAACAGGCCGCTGTCGTTGAGCTGCTTGGCGATGACCTGGAACTGCTGGTCGGTGGAGGGGCCGTAGCGGGACGGCGTGGAGTACAGGGTGAGCTTGACCTTGCCGTTGATGCCGGCGGCCTTGAGGACGGCCTTGGCCTTGTCCACCTGAGGGCTGCCGCCGTAGCGGTCGAAGAAGGGCGTGGTGTGTCCGGCGATGCCGGCGGGGACGATCGAGTAGAGCGGGGCGGCGGTGCCCGCGTACACGTCCTTGACGAGCGCCTCGCGGTCCACGAGGTAGGCGATGGCCTTGCGGACGGGGAGCTTGCCGACGACCGGGTCGTTCACGTTGAAGACCATGTGCTCGACCTCTGCGCCGGTGCCCTGGACCACGTCGACCTTGTTGTCGCCGGTCTTGACGGCGGAGAGGGCGGCGATGTCCTTGGCGGCCAGGCCGCGGAAGGCGAAGTCGACGTCGCCGCTCTCGAGGACGGTCTTGAGGGCGGCCTGGTCGCCGTTGAAGAACTTCAGCGTCACGCCGGTGTTCTTGGCCTTGGCCTTGCCGGTGTAGGAGTCGTTGACCGAGAAGCTGGCGCTCTTGTCGTTGAAGGCGTCCAGCTTGTAGACGCCGGAGCCGACGGCCTTGTTGTCCGTGCGGAGCTTGTCCGCCGGGTACTCGGCGTGGTCGACGATGGCGCCCGCACCCGAGGCGATCTTGCTCGGGAAGGTTGCGTCGGACGTCTTGAGGCGGAAGACGACGGTCTTCTCGTCGGGTGCGTCGATACCGGCGATCGACGCGAGCATCACGGCCGGGCCGTTCTCGTCGTTGATCTTCAGGGTGCGCTCGAAGGAGTACTTGACGTCCTTGGAGGTCAGGCTGTGGCCGTTGCTGAACTTCAGGCCGGGGCGCAGGACGCACTTGTAGACCTTGCTGTCGCCGCCCTCGAAGTTGCAGGCCTGCGCGGCGTCGGGCTCCGGCGTCGTGCCGCCCTTGGGGAAGCTCAGCAGCGACTGGAAGACGTTGTTGAAGAGCAGCCAGGAGCCGGGGTCGTAGCCCGACGCGGGGTCGGTGGACTTCACCTTGTCGGATATGCCCATGACCACGCCCTTGGCGTCGCCGGCACTGGCTCCGTCGGTCGAGCCGCAACCGCTGAGCAGCGCGGCGGCGGTGGCTGCGCCGAGCGGGGCCGCCAGCCACTGGTTACGTCGATTCACGCGAACGTCCTTCACAGTCGAACTGTTTCGTTGCCCGGCCCGCGACACCCGCTGCCGGTCGTTGCCTTCTCAGCCGCTAACGCCGCGGCCGAGCTCCCACAGCTGGAGGTCGGAGATGGCGTTGACCGACCACTCCACTCCGGTGATCCCGTCGCGTGCGGCGACGTACTGCTTGCCCTGCCACAGGGGCAGGACGGGCACGTCCTCGGCGACGATGTCCTGCATCTCCGTGATCGCGGGGACGGCGACGTTGCGGTCGACGGCGCGCCGGGATTCGGGGAGGAGCCTGGTGCGCACCGCGCTGTTGGCGTACGGCGTGCCCAGGAAGTTGTCCTGCTCCAGGAACGGGGCGAGGAAGTTGTCGGCGTCCTGGTAGTCGGGGAACCAGCCGAGCCCGTAGGCGGCGTGGTCGCCCTGCTTCTGGGCCGGGCGGAAGTCGGCCCAGTCGGTGCCCTGGACGGTGATGTCGAACAGCTGGGTGGAGTTGAGCTGGGCCTTGAGGGCCTCGAACTCGGCTGCCGTGCCGTCGCCGTAGTGGTCGTTGGTGTAGTGCAGCGTCAGCTTGACCGGGGTCTTGATCCCGGCGTCCTTCAGCAGGGCGGCGGCCTTGGCGGTGTTGGCCTCGCCGTACTTGCTGTAGAAGGAGTTGACGTGGCCGGTGACGGCGGTGGGGACCAGGGAGTAGAGCGGCTGCGCGGACTTGCCGTAGACCTTGGAGATGAGGGCGTTGCGGTCGACGGCGGCGGCGAGGGCCTGGCGTACGGCCTTGTCCTTGACGACCGGGGCCTCGGTGTTGAAGCCGAGGTAGCGGATCTCCATGCCGGGCATCGGGACGAGCTTGACGCCCTTGGGGGGCTTGGCCGCGAACTCGGTGATCTGGGCGGGCGACAGGGTGCGGGAGACCACGTGGATCTTCCCGTCGGTGAGCGCCTTGCCCATGGCCGCGGAGTCCCCGAAGGTACGCAGTTCGACCTTGTCGTTCTGGAGCTTCAGGTCGCCCTTGTAGTTCGGGTTCTTACTGAAGACGGCCCGGACGAGCTGGTTGTCCTTGACCTCGGCCTTCATCGTGTACGGGCCCGAGCCGTCGACGTCGAAGCCGTCGCGGAGCTTCTTGGCGTCGTAGTGCTTCTCGCTGACGATGCCGGTGGCGGGGGTGGAGAGCTTGTACGGGAAGGTCGCGTCCGGGGTCTTCAGGTGGAAGACGACGGTGTCGGCGCCCTTGGCCTCGACGTTGTCGAGGTTGGAGAGCAGGGCGGACGGGCCGTTCTCGTCCTTGATGGCGCGGACGCGGTCGATGGAGAACTTGACGTCCTTGGCGGTGAGCGGGTCGCCGCTCGCGAACTTGAGCCCGGGGCGCAGGGTGCAGCGGTAGCTCTCGTTGCCGGTGTCGGTGAAGCGGCAGTCGGACGCTGCTTCGGGGACGGGCTGGCCGCCGCCGCGCGGGGTGTGCATCAGGGTCTGGACGGTCTGGCGCAGGACGTTCCAGGCTCCGGCGTCGTACGCGTAGGCCGGGTCGAACGGGGCGGGGGCGTACTCGGCGGCCTCGAACCGGTCGGTGGTCCCGACGACGATCGCTCCGGATCCCGCTCCTCCGCCGCTGGCGCTGCCGCATGCGGCGAGCGTGGGCGTGAGCAGTCCGGCCGCGGCCGTCAGCACCATGGTCTTGCGGTTCATGCTGGAAGTACTCCCTGTAACCGGCACTTGCTCAAAGCGGCGTAAAGGGCACTTCGCGACGGTCGCCCGTTCAGGGCGGAACGATCGGGCCGGTGTAGTGACGATCGGTCCACGCGGTCCCGTGCACAGGGGTGTGTGCCCGGACGGCTGAGGTGTGACGCGGTGCCCGGATCGACACTAGTGGGCCGGGACGGGATGGCTGGAACTGGCCTGACTTGGGGCGTATTCGCACCGTGATGGGAGCGGACTGGCTGTCTATGGGGAGGTCGCTCCGGATTCGGTCAGGAGCTGATCAATCCGGACACAAGGGAAGGCACAGGAGGCCTGGGACAGGCGCGTCGGGGGCTTGACGGGTGACGAACGTCACCCGGGACAACTGCCCCGGAGAGGATGGAATTTCAGCCTCCGGGGCATTCGACGGAAGATCCTCCCGCAGGACCTTGGCCTTGCGGTCGTACCGTTCGGTACAGAGCGTGTGCGGGGTGTACCGGTGCGTGGCGTCGGAGGGCGCATGCGCGGCGCTCGGCGCTCGGCCCAGCGGACTCGGCCCAGGGGACTCGGCCCAGCGGACTCGGCTCAGCGGACTCGGCTCAGCGGGTCGGCTCAGGGCGCTCAGTCGGTTCAGAGCGCTCAGTTCAGCGGGCTGATGAGGGACCGGAGGAACGGCAGGTCGACGTCCTCCAGCGAGCGGACGATCGTCCGGCCGGGGGCGGGCTCGATGCGCCCGACGGAGGGGACGGCCACGACCCGGCAGCCGGCGGCCTCCGCGGCGGCGACGCCGGTGGCGGTGTCCTCGATGACGGCGCACCGGGCGGGGTGCGCGCCGAGGGAGTTCGCGGCGAGCAGGTACGGGTCGGGGTGCGGCTTGGTACGGGCGACCTCGTCCCCGGCGACCGTCATCGTGAAACGGTCACGGCCGAGGGTGAGCAGCACCTGGTCGATGACGCGGCGGTGCGAGGCGGAGACGAGGGCGGTCGGCACGTTGTGCCGGGCCAGTTCGCTCAGCAGCCGCTCGGCGCCGGGCATGAGGGGGACCTGGTCGGCGATGCGGGCCTCGAAGCGCTCGTTGAGGAGCACGCTGAGCTCGGCGAGGCCGATGGCGGCGCCGGTCGCCTGGATCAGGAAGGCGGCGCTGCGGCTCATGGGGCCGCCGACGACCACGTCGCGCCAGGATTCTTCGAGCCGGTGTCCGAGCTCGCGGAAGATGTCCGCCTCGATCTCCCACCAGAAGCCCTCGGTGTCGACGAGGGTGCCGTCCATGTCCAGCAGCACCGCCTGCAGGGCGTGCCCGTCGGCCGTACGGACCACGGGGACGGGAACGGTGCTTGTCATGGCACGCCTCTCTCAGGGGACGAGAAGGCCGGTCACCTCCACCCGCGGGACATGCCCTCGGGAACAGGTGACCGGCCTGTATGGGACCGACCAGTGTACGCCCGTCCGCCTCAGCGTGCGTTGAAATACTTCGCTTCGGGGTGGTGAATCACGATCGCGTCGGTGGACTGCTCCGGGTGGAGCTGGAACTCCTCCGAGAGGTGGACGCCGATCCGCTCCGGCTGGAGGAGGTCGGCGATCTTGGCGCGGTCCTCCAGGTCGGGGCAGGCACCGTAGCCGAGGGAGAAGCGGGCACCTCGGTACTTGAGGTCGAACATGTCCTCGACCTTGTCCGGGTCCTCGCCGCCGAAGCCGAGTTCGGCGCGGACGCGGGCGTGCCAGTACTCGGCCATGGCCTCGGCGAGCTGGACGGACAGGCCGTGCAGCTCGAGGTACTCGCGGTAGGAGTCGGACTCGAACAGCTTGGCCGTCGCCTCGCCGATCTTCGACCCCACGGTGACCACCTGGAGGCCGACGACGTCGGTCTCGCCGGACTCCTCGGGGCGGAAGAAGTCCGCGAGGCACAGGCGGCGGCCCCGGCGCTGGCGCGGGAAGGTGAAACGGGTCCGCTCGTTGCCGGCCTCGTCGAGGATGATCAGGTCCTCGCCCTTGGACACGCAGGGGAAGTAGCCGTAGACGACGGCCGCCTCCAGCAGGTTCTCCGTGTGCAGCTTGTCCAGGAGTCCGCGCAGGCGCGGACGGCCCTCGCTCTCGACGAGCTCCTCGTACGTGGCGCCGCCGGCGCGGGCCTGCTTGAGGCCCCACTGGCCCTTGAACAGGGCGCCCTCGTCCAGCCAGGAGGCGTAGTCCTTGAGCGGGATCCCCTTGACCACGCGGGTGCCCCAGAACGGCGGAGTGGGGACGGGGTTGTCGACGGACACGTCCGAGCGGCCGCCCGGCTCCTCCGCCTCCTCCACCTGCAGGACGGGAGTGTCCCTCTTGGCGACGCGGCGCTGCTTGAGCTCGGGCAGCGACGCGCCGGGGACGCCGCGCTTCACGGCGATGAGGGCGTCCATCAGGCGCAGGCCTTCGAAGGCGTCGCGGGCGTAGCGGACTTCGCCCTCGTAGATTTCGTGGAGGTCCTGTTCGACGTAGGC
>NZ_JBEZLW010000097.1:0-5690 GCF_040652395.1 Streptomyces sp. NPDC048269
GACGGCTACGCTCGCGATCCCGGCGTCCCGGCAGGCCCGGGCAACGCGGACAGCGATTTCGCCACGGTTGGCGATGAGCACCTTGCGCACGATGGTTCCTTCAGCAGGCTTGGGGTAGGCGGGATATCGTCGACGGGGAGCGCTGTGTCCCGTTCTGAATCATTGCGAGGGTTTCACCGTCGGCCCCGGAGAGAATGACGCGCTGCATGTGCTGCAAGGCGCGGGAAGGGTCGAGTCCGAGTTCTTCCTGCAGTATTCCCCGCAACGTCTGATAGGCCTGCAGGGCATCTCCTCTGCGACCGCTCCGGTAGAGCGCGGTGATGAGTTGTCCGTGCAGCCATTCGTTGAGGGGGTGCCGGGTCACGAGGCTTTTCAGCTCTGCCGCGAGATGACCGTGGTGACCGAGCTGCATTTCGGCGCCGATCCGCTGCTGGAGCACCCGCATGTGTACCTCTTCGAGGTGCTGGACGTACTGGGTCAGCACGGGGCCGCACATGACGTCCGTCAGCACTCCCCCGCTCCACAGGTCCAGCGCGCGGGCGAGCGCTCGCGCGCCCTCTTCCAGTTCACCGGTGTTGAGCAGTGCTTCCCCCTCCCGGGCGCACCGGCGGAAGGCCTCCGCGTCGACCTGCTCGGGTGCTGCCCGCAGGACGTAGCCGGCGGGCCAGGTGTGGAGCAGTCCCGGCAGGGCGGCGCCGCCGCTCTCCTCCCTGAGGATCTTCCGCAGGTGATAGACGTGGGTGCGGAGCGTCGAGAGGGCGGTTTTGGGAGGCTCCTTGCTCCAGAGTTCGTCGATGAGGGATTCATGGGAGACAACCGCTCCGGGATGCAGGATCAGAAGTGAAAGCAGCTGTCGGACTTTCGGGCCCCGCGGTACGGCTATCTCCCGGCCATCGCGTTTTATCGCGAGTGGTCCGAGAACGTTGAATTGAAGCACTGTTCCCCCAGGTGAACCGAACCAGCCTCCAGATACTTGAACGACACTTTCACGCCGTGCGGCCGGAAGACAAGAAAATGATTCGAAGGTTGATTCGAGCCCGGCCGAACGATGTAGGCGCGACGGTCGGAATGCTTCACTCCGTCCGTGTGCCGGATATGACGGCGACCGATGTCAGGACGTATTCCCCGGGCAGGAGCTGAAACCAGCCGTCGATCCGGCGGTGCTCCTGGAGGAGTCCCGGGGCGAGCCGGATGTCGAGCCGGTTTCCTTCCAGCGCTATCTCCACGTCGTGGAAGACGGGTGGCCGGGCGCTGATCCCGTGCAGGGCCTTGTAGACGGCTTCCTTGGCGGAGAACAGGACGGAGAGGCGGCTCTCGGGGCGGCGTGCCCGGGCGATCCAGGAGCGCTCGCGCGTCGTGCAGACGAGCCGGTCGGCTCCGCGTCCGAGCCTGTCCGTGCGTTCCAGGTCGATCCCGACGGCGATCACGTCCAGGTGCGTACTGGCGATGGATGCCCCGATGGGGCCGGTGGCGTGGCTGATGGATCCCCGCGTGCCCGGGGGGAAGAGGGGGCGCCGCCCGTCGCGGAGGACCGGGCCCTGGACGCCGAGGAGTGCGAGGGCGCGGCCCGCTGCCGCGCGTCCGGCGACGAAGCCGGGGCGCTGGGCCGGCGGCAGGCGGCGCAGGAGCCGGCCCTCCTCTTCGTGCAGCGACGCTGCGGCGCCGGGGGTGGGCGGGTACACGGCGAGCGCGGTATCGGGCAGGGGGAGCTGGACGACGGCGGCCGCGAGGGGTCGCTTCGAGGTGCGCTGCATGTCTTCTCCTGGGGTGGGTCCGGGCCGTGGGGCCGGAACGCAGATCGCCCGGTGCGGGAGCACCGGGCGATCGAGGGGTTCCAGCGGCTGGGGCGTGCGGCTGTCAGACGGCCGCGTGCTCCGCCGTGCGGCTGGTGGCGTGTTCGCCGTCGGCGGTGGCCGGGGTCTCGTCGGCCGGGCGGTCGGTGAGGATGAGGTGCAGGACGACGGCGCTGACGAGGCAGATCGCCACCGTGACCCACAGGACGGTCTGGAAGCCGCCGGTGTAGCCCTGGCCGAGGAAGTCGGTGAAGGCGTCACGGGAGGCTGTCGGCACCTGGGCGACCGGGCCGTCGAGGTTTCCGCTGGTGACGCTGTCGGTGACACCGCGGGCGTCGAGGTCGGTGCCCTGTGCGAAGCGGTCCAGGCCGTCGCTGATACGGGACTGCACCAGGGAGACCAGGGCTGCGACCATGCCGGCCACGGCGACCGCTTCGGAGGCGAGCCGGATGGTGTTGAACATGCCGCTCGCCATGCCGACCTTGGCGGGCACGACCGTGCTGACGGCCGCACCGTCCATCAGCCCGTAGATGAGGCCGATGCCGATGCCGATCAGGAGCAGGGGCCCGGCCAGGCCGAGCAGGCTGATGCCCGGGTGGACGAGGGTCAGCCACGCCAGTCCCGCGGCGACCAGGGCGAGGCTGCCGCTGAGGATGGGCCGCATCGAGACGCCGGCCTGGACCAGCCGTCCGGCGACCAGGGGGAAGAGCAGTACCGGGGCGGTGAGCAAGAGCATGGTCAGGCCGGCCGCACCGCTGCTGAGGCCGTTGGCACCGACGAGGTAGGAGGGCAGCAGCACCATCAGGCCGACGAAACCGAAGGAGACGGCGGTGGCCAGCAGGTTGACGGCCATGAAGCGGGGTTCGGCGAAGAGGGAGAGGTCGAACATCGGGTGTTGCTGCCGGCGCTCGACGACGGCGAAGGCGACCAGGAGCAGAACACACGCACCGAGCAGGCCGAGGACGGCGGCGCTGCCCCAGCCCCACTGCGGACCTTCGATGATGGCGAGGGTGAAGCAGAAAAGGGCGAGGGTGAAGGTGACGGTGCCGGCCCAGTCGACGGCGTTGGCGTCGGGGTCCTTGGATTCCTGGATGAGCTTGAGGCCGACCATGGACGCTGCGGCGATGGCGACCTGGACCCAGAAGATGGAGCGCCAGCCCAGACCGGAGACGAGGAGACCCGAGGTGGTCGGGCCGATGGCGAGCCCGGCGCCGATGGTGACACCGACGAAGGCGAAGGCCTTGGCGCGGGCGGCACCGTGGAACATGTTGGCCATGACGGACACACCGGCGGTCATCATGGCGGCCGCGGCGACGCCGGCGACGCCTCGTGCGATGTCCAGCGTCAGGATGTTCGTCGCGAGCGCGCCCATCAGTGCGGAGACTCCGTAGAGACCCACGCCGAAGGCGAACACCTTCTTGCGGCCGATCCGGTCGGCGATCGAACCGGCCGCCATCATGAAGCTGGCCGCCGTCACGTTGTAGGCGTTGACGACCCACTGCAGCGGTACGACCCCGGCGTCGAGGTCCCCACCGATCGCGGGGAGCGCGACCGGCGCGCTGCTCAGGCCGTACGGGACGATGAAAACTGCCAGGCACAGGGCGAGGATGGTGAGGCCCGCGCGCGGCGGTGCCTCCGGGGTCGGGGTGGCGACGGCGGCCATCGGAGCTCTCCTTGATCACGGTGGTCGGGAAGGGGCGGCAGGGGTCGCGGGGGATGGGCCCCTGCCGCCCCGATCTGGGGCGGTGCGCCTGATCAGTGGGCGCGCCGCGGGAGCTCCCGGAGGAACTGGGAGAGGGTCTGCAGGAAGCGGTTGTCCTCCCACCGGGCGTACACGACGTCCTGGTGCGTGAGGGCGCTGTCGGAGTGCAGGGACATCTCGGGGATGCGGCTGTTCGCGGTCACGGTCGCGGCGGCCTGGCCGGTGGTGCCGTTGGTCAGGCCGGACTGGAAGGTGTACAGCGGCACGTCGATGGCCTGGCCGTGCGGCAGGCGCAGGCCGAGCATGCGGGTGACGTCGGTCTCGGCGAAGTCGATCGCGGCGACCAGGTCGAGCATGACGCGGTTGAGGGTGTACCAGACCCAGGCACCGGGACGGGGGCCGGCGAAGGCCTCGGCGACGGTCCGCAGCTGGGTGTGGCCGTCGTTGGTCCAGGCGCCGGTGTCTTCCAGCCGGCCCGCGTGCACCGAGTACGAGGGGTGCACGTGCTGGGCGTCGACGAGCCAGCCGAGCAGTCCGGCGTTGGTGAGCTTGCGGTCGGTGCGGACCGCCTCGGGCAGCCGGTCGGCGAGGACGGCCGGGGCGTCGGGGTCGGCGAGCGCGTGCTGGGCCGCGAGCTGGAACCAGACGGCGGCCGACTCGGGCTGGTCGCCGAGGCCGAGGGTGGTGCTGGTGAAGTTCTCGAACACGGCGCCGCTCTCGATCGCGCCGAGCCAGCCCTTGGCGGCGTCGAGGGGCAGCGCGAACTCCATGCCCGCGCCGGCGTAGGCGTTGTGCACCCCGCCGTCGACGACGGCCAGGCCGGCCAGGTCACGGTGTCCGGGGGCTCCGTCGAAGTCCCAGGCCGCGTAGAGGAGTGCGGCGCTCGCACCGACGGACACGCCGCCCAGTACGACGTCGCGCCGTCCGCCGTCCGAGGCGGCGAGGACCACGCGGCGCACGTCCTCGAGGAGGACTTCCAGGCCCCACTGCGCGGCGAAGAGCGAGTCGGAGGCCTGCTGTACCTGGTAGTGGCCGCCCAAGTAGTACTCGGTGGCCTGCTCGGGGCTGCCGGCGAAGGCGGAGAGGTCGGCGAGGTTCTGTTCGCGGGGGTCGACGGCCCACACCTGGAGGTCGTCCGCGGCCCGGGCCAGGCTCCGTGCCGTGTGCCGGAAGACGCCCGCGCCGCCCTCGCGGCCACCCAGCAGAACCAGGACACGGCGGGCGTCCGCGGGCCCGGTCTTGAGTACGCCGACCTTCTGCAGGTGGGCCGGGCCGGAGGCCTGGAAACCCTCGACGAACTCGTACGTCTCGGTCCAGTTCTGCTGGTTCTCCGACATGCCATCCACTCCTTGGTAGTTGCGAGTTCCCGTTGACCCGCGACTTCAAAGTATCAAGAAACTCGCTAGATGCAACATCGGTGATGCGTTTTCTCGTTGTCTTGCTACTTTGGTGTCACCTAGACTGGACGAGAAGATGCATCCACTGACGGCAGGCGACGACGGAGAGGCTGTTCAAAGAGATGACCGAGACAACGAGAGAGCGCCCGCTGCGCGCGGACGCCGAGCGCACCGTACGGACGATCCTGGAAGTGGCCGAGCGCGTCCTAGGCGACGATCCGACCGCGAGCCTGGGACAGATCGCGGCGGCCGCCGGCGTCGCGCGCACCACCGTCCACCGTCGTTTCGCGTCCCGCGAGGCGCTCATCGACGCCATGGCCGCCCACGCCTTCCGCCAGGTCGAGGAGGCGATCGACATCGGCCGCCCGGAGACCGCACCCCCGCTGGTGGCGCTGCACCAGATCACCGCGAACGTCATCCAGATCAAGAGCGGCTGGAGGTACACCGTCGGGCAGCCCCAGCTGCGGGACCCGTCCGCCATCGCCGCGCACGAGCGCATCTTCGCCAAGGGCAACCTGCTCATGCAGCGGGCGCAGCAGGCCGGCCTGCTGCGCCCGGACGCCGATCTGGGCTGGGCCCGCCGGGTCTACCACGCGCTGATCGAGCAGGCGATCCTCGAACGGGCGGAGAACTCCACCGACCCGGACACGCTCGCGGCCGCGGTCGTGGACGCACTGCTCAACGGCCTCGGTCCGAAGCGCTCCTGACCCCGGAAAGCACGAGAGGGCGGCATCCGCGCAATGCGGGTGGCCCCCCCTCGTATCTGGGAAGAGCACACGTCAGTACACAGTGAAAAGT
>NZ_JBEZLW010000098.1:0-5451 GCF_040652395.1 Streptomyces sp. NPDC048269
CGTGACGGAGATGGGCCGCCTGTACGCGCGGGACCCGCTCACCCTGCTGGCGCTGCGCCTGTCCGGCGTCAGCCCCCTGCGCGTCGGCCCCGTCCTCAGCGCCGGCCGGCCGCCGCCCGGCGCACGCATGCGCGCGTTCCGGCGTACCCGGCCGTGATCACGGCGAGGGCCGCCATCGCCAGCAGCCAGTTCCGCAGGTAGTCCAACGGCAGCACCGTCGCGTTGGCCACGCCGCCCGGCCGCAGGAGCGGCGGCAGGGCGACGGCCGTCAGTGAGCCCGCGACGATCAGCGCGGCGCGCGGAACCCCGCGCAGGCGCAGACCCGCCGCTGCGGTGAGTGCCGCGATCGCGATCAGCAGCGGCGCGATCAGCCCGTCGTGTACGAGGACTCCACCCGCGAGCCACAGCACGATCCGCCACGGCTCGGGCTCCCGCACCACCAGGGAGCCGCCGAAGGCCATCACCAACAGGCCGAAGCCTCCCACCACGTACCGGTACGCCATCACCACACCTCCAGTCGGCCGACCCACTTGGTCTGGAGCACGCCGGGCCGGTTAGGGGCGATGATCCGCGCCGGGTAGCCGTGGTCCAGGGACAGCACCTCGCCGTTCAGGCGCAGCGCCAGCAGGGTGAGCGGGTCCCGCGCGTACAGGCGGCCCATCTCCGTCACGCGGTACGCGCCCGCCACTTCCAGCGACACCACCCGGCACCGCGCGCCCGTGCCCCCTCCGGCGCGGTCGAGCACGTCACGTACCCGTACTCCCGTCCACCGGGCGGACTTGCTCCAGCCCTCGACGCACGCGAGGGGCAACGTCACCTCGTGCTGCGGCATCGCGCGCAGCTCCTCCAGCGAGAGGCTGTACGGGCGGGGTCCCTCGACGGTCAGCCGCCAGCCGGCCAGGGACGCCTCGGTGACGCGTGCCGCGGCGGCCGTACGGTTCACCGGCAGCCCCTGCGGACCGTCCGCCGGGCTGCGCGGACCGAACAGCTCCAGCGGAGCGAGCGCGGTGACGGACTGCCCGACCGTCGTCAGCGTGACCGCGCCGGCCCCTGCCGCGACGGCAGCCAGCAGCTGCCGCCGGTCCGGTCCGTCGGCTGCGGGAAGGGCCAGGGTTCCGGGTGAGCGGCGGGTGAAATGGTCTCGGATCCGCGGCCATTGGACGGCGACGTGGAGCAGCAGCGCCCCCAGCAGGAGCCAGGCGACGGCGTAGTGCACGGGTACGAAGGAGAACGGCCAGGGGTACCACTGGAAGGTGTTCAGCAGCCCGGTGAACAGCTCGAAGATCCCGGCGGCGACGAGCACCGCCACCGAAAGGCGTTCCAGTGCGTGCAGGACCGACCGGACGGGCGGCCACGCGAAGAGCCGCGGGTAGACCGCCCACAGCTTGGCCGGCAACAGCGGGACCGCGGCGATGCCGGAGGCCACGTGCAGCCCCTGGGTGAGCCGATAGCCCCAGTACGGGCGGCTCGGCAGCCGGTCGGCCAGCCAGAGCGGCGGGTGCTGGAGGTAGTGGCTCAGCACACCGGTGGTGAAACAGACGACCATTGCGAGCCCGAGCCAGCGGCCGAGCGCCGTGGCGGTACGGGCGTCGTGCAACCGTGCCTTGAAGGTGATCGGCGGGCCAGGGGGCGGAGTGAAGCGCATGGCTCCCATGACACCCCCGGCAGCGCCCGGACGGGCGGGTGGAACACCTTACGGAATGCGGACATGCGGGACGCCCAGCGCCACTTCCAGGTCCGTTCCTGGAACGCTGCGGGCGTGAACCCGCGCACCGCCCTGACCGCCACCGCCCTGACCGCCACGGCCCTCGCCGCCCTCACCGCGGTCCTCGTCCTCACCATCCGGTACGACGGCTACTCCACCGGCCCCGCCGGGCTGTTCGGGTGGTACGCGGCCTGCTGGACGCTGTTCGCCGGCGCCCTGCTGGCGCTGCGCCGGGTCCCGGCCGCCCACGTCGTGCCGCTGCTCGTCGCCGGGGCGGTCGCCGTCACCCTGGCCGGCCTGGTGGCGCCGCCCCGGACCAGCACCGACGCGTACCGCTACGCCTGGGACGGCCGCGTCCAGTCCGCCGGCATCTCCCCGTACGACCATGCCCCGCAGGACCCGGAGCTGGTCCCGCTCCGGGACACGTGGCTCTTCCCCACGGGGGCGGCCTGCACCGGCCAGAACCGTGCCCTCATTCCCCATGCCGGCCCGGCACCGCACTGCACCCGGATCAACCGGCCCGCCGTGCACACCATCTACCCACCCGTCGCCGAGGCGTACTTCCTCGCGGTCGACGGGCTCTCCCCGGCAGGAGCCCGGCACAAGCCGCTCCAGATCGGAGCGGGTCTCCTCTCCCTCGGCGTGACCGGTGCGCTGCTGCTGATCCTGCGCCGCCGGGGCCAGGACCTGCGCAGGGCCGCCTACTGGGCCTGGTGTCCCGCCGTACCGATCGAGGCCGTGAACAACGCACACGTGGACGTCCTCGGAGTGCTGCCGGCCGTGGTGGGCCTCGGTCTCGTCGCGGCGCACGGCCCCACCCGCCGGGCAGCCGGAGGCCTGGTCCTGGGCGCCGCCATCGCCACCAAACTCATGCCCGCCATCGTCATGCCCGGCGCACTGTCCGGCGTGCGCCGGGTCCGCGACGCGGCCGCCGTCCTGGTCCCCGCAGCGGCCTTCACCCTGTTCAGCTACCTGCCCTACGTCCTCCTCTCGCACGACTCCGTCTTCGGGTACCTCACCGGCTACGTGGACGAGGAAGGCTACGACGACCCCTCCGCCGGCTCCCGCTACGCCCTGCTCCGCCTCGTCCTGCCCGACAGCTGGGCCGTCCCGGTACTCATCGCCGCCGTGGCGGGCGTGTCCCTCCACGTGATGCGGCGCGGCGACCCGAGGCGTCCGTGGAGCGGCGCACTCCTGGTCACCGGCTGGGCCTTCGCGCTCCTCACCCCCGGATACTCCTGGTACGCCCTGCTCCTGATCGCCCTCGTGGCACTGGACGGACGCTGGGAATGGCTGGGCGTCGCCCTCGCGGGCGCGGCCGTGTACCTCCTCGGACCGGTTTTCGGCTACGAGGCAGCACTGAGCGCGACCACGTACGGCATCGCCGTCCTCCTGGTCCTCGTGGCCTCGGCGGTACGGCGGTGGCCCGGGGCGACCCGCCCGAAGACACCGGGCCCGGGCACCGATCGCCGAGCACCGTCCGCTCACACCGGCGGAGACCTCAGCCCCACGTGACCGGACGGCCCGTCATTTCTCGGGCCTCCGCGGCCTCGACCGGTTCCACATCCGCACGAGCAGCACGACGGCAGAGGCGGCGAAGAAGCCTGCCGTGATGAGCAGCCAGCGTCCGAGGAACACGTCCGCCGGGAGGGCCGTGGCCGCCGTGTAGTGGCCGACCTGGCGGAGGATCAGCGGCCACCAGACCAGGAGCAGCAGGCCCGAAAGGAATGCCGGTACGCGCACGTAGTTGACGCTCGGCCCGGGGGCCCGCTGCCTGCCGTCTCCACTCCCCCGGAACAGGAGCTGGACGGCCCGGTCGGTCATGGCGTACAGCGGCAGGAGAACCAGATCGTGCAGGAGGGCCGCCCCGACGAACCAGAGGGCCACTCCCAGGGTGTCCCCCTTCAGCAGGCGCACGCCGGCGTAACCGGCCAGGGCGAAGGAGGCCAGGACGAGGAGCAGGTGGAGCGGCGAGGCCCCGTAGAGTCGGCGAAAGCTCGTCATGCCGGCTCTCCGAACGTGAGGCGGGTGACCCACTTGGTGTTGAGGACCCCCGGAGCGCCGGGGACGATGACGCGGGCCGGGTAGCCGTGGTCGCGGGACAGGACAGCGCCGTTGACGCGCACGGCGAGGAGGGCGCGGGGGTCTCGTACCTGGTTGTCGCGCAGAGCCGCCGATCTGAACGAGCCGCCCCGCTGGACGGATTCGACCAGGACCTGCGGCATGTCGCCGTCGAGCCCCACGAGGGCGGCGAGGTCGATGAGCCGTACCCCGCTCCACGACTGGTCGGGCGTCGACCAGCCCTCCACACAGGCGATGGGCAGGGCCGACTCGTACTGCGGCATGGCCAGCAGCTCCTCCCGGGTCAGGATGACCTGCCGCCCGGGGCCGCGCACGGTCAACCGCCAGGCGGGGCCGATGTCGCTCGCGCGGACACCGACCGAACCGGCGGTCTTGTTGATCTGGAAGCCGTTCGGGCCCGACCCCGGATCCCGGCCGCCGTGCGGGGCGAGCAGCGCCGTCCGGCGCCACCAGCCGCCCACGCTCTGCCCGGCCGTCACCGCGAACAGCGCCAGCGAGCCCAGGCCGACCAGGCCGACCGCACCCCGTCGGGAGATGGTCGGCTGCGCCGGCCGGGGCGAGACCAGCCCGGCCGCCTCCTCGGTGTCGGCGGGGGGCTGTACGGCGGATCCGGCCCGCACGGCGCGGACGGCGCGCCGCAGCCGGAAGGACACGTGCACCACGAACGCGCCGATGAAGACCCAGGCGCCGTAGAAGTGCAGCGTGTAGAACGAGCCCGGGAAGATGTAGTGCAGCTGGACGTTGAGGATCCCGGTGACGAACTCGAAGCCCGCCCCGCCGACCAGGAGCAGCAGGGACAGGCGCTCGATGCCCTGGCCGAGCGAGCGTACGGGCGGCCACGCGAACAGCTTGGGGATGACGGACCAGAGCTTGGCGAGGAGCACGGGTACGAGTGCGGCCCCGAGGACGACGTGCACGCCCTGGGTGACCCGGTAGAGCCAGTACGGCGAGGTCGGCCAGGAGAAGAGGTAGAAACCGAGCCACCCCTTGCCTGGTGTCTGGTCGTTGACCGCCGCGAGATCCGGGTTGTAGGCGGCGTACGACAGCAGCCCGGTCACGAACAGGACCGTCACGCCGAGGAGCAGGACCAGGCCGAAGACCGACGTCAGCCACGGCCCCCGCAGCGGGCTGCGCCAGAACTCCGGACGCGCCGGGCCCGGCGGAGAGGAACCCGGCGGCACGAGGGAACGCATAACGGCACGCAACCGTTCCGGACCTGCCCGTCCACCGTCACCGGAGCCTGCAGCGGGGGCTGCAGGACGTCCGGCCGGAAGCGGCTCCCTCCCTGGCTGCGGGCCCGCCGGCGCGGGTTGCCGACCGCTCGGCGACGGTGACCGTGACGTGTCGTCAGACCGGTCCCGTCCGCCCTCGTTCGCGTCCACCGGGACACCTCCGCACAGTCGCACGTTCCGGGCTCTTCGGACATCCCCCGCCGGGGAGAACATGCCGCACGCGAGCGTCGACCAGTCATGTGACACGCCATGCGCCTCCGACGGACGAACGCGAGATCGGACGTGCTGAGGCTCCCGCCGGCTCCCTCTTCCGGGCGCGCCGGCCGGGGTCCCCGGCTAGCGTGGAAGAACAGCGACCGGCAGGTGACGCCATGACGAACACGACCTACGACGCCATCGTCGTCGGGGCCCGCTGCGCGGGTGCGCCGACCG
>NZ_JBEZLW010000099.1:0-5283 GCF_040652395.1 Streptomyces sp. NPDC048269
ACCGTCGACGCCTACCTCCGCCGCATCCGCGCCAAGCTCAACATCAACAGCACCGCCGAGATGACCCGAATGGCCATCACCCTGGGCCTGTGACAACAGGTCACCACTTGGTTGCATTTCGTGAGATCGCCCTCCTTCTCCAGCACGGCACGCCGGACAGCCGCAAGTACCACCTCTGGTCTGCTCGCTCGACATGACCGACGACGGATCTTGCTCCGTCAACAGCGCTCGCCGCGGGGCCGTGTACGGCTCAAAGAAAAACCTCGGCCGGAAGTGAATCCTTTCCGGACCTCGCCGCCTCTTGTCTGTGTACCGGCCGAACGGGTCGGCAGAACCGGGAGGACACACCAATGATGGTCACCAGCCTTGTAGTGGTCGGAGCCCTGCTCGTGGGCGCGTGCAGCTGGCACCTGATGCGGCGCTACAAGGGCCGAAGCTGACCAGCGCCCGCGCGGGGCTCCTTACGGATATGAGTAGCAAATGAACCAACGCTTCCCCTGGCCGGACGAGCGGCTGATCAGGGCCGCTCAGGACGGCGACGTCACTTCGCTCACCACCGTCGTCATGGAATCGCAGCCTCATGTGCGCAAGTTCGCCATATCGCTGTGCGCCTCGCCGCAGGACGCGGAGGATGCGGCGCAAGAGGCGCTGATCATCCTCTACCGGAAGATCGGCACCTTGCGGGCCACTGGCGCGCTTGCCTCATGGATGTTCCGGATCGTGCGCAACGAATGCCTCCGGCAGGTACGGCTGCTCGTCTCGCGGAGCGACGGGGCGTCGGCCGAACCGGAGGCGACTGCGGAACCGTCCGCCGAGGACGCGGTGCTGCGCAGGCTGGAGGTGGCGCGGATAGCGGCTGCGGTCAGCGCTCTTCCCGGTGACCAGCGGCAGGTCCTGATCATGCGGGACGTACAGGGCCTGCCCGGCAAGAGCGTCGCCCGTTCGCTCGGTCTGAGCGACGCCGCGATGAAATCGCGGCTGCACAGAGCACGCGCAGCGCTGCGTCACTCACTGACAGCGACCGATCAGGCACCTGATCAAGCCATCGACCAACCAGTCGGAGGGGACTCCCGAGCGTGAAGACCGTGAACACTGCGAGCACCATGACCACTGCGAGCACCTCGACCACTGCGAACACTGCAACCACTGCGCACACCGCGAAGTCCGCCCAGGGCGCGAAGGCCCGGGCCACCGGACAGTCCGCCGCGCCCGCGATGGACTTCGCCAGCAAATCCGTCCCGCGCCACCTGGCTCGCGGCGCCATCGGCTTCGGGCTGATCCTCGGCTCGATCGCCCTGGTGCCCGTCGCCGGCCCGGCCACCCTGCTTGCGGCCCCGTTGGCCCTGATCGCCTTCCGCGGCTGCCCGACCTGCTGGATGGTCGGCCTGGCGCAGACCATCTCCCGCGGCCGTCTGGAGCGCCAGTGTGGGGACGGCGTCTGCACCGTCACCAAGGCGCGCCCGGAGGCGAAGGCTACGGACGAGTTCCCGCGGGGGTGACCGGCGGCAACGCACGACGCGACCTCGCGCCGGGTCCCCTGGTCAGCCCAGTGGACTACATCTACCGCCGTTTGATGAGTCGGCAGCTCACCGGCCAGGAGTGTCCCGCCACCGCCTGGCCCGCGCGATCTGCCATGTTCGGTCAGGGCCACCGTCCGCCTGACCGCCGACAGGAGTTGGCAGCGCATGCCGGCCGGACGCGCGAAGGCGGTCGTGCATCGCGGGCCGACCGAACCGGCGGGAGCAGACCCACCTCTGACTGACCGCCGGCCCGGGGCGAGGTCAGTCGCCCGGGGCCCAAATGGCGGTCGGGCGTCCCGCGCCGGCGGTGAGGCTCTTCCAACTGCCGGCCAGTTCGAGAACGACGACCGCTGCGGTGGGGAAGCCGTCGTGGATCCGGCGCACCAGATGTTTCGGCCCATCCCCGCACAGCGTTCTGGCCAATTCGTGGATGCCGGGGTTGTGCCCGACCAGCACCAGGCCGGCGACGCCGTCGTCGGTTTCGGCCAGGGCGGCCCGCAGTTCGTCCGGACCGGTTTTGTAGAGCCTGTCCTCGTACGTGGTGGGTGGCGGCTCGCTCAGCTGCGGCACCATCAGCTGCCACGTCTGCCGCGTACGCCGCGAGGGAGAACACAGGGCCAGGTCGGCCCTGACTCCTGATGCGGCGAGCCACTGGCCGGCCTCGGGCGCGTCGTGCCGCCCCCGGTCGGCCAGCGCGCGGTCGAAATCCTCGTCGACGTCCTTCGGTACGGCCTTTCCATGCCGTACGAGGACCAATGTGCGCTCATCCTTCCGGGACAACGTATGCCTCCTCGCGGGCCGCGCTTCGGACGGCGCCTACCCCTGCCGGGGCGGGGCAACCAGGAATTCCGCTACGCGTTCGCCCCAGGTGCGGATGTCTGCGCGCGTCTCCGACACGTGCAGCTCCGCCCCCGGCAGTACGGCAGCCAGCGTCCGCGCAGTGGACAGGGGGTGACCAGGGTCGTCGGCCCAGGCCAGGACAAGAGCCGGCAGGCGCAGCCGGGCGATGTCCTCGGGCGACGGCAGGTCGGACCGGGCCAGCCCGCGCAGGACGGCCGGGAGTACCCCCTCCGCGGGCGTCGGTGGGAACTCGGGAACGTCGGACACCACTGCAGGGGGCTGCCGGCGCCTCTTGGCGAGCCAGGTGTCGAGCCCCTCCCGCGCGACCGTCTCGGCTGACTCCCGGTTGGCCCGGGCGTGCGCCTCCCTCGTCGTCCACGCAGTCGGGGGGATGAGCAGGACCAGCCGGGAGAACCGCTCTGGCGCCCGTACCGCGGCGTGCAGCACAGTGCCGCACCCCATCGAGGCCCCCATCGCGTCGACGGCCTCGGTGACACCCAGATGGCCCAGAAGAGCCAGGAAATCGTCGGCGAGGGACGGGTAGGTGTAGTCGGCGGCCGAGGGCCCGCCGGTGGACCTTCCGTGCCCCCGCGCGTCGTAGCGGACCAGGCGGCGACCCGCGTCCAAGACCGGCGTCCAGTCGAAGAGGCCCATCCGGTCCTCGACGGCCTGACTGACGAAGCCGCCGTGCGCGTACACGGCCGGCGGTCCCGCGCCCACATCGTCGAAGACCAGCCGTGCCCCGCGGTGGAGGAAGTGGCCCTCCCCGCCGACGTACGGTCCCTGTGGTCCTCGTGGTCCCTGTGGCCTCATACCGCGCGTCTCTTTCGGGAGTCTGCCGGACCCCTGAATCGATCGTACGACCGCCCTACCCCGGACAGCGCGCCGGCGAGGGGCGGTGTGCCACGGGGGAAGCGGCGAGGCGCGCCCTCCGTGTGACAGGCCCGAGCCGCACGCATATCCGTTCTTCTGCCACCCGGCTCGCTGCCAGCCGGCAAGCGTGCCGAACGGGCGGCCGCACCGACCAACCGTGGCGCCACTACTGCCCGAGGCTCAGGAAGATCCCGACTGGTTCAGCTGTCCCGGGAGTCCGACGTCGCCTGGGTGCCCGCAGTCGCCGCAGCAGCCACGGCCCGGGCGCGGGCTCGGGCATTCCGCCAGATCAACAGGGGCGCAACGACAAGGATCACAAGGGTGAGAGTGAGCGTGATGCGTACGTTTTCGGCACTCTCGTGCCACACTCGCCGGTTCATCATCCAGCCCAATACGACGTTGATGAGGACCAAGCCGGTGCCGGTCGGCACGAAGCTGTGCCGGTTCTTCTCCGCCAGGCCCCAGAAGATCAGGACGAGGGGAGTAACCAGCAGTCCGATGGTCATCACGGTCGTGTTGGGCCAGGGAATGGTCGTGGACGCGCGGGGAAGCATCACGGCGGGGACGGCCAGGATCAGCCCCAAGACGATCCGACCGCCTCCGGGCGGCATCTGGGCGCGTGCTTGGGGAAGTTCCGGGGGTGGTGGAGCGGCTGTGCCGGCGGTGGTGGTGACCGCGGTGAGGCGCAGAGAGCGAGCATCCGGAGTCGGAGGCGTCACCGGGATCGGTGGATTGCCAATGCGTCGGGCGACTTTGTTGACCGGGACCATGGCCCCATCAAGGGCATAGACGAACAGAGCGATGTCGTTGGTGTCCGCGTATTGGAGGGCGGTCGTGGCGTAGCTGCTGCCGGTGAAGAAGAGCAGCTGCTTGTCCATGTCGCGTCCGCGGGCGCCGAAGAGGTTCTGCAGTTCCGGGCGACCGACCGCTGCGGCCTGATACTTGACCTGCCCCAAGGCGTGGCGTGAGCGCACGTCTATACCGCCGTCGGCGCCGCCGGGCTTGGCCTGAGCGTCTCTGAACCCCCAGTGCCGCATCCATGCTGCGGCGTTGTGCTCGGCGTCCTGCCAGGACTGGATCTGCCGCCTGGCCGGCGGAGCATCTGTTGTCGTGAAGCGGGGATTTCTTCTGGTCACGGACATGAAGTACCACACGGCAACGATGGTCCGCCCCAGTAGGGTGCCTGGGGGATCTGCGGGCAGATCCCGCAGGACGCCTTGGGGCTGTCTCCAGTCGGACGCTCCCCGCCCGTGCCCGGATGCCCGTCCGCCCCCATGACCCCTACCAGGTTTGCTGGGCAGTACTCCCTTCGACGGTGCAACGCTCGACAGCTGGGCTGTGCTCCCCCGCTGAGCCCGTCCGTGGTCCGATCGGAGCACGCACGGGGTGCACGGCGCGGTGCCGGCGCACGCGCGACGACTGCGCGGACCGGCCCGGGGCCGGGGCCGTCCGCGGGGGCGGGCTGGTGTCGGCTGGTCGGCCACCATCCCGGCGGAACGGGTCGTCTGCGGCATCTGGAGGAGTCGAGCCTGCCCACGACGGATCCCGGTGGCGCTGCGGCACCCCCCTGCGCGGCGGAAGGATGCGGCTGTACGGTCGAGATGACGAGTGGGGCCCCTCTCAGGAGGTCATGCTGTCACCATGACCGAATCCGCGGACGCCCCCTCCCCTTCGCCCGACGAACAGGTGGTCGAGCGCCTCGTACCGGTGTGGCTGGCTGAGGCGGCACGCAACCACTCGCCCACCGCAGCCGAGGGCAGCCGGGACTGGAAGTCGCGACGCCTGTCTTCTGAGGCCGCGCGGGAGCTTTCCGACTGGGTCATCGCCCGGGTTACCGATACCGCGTTCAACGAGGACGAGAGCCCGAGCCCCGCTGCTCCCGAAGATGCGGCGCGCATCAGCGTCGCCGACAAGGCTGCGGTCCATCGATGGCTCACCGCTCACGGGCACGACGTCTAGTGCTGTGACCGGGAAGGTTGGCCGGGTTGGGTGGTCAGGCCGCTGTGGGTAGCGGTCTGCCGCCCCAGCGGATGCCTCGTTCGCTTCGGAT
>NZ_JBEZLW010000100.1:0-5193 GCF_040652395.1 Streptomyces sp. NPDC048269
GACGGCGTCCACCACGCCGTCCTCGGCATCGCCCGCATGCACAATCTCGCCATCGCCGGATAGGCCAGCGGACCGCACCGCGACCGACCCTGCCCACCTCAAAGATCATTTACGGGACAACCCTTAGAGCTCGTAACAGGATCTTGTTGAGATGCCCTGGTCGGGCGTAACCGGTGTGATGATTCGGCCGTTCGTGAGTGTGTGAGCACTCGGCCGTGGATCGTGGACGACGACTTGTGGGCACTGATCGAGCCGCTGCTGCCGCCCTGGCCGACGAGGTCGCCAGGGCCGCGGCCGGTGGCAGACCGGTTGTGTCTGCAGGGCATCCTGTACGTCCTGCACAACGACATCGCCTGGCAACTCCTGCCACCTGAGCTGGGCTTCGGCTCCGGGCAGACCTGCTGGCGGCGCCTGGAGCGGTGGCAGCAGGCCGGAGTCTTCGACCAGCTGCACCGCATCCTGCTCGCCGAGCTGAACGCGGCCGGCCGGCTCGACTGGTCGAGGGCGTGCGTGGACGGCTCCCACATCCGCGCGAAAAAGGGGGAGCCGACACCGGTCCGTCGCCGGTCGACCGGCGGAAGACGGGCAGCAAACACCACTTGATCTGCGACGGACGCGGCACCCCGCTGAAAGTCATCACGACCGCAGCCAACGTCAACGACGTCACCCAGACCCTCGCCCTGGTCGACGGCATCCCACCGGTGGCAGGCCGACCCGGCCGACCCCGCCGACGCCCGGACGCCTTGCTCGGAGACAAGGGATACGACTCCAACCCCAACCGCGATGAACTGCGCAGACGCCGGATCTTGCCCGTCATCTCCCGCAAGGGCGCCCCGAACATCAAGGGCATGGGCAAACTCCGCTACGTCGTCGAGCAGACCTTCGCGCTCCTGCACCAGTTCAAACGACTCGCCGTCCGCTGGGAACGTCGCACCGAACTCCACAATGCGCTCGTCTCCCTCGCCTGCAGCCTCATCTGCTGGCGACGCCTCAACAAGCCCGACTCATGATCGTGTTACGAGCTCTTAGGGGTTCTGTCGTCGCCAGAGGAAGGCACTTTCTGCGTGAAGGATATCGGTTCGCGGCCCCGGCTTGTGGTGTCCACTGACGGATCGGGGGTGGTCGGGCACGCCGGAGCACGTTTGCTGGCGGACCTCGCCGAAGCGACCGGGCTGACGGCGGCGTATTCCACCGTGCTCCGGTTCCACCGTGCTCCGGCCGCTTTGGCCGCGCGGCACCGGCCATGACCCGGGCCGGATCGCCACCGATCTCGCAGTGATGCTCGCCGACGGCGGCGAGGCGATCGCGGATCTGGCCGTTCTGCGGGACCAGCGCGAGGTGTTCGGCCCGGTGGCCTCCACGCCGACGGCCTGGCGGCTGCTGGCCGCCGTCGACGCACGCATACTGGACCGCCTGCGGTCGGCCCGCGCCGCAGCCCGGGAGGTGGCCTGGCTGCAGGCCGCCGAGACCCGCACCGCGATACCCGCAGTGAAGGCCGGCGGACGCGAACTGCCCGGCCTGGTCCTGGACCTCGACGCCACGCTGGTCACCTGCCACTCCGAGAAAGACCAGGCCGCACCCACCTACAAAGGCGGCTTCGGGTTCCACCCGTTGCTGTGTTTCCTGGCCAACACCGGCGAGGCGATGTCCGGGCTGCTGCGGCCCGGCAACGCCGGAGCCAACACCGCCGCCGGTCACATCACCGTGCTCGACCAGGCCCTCGCGCAGACCCCCGACGCCCACCGGCACGGCACCGACATCCTGGTCCGCACCGACAGCGCGGGCAGCGCGAAGGCGTTCCTCACACATCTGTGCGCCTTGCGTGACAACGGCCTTCACCTGCGTTTCTCAGTCGGATACGCGGTCACCGCACCCGTCCGCCGCGCGATCCGCGCCCTGCCCCAACAGGTCTGGCATCCCGCCCTGGACGCCGACGGGACCCTGCGTGAGTCCGCCGAGGTCGCCGAGCTGACCGGCATGGTCGACCTGAACGGCTACCCGGCCGGCACCCGCATCATCGTGCGCCGCCAACGCCCGCACCCCGGCGCCCAGCTCTCCTTGTTCGACAGTGACGAGGGCCCGCGGCACCAGGTCTTCCTCACCGACACCCCGTACTCCGGCGGCGGCTCGGCCCAGTTCCTGGAGGTCCGCCACCGTGGACACGCCACCGTCGAGGACCACATCCGGTGCGGCAAGACCACCGGCTTCGGACGCTTCCCATCCCGCCTGTTCTCCGTCAACGCCGCCTGGCTCGAACTCAGCCTCGCCGCCATCGACCTTCCGGCCTGGACCCGCGTCCTGCTGCTGGACGGCGAACTCGCGGCTGCCGAACCCAAGAAACTCCGCTACCGGATCCTGCACGTCGCTGCCCGGATCACCCGCGGCGGCCGTCGCCTCCACCTGCGGAGCTCAGCAACCTGGCCCTGGCGACACAACTCGCCGCCGCCTTCCACCGCCTGGCCGCACTACCCCGCCCCGCCAACTGACCAGCCGCCCCGGCACCCCACGACACGAAAGACCCTTGGAGAACCCGACCAACGCGCCGGGTCCCCACCATGCCCACCGCCCGATACCACCTCGATCGACCCCACAGCGTCACCTCGTCACCCCAAGCGAAACAGCGAGGTTAGAGTCACCTTCGCGGCAAGGAGCCCGCCGGGCCGCTGGGCGATGGCCAGGGAAAGCGTACGACGCAGGCTCCGGGCGGAGACAGGCCCCTTCGGGATGGTGGGCAGCCCCATCGTTCGCGGCTAACCCGGCGGTGACCTCGATGCTGACGATCAGGGCGCGCAGGGCGACCGTATGGACGCGAGCATCGTCGTCGGCTCGTGGGCAGCCCGGCCGTGCCCGGCGGAGCGATAGGCGCCGTAGAAGGGCTCGAGGTGGAGCTGCTCGATCGCCTCGATCACGAACCAGGCGAGCTTGTCCTCGGGCAGCCAGTCGCGCAGGTCAGGGGGCTGCAGGGGGCAGCAGCGGTTGGTCTCGATCGCATGTGAGGATGTTCTGTGGCATGCCCCGACGGTCCAAAGCGGCCTGGACAGCAAAGGTTTGGGCGACAGCCTCCTTGAGATTCAGGTGCCAGAGTTGTCGACGAACCCCACGATATCGAGATATTCGATTTTAGGCGGGACGCCATAAATCCCCGTCACCTTGTCGACGAGCTCCTCCGTGAAGAAGGCGCGGCCTTTCTCCTCGTCATCCCACACGTAGAAGTTCCGTGCCTGAACGCCGTCTTCGTCGAGCATGAAGCTCTTGAAGCGAAGGCCGGCCATGCCTTCGAACGGTCCTCGGAGTTCGCCGGCAATCTTTGCGAGAGTTGAACGATCGAACTTGTCGGTCTGCGCGAAAGTCACGAGCACGCCGATCATCGGGCCTCCTATCGATCGAGTGATGCTAGCGGCGGATCCTAGTACACGCGGCCGGAAATTCTGGTCGTCAAGCCGCGAGTCGGAGGTGCGGCTCGCGGTCGGCGATGCGGGCCAGGAGCGCGTCGAGCTTTGCGTGCGTGAACGCCTGCTCGAACGGGCGGGCGATTTGGCGGTGCAAGGACACTGAGGTTGCTCCCGGGGAGTGGACACCGGGTTTCATGCGACGAGTGACAGCGTACGTGTCGTGATCAGTCGCTGTTCGAACTCTGCTGGTGTGAGGTAGCCGAGCGCGGAGTGGCGACGGCGCCGGTTGTAGTAGGAAAGCCAGCGGAACAGCTCGAACCGGGTCTGTGCCTTTGAGGTCCAGCGGCGTCCGTGGAGCAATTCGCGCTTGAGGCCCTGGAAGAACGACTCGGCGAGGGGGTTGTCGTAGCTCGAGCCGATCCGGCCCATGCTGCGGCGGATGCCGTGCCGGCGGCAGACGTCAGTGAAGGCGGCCGCGCTGTACTGGGCGCCCCTGTCGGTGTGGAAAACGACACCACGCACCCGGCCACCGCGGGTGGCCACGGCCATCTCGATCGCGTCGGTGACCAGCGAGGCGCGCATGTGGTCCGCGATCGACCAGCCCACCACCCGCCGCGAACAGATATCGATCACCGTGGCGAGATACAGCCACGCCGACCCGACGGCTATATAGGTGATGTCGCCGCACCACCTGGTGTTCAGGGCATCCGCGGTGAAGTCGCGCATCACCAGGTCCGGCACGGGCGGCACGGTCCTGTCCGCGATCGTCGTCCGCCTCCTCTTCCGCAAGTGCCGGCCGACGATGTCGTTGACCCTCATCAGCCGGGTCACGCGCTTGCGGTTGATCCTGCGCCCTCTCGCCCTCAGCTCGGCATGGACGCGCGGGGCGCCGTAGGCGCCGTGGTGCTCGTGGTGGATGGCGCGGATCTCGCTCACGGTCCGAGCCTCCTCGGCCCGTCGCTCGGCGCGGTCCTGCTCGGTGGCCAGATGCCGGTAGTAGCCGACGCGAGATGCCCCGAGCACCTGGCAGATCCGCTTGACGTCGAAATCGGCGCGGTTGTCGGAGATGAAGGCCCAGCGGCTGGGACTCACTTCACCTCCCGGGCGAAATAGGCGGCCGCCCGGCGAATGATCTCGCGCTCCAGCCGCCACTCCTGCTCAGCCTTGAGCAGCCGGGCGTTCTCCGCCCGCAGCCGGGCCAGCTCTACTGCCTCGATCGCACCGCCGCGGCCCTCGGGCACGGCCTGGGCCTCGGCCTTGCGGACCCACGTCCGCAGCGACTCCGCGGTGATACCGAGATCCGCGGCCACCGCAGCGTACGTCCGCTTGCCGGCCGCGGCGCGATACAGCGCAACCGCGTCCTTTCTGAACTCCTCCGGATACGGAGACTTACGCCCCACCTGGACATCCCTCCCTGAACCATCAAGAATCCATTGCCAGGGTGTCCACTCCGAAGGATCAGCCTCAGTGCCGATGTTCACCCAGCCGGTGTTCCGCCATGTCGTAGATCCCGTACGGAATCGCCTTCTGGGCCTGGCTGGGGAAGTCGTGCGTGTTGACCTTCACGGGCTGCTGGGCGGGCCGCCACTCGTGCCCGGCGTTCTTGTAGTCGCCGACCAGCTCCTTCTTCTTGGTGTCCACGCTGATCACCGGGTCACCAGCGTCCCTGTGATCTCGTGCCTGCTCGCTGAGATAGCGGAACTGGGCGTCCTGGACGGCCGGGTCACCACGTTCCCGGCCCCCCGGGACCGGACCGTCCTCGACGCTGCCCAACAGCTCCGCCCCGACCTGCCGTTCGCCT
>NZ_JBEZLW010000101.1:0-5177 GCF_040652395.1 Streptomyces sp. NPDC048269
CCCGGGGGATGAGCTGCAGCGGGGCCTGCTGATCCGGGCCGGGGTCGGGGGCTCGGCCCGGATTCAATGCGGATGCCGCCCTCTCGTGCTTTCCGGGGTCAGGCCGTCGGGACGGGCTTGGGAGCCCCCTTCAGCGGCTTGGTCCAGGCCCCGATCTGGCGGAAGAGCTCCAGGTCGTCACGGACCGCCCAGTGCTCCGCCACCTTGCCGTCGGCTATGCGGTACACGTGCAGGTGCTGCACGCGCACTTCCTTGCCCGTCGCGGGCACGCCCATGAACTCGGTGACGTGCCGGCCCGTGAAGACGAGGCGCAGCAGCGCCTTGTCACCCTTGGCGAAGGAATCGACGATCTCCCAGCGGGCGTTCTCCCACACGCTGCGCATCCAGCGCGCGGTGTTCGCGTACGCCTCGGGGCCGCGCGGCGAGCCCTCCGGGGCCTCGTGGTCGATGAAGTCCTCGGCCACCAACCGGCGGGCGACCTCGTCGTCCCCGTCGTTGAAGATCTTGCCCATGTCCACGGCGATCTGCAGTACTTCTTCGTCCGTCATGACGGAGTCCTCTCTCATTGGGAAAGCAGGGGAAGGGATGGAAGGGGCGGAAGGGGTGGGAAAACCAGGGGGGCGGGCGGAGCTCACTGCCCCATGCCGATGCCGCCGCCGATCGGGATCGCGGACCCGGTGACGTAGGCCGCGCCGTCGCTCGCGAGGAACTTGACGACCTCGGCGACTTCTTCGGGCGTGCCCGTGCGACGCAGCGGAGTCTGGGCGAGCAGCTGCGCGCGGCGCTTGTCGGTGACCTTCTCGATCATCTCGGTCTCGATGAGGCCGGGGGTGACCATGTTGACGGTGACGTTGCGCGAACCCAGCTCCCAGGCAAGGGAACGGGTCAGGCCGAGCATCCCCGACTTGGACGCCGCGTAGTTGGACTGGCCGGGTGAGCCGAGGAAGCCCATGATCGACGAGATGAAGACGATCCGTCCCCATTTGGCGCTGATCATGGATCGGGACACCAGGCGGGCCATGCGGAAGGAGCCCACGAGGTTGGTCTGGAGGACGTCCTCGAAGTCCTCCTCCTTCATCACCGGGGCGAGGGCGTCCCGGGTGATGCCGGCGTTGGAGACCAGCACGGCGACCGGCCCGTACTGGGCCTCCACCTCGGCCACGGCGCGGCGCGCGGACTCGGGGTCCGTGACCTCGCAGCGGACACCGAACAGGCCCTCGGGGGCTTCGCCGCTGCGGGAGGTGACGGCGACCTTGTCGCCGTTGTCGGCGAAGGCGCGGGCGATGCTGAGTCCGATCCCCCTGTTTCCGCCGGTGATCAGAACGGTGCGTGACATGTGATCTCCTGTTCAGATGGCCGCGGGACCGGCGGTGGTCTGCGGCGGCAGGCAGCGGGCGAGTTGCTCCGCCGCCGCTTCGGCGCTGGTGAAGTGGATGGACTGCCAGCCCGCCGCCTCGGCTCCGGCGCAGTTGCGCTCGATGTCGTCGACCAGGAGGCACTGCTCAGGGGCGACCCCGGCGAGCTCGGCGGCCACGTCGAAGATCCGCCGGTCCGGCTTGCGCGCCCCGATCTCGAAGGACAGCGCCAGTCCGTCGAACAGGGTTTCCGGCCCGTCGGGGCAGATCATCTGTCGCCACAGGGGGTCCCAGGCGGGCGGCATGTTCGAGAGCATGCCGACGTAGACGCCGGCGGCGCGCAGGTCTCCGAGATGGGCCCGCCACGGCTCGTTGGCCTCGCGACCCTCGAACCAGCGCTTGCCGAAGCCGGTCAGGTCGGTGTCGACACCCCGCTGCGACAGCTCGGCGTTCATCCGCGCGGCCCATTCGTCCTCGCTGATCAACGGAGTGTCCAGCGGAGCCATCAGATCTCCGCCGAAGGGCTCGGCCACCGCGGTCATGGCCGCGCGCATGGCTCCGGCGGGGATCCCGGTACGGAGGCAGAAGGTTTCCAGGTCCTGGCTGATCGGCGGGGTCAGAACACCGCCGAAGTCGGTCCACACCGCGCGCACGGGAGGCAGCGAGCCGCTCACAGCGCCTCCTCGGTGACGGAGGAGGACACCGGGGCGAAGGCCAGCGAGATGCGCGCCACCACCGTGTCCTCCTGGTGGAACTCGACGCGGCAGTCCATGGGGTGGGCGGCGCCGGCGGCCTGTGACGGGGTGGCGGTGGCCACCATGGGGGAGTCGAGCTCGGCGAAGCGCGTGAACTCCGCGGCGCAGCGGGTGACGGCGGCGCCGGTCGGCACGCCCGCCAGGTGGGCCAGCTGCCGGGCGCCCTCCGTGATGACCATCGCGGGGATGTGGTCGTAGGTGTGGTCGAAGAGGCTGGGGTTCTCGAACCTCGGCTCCACGAGGGCCGAGACGGTGTCACCCGTGCGAACCGGCTCGCCCAGCACGACGTTGAGCGGGCTCCGGCGACCGACGCCGGCCGTATCGGCTGCCCGGGGCCTCGGCACCACGCCGAGTTCAGCGGTGAGGGGTGGTACCGACCGGCGCTGGAGGAAACGGAGTTTGCCGTAGTCCGCGCTCTTGGCCGCGCCCACGTCGATCCGCGTGCGGCCGACGGGGCGCCCGGCGAGGGAAAGGACGACCGAGGAGCCGACACCGCGCAGCTGGCCGTTGCGGCCCGCCGACGGGGTGACGGTGCCCGTCAGCTCCAGCTCGCCGGGCCGGCTCCCGGGAGCGAGGGCGTCGAGGTCGTCGATCTCGATCGACCAGTTGTTGACGAGGAAGGCGGTTTCACGGGAGACACCCAGCTGCCGGTGTGATGCCGCGACCCCGGCCTGGCGGGCGGCCTCCAGCAGCAGGAGGAAGTCGTAGGACACCGGGTCCCTCAGGTGGTCCCCGAAGTAGGCGTGGCCCAGCGGAAGCTGCGCCCCGGCTGCGAACGTCTCGTCTCCGGTCGCCACCAGATCCGTGACGAGCACCTCCGAGACGGCTGCTCTGTGCACCAGCGAACGGTCAATGGTGCTCATGTACGTCAATACGGGATCGGCTGCCGATGGATTGGCATCGAGCGGCGTTGTCATGCGGAGAACTCCTCAGTCCGGTGGGCTGAGGTCATCATTCACAGGCGACATGGAAGCTCCATGAAGTCCGCATCGAAGGGAGCCGCATCACGGTCTTTTAGCCAACTTCCATGGCGGCCGCACATTCTGTCCCCAACGGAAATCATCAATGTATGGGAGTGCTTTCCAATGACCGCTTTGGATGATCGCCCGCTCACCACGGCTCCGGTGATCCCGCGGCCGTCACGGCCGGGCATGGAGGCGCGGACGGCCGAACTGCTGCGCCTGCGCCAGGCAGTGCGCAGCGGCCCCGGGGCGCGCGCCACCGAGGCACAGCACGCCCGCGGCAAGATGACGGTCCACGAACGGATGGAGCTCCTCTTCGACGAAGGAACCTTCGTGGAGATCGAGGGGCTGCGGCGGCACCGGGCCGTCGGCTTCGGACTGGAGGACCGCCGCCCTCACACCGACGGCGTCGTCACCGGCTGGGGGCGGATACACGGCCGCACGGTCTTCGCCTTCGGGCACGACTTCCGGATCTTCGGCGGGTCACTGGGCGAGTCCCACGCCGAGAAGATCCACAAGATCATGGACATGGCCGAGGCCGCCGGCGCGCCGCTGGTCAGCCTCAACGACGGGGCCGGGGCCCGCATCCAGGAGGGCGTCTCCGCGCTGGCCGGCTACGGCGGCATCTTCCGCCGCAACGTGCGGTCATCAGGAGTGATCCCGCAGATCAGCGTGATGCTGGGCCCCTGCGCCGGTGGCGCCACGTACTCGCCCGCACTGACCGACTTCGTGTTCATGGTGCGCGGCATCTCACAGATGTTCATCACCGGACCCGATGTGGTGGAGGCCGTCACGGGCGAGCGGGTCACCCAGGAAGAACTGGGCGGGGCGGACCTGCACGCAGCGGTCTCGGGCGCGGCGGCCTTCGCCTACGACGACGAAGCCTCGTGCCTGGAGGACGTGCGGTACCTGATCTCCTTGCTGCCCGCCAACAACCGCGAGCTGCCGCCCGCGGCCGAGCCGGCGGTGGACCTCGGCACCCCGGACGAGGAACTGCTGCGTCTGGTGCCGGCCGATCCCAACCAGCCGTACGACATGCGTGAGGTGATCGCGCGCCTGGTCGACGACGGGGAATTCCTGGAGGTCCACGAACGGTGGGCCCCGAACCTGCTGTGCGTGCTGGCACGCATCGACGGCCGGACCGTAGGGGTGGTCGCGAACCAGCCGCGGCACCTGGCGGGCGTCCTGGACATCGAGGCGTCCCAGAAGGGCGCCTCCTTCATCCAGACCTGCGACGCGTTCAACATCCCGCTGGTGACCCTCGTGGACGTGCCCGGGTTCCTGCCCGGCACGGACCAGGAAAGCGGCGGCATCATCCGCCACGGCGCCAAGATGCTGTACGCGTACTGCAACGCGACCGTTCCCCGGGTCCAGGTCATCCTGCGCAAGGCGTACGGCGGCGCGTACATCGTCATGGACTCCCGGTCGATCGGGTGCGACCTCTCCTACGCCTGGCCGACGAACGAGATCGCGGTGATGGGCGCGGACGGCGCGGTCAACGTCATCCACCGCCGCGCGGTCGCCGCGGCCGACGACCCGGAGACGGCACGGCGCGAGCTGACCGAGGAGTACAAGGAGGCGCTGATGCACCCGTACTACGCGGCGGAGCGCGGCCTGGTCGACGACGTGATCGATCCGCGTACGACCCGGGCCGTGCTGGCGGAGGCCTTGCGGGTCCTGCGCACCAAGCAGGAACAGCTCGTACCGCGCAAGCACGGCAACCCGCCCATGTGACAGGGGGAACGACCATGGATGCACAAGGAACTTCCCGGCCCGCGCCGCAGCTGTGCGTGGTGCGGGGCGAACCCACCCCCGAGGAGATCGCTGCGGTGACCACCGTGCTTCTGCGTCTCGCGGCGACAGCGCCCAGCGGACCGGCCGAGCGCGCGGACGCGTTCCCGGCCGCGCCCTCGCCGGGCTGGCGGCGTACGGGACCGCACCGCCCGGCCGGAGCGTGGCGCACCTATCCGCAGTAGCACTGCCCGGATGTCCGGCCACAGGGGCCGGGGGCGGTGGCGGACCACCTGACCGCCGAGGGCCACAAGGCCACCACCCTGACCAGCCGCAACGGGGTGACGGACGTCGGCGGGACCGGGGAGCTGCAC
>NZ_JBEZLW010000102.1:0-5173 GCF_040652395.1 Streptomyces sp. NPDC048269
GCGGACAACGCTTCCCACTCCAGATCCGACAGTTCATGACGACGCACCATGCGACACATGATTCCCCATCAGAACCCTTTGAAGACACCCCCTAGGAGGCGGCCAGGGTCTCCAGGGCGGGGACCGTTTCGGCCGGGGTCGGCAGGGCGGCGTTCTCTGCCCGCAGGCGGGCGGCGGCTTCGCGCAGGGCCGGGTCGATGGTGAGGCGGGTGAGGAGCGGGGCGTCGACGTCTTCGGAGGCGGAGCGCAGTGCGGCGCCGGTCCTGGTGAGGGCGTCGGCGTTGGTGAAGTGGTCGGCGCCCTGGGGGAGCAGGAGCTGGGGCAGGCCGGCCTGCAGGGCGGTGAGCAGGGTGCCGGCGCCGCCGTGGTGGATCAGTGCGTCGGAGGCGGTCAGCAGCTCGGCGAGCGGGATCCAGGGCAGGGGACGGACGTTGTCCGGGAGGGTGCCGAGCGGGGTGAGGTCGGCCTCGCCGACGGCGAGCAGGAACTCGGCGTCCACCGAGGCGGCGGCCTCGATCAGGCGGACGATGGCACGGACGCCGTCCAGCTCGGTGAGTACGGTGCCCAGGGTGACGGCGACGCGCGGGCGGGAGCCGCGGCGGAGCAGCTCGGCGGGGACGGTACCGCCGCCGTTGTACGGGATGTAGCGCATCCGCAGGCCGTTCGGGTCGCCGCCGAGCGAGGCGGGGACGATGTTCAGCGCGGTGGGCTCTGCGGGGCCGGCCACCCCGTACGTCTCGTACGCTTCGGTGAAGTTGGAGGCGAGCCGGCCGACCATGTCGAGGCCGGAGGTGACGCCGAAATTCTGGAGCACCGACGGGATCTTGAGCTTGGCCGCGACCAGCGGGGCCGAGGCCTGGAAGGAGTCGTAGACCAGTAAGTCGGCACGCCAGCTGTCGGCGGCCTCCAGCAGACCGTCCACGGTGGGGCGGGAGACGAGCGCGAAGGCGCGGGCCGCCGTGTCGAGGATCTGGTCCGGGGTCATGTCGGGGGTGACGTAGCGCACCTCCTCGCCGGTGGACTGCTCGAACACGTCCCGAATGCTACGGCCGTCGCCGATCTCGACGATCGGAAAACCGGCCTCGCGGAGCCGGTTCAGCGGCTGCGAGCTCGCGAACAGCACCTCGTGGCCAGCGGCGCGCAAGGCCTGCGCGGTCGGGATCATCGGGAAGAGGTGGCCGGCCGCAGCCGGTCCGGTGAAAAGTATGCGCACAGGTTCTCCTTGCCGTTGTTCTGCCGGTCGAGGACGAGTCGTGCGGGCTCGCCCCGGGTCCTTGGATGAACTGATGGGAAGGCACGTTGTGTTCCCCCACAAGGATCGATAATCGGACTTTCTGGTGACCCTTCCGGACGAGGAGCGATGTGCTCCTGAGGCGGCGGTCGGCCAGGGCATCTGGGCGAGGAAGCCGCACATACGCCCGGACGCACGATGATGTCCACTGGGAGCGGCGCGAAACCGTGCACCGGATCACCGGCCGGAGGGGGACCTGCGCGTGTTCAGCTGGTGGGCGAGGCCGATGTACTGCCCGTCCCAGCCGACTCGCCGCCGGCCGCTCCCGTCGGGCGGATGGATGACCGAGCGGGGAGGGGAGACGCCCTCCACCGCCGGTCACCCGCCGGCTGGGGGCGGGCCAGGCGCTCGTGTCTACGAGCGGTCGGTTCGCTGACGTGCCGCTTCTCTGGTTCACCGGCCCGATCAGCGGGATGATGGGCCGTCACCAGGCTGCGCCGCGTTCCGGCTGGAGCGGCTGTCCCCAGTCAGCTTCGGTGAGCTTCGGGTGGTTTGACTCGGAAGGGGTCCAGTCCTGGCACGTTCGTGATGCGGCAAGCGGGACACCTTGGAGACCAGTGCCCACATCTCGCGTTCGGCGGCCAGATCGCCCGGTAGGAGGAGGCCGCGGGCTTCGGCGAGCGGCTTGCGTCCCGTGTTCACCAGTGCCCGGACGGCTGCGGATCCGTTGCTGATACTGCCGCGCGGTACCACACAGGAATCAGGAAGCCGGCACGGCGATGGCCGTGAGGAGCAGCGGGACATCGGGTCGGGCCGCTGCCAGGGCTGCCGCCGCGCACAGTACGACGGCGCAGTGGCCGTAGAGCAGGGCCACGAAGAAGTCGACGTTCGCGGGGCGGTGCCGGGTCGCGGCGAAGCCGTCGAGACGGATCGCGTCCAGCGTGGTCTTGGTGATGCGTTCGGGTTGGCCGTGGATCCCGGGGACGGCTGCTCGTCGGAGGTGTGCCTGCGCCCCGTTCTCACCACTGCAACCGGCCGGGCGGCCGAGGGGGCGGCCGCGGGAGGCGTCTGTGCGGTTGGGTGTGCCGGGCTGCTGCCGTCGGGTCCGTTGCCCGCGGGCGGCGGTACGAGCGCCGTCGGCGGGGGTTCGCCCGGTGGCCTCGGGTTCCCGGCTGGGGAGGGGCCGGGAACCCGGGGTCGTCCGGGTTCCGTACGGGACCGGGCGGCAGCCCGTCGTGCAGGCGAGCCGGCCGCATGACGCCGGGGGAAGGTCGCCCTGCGGCTGAGGCGCGCTCCGGAAGCCCCTACACGCAGGTGGCAGCTTCCGGTATCACGCGTCTAACCCGGCCGCCCTCACCCAAACGCACTTTTCTCCAGAAGTTCTGAGGAATCGTCAAGCGCTGCTGTCCTCTCGCGATGCGCGAACGGAGCCGCGGAGGGTCAGACTTCGGACTGGCGGTCGGTACGTAAGCTCGCGCGTGAACCGCTCTGTGGCCACCTGAAAGCCGGGCAAGCCTGCCGCCGACAGCGAGGGCAAGCCAGGGTGCCCCTGGGCAAGTCCCCGTTGTCGGTGGCGGATGGGCGGCTGGGTGGCTGGGACACATGGACCGGGACGGAGAACTGCTGCGGCGCCGGGTCTTCGGCGGGGAAACACGACGGCCCCATCCGGGTGTCTGCGGCCCGGCCAGGGCTACGCCGAGCCGGTCGGCGGCCCGACGTACCGCCTGCTGCCCGAGGTCACCGGATGGACAGCGGACGAGATCCACACACGGGTTGCGCTGCAGAGCGGTGGTGTGGTGCCGGCCCGCCCGATCGCCGTCCTGGCAAGATGGCGGCATGGAACGTGTGCTTGGAATCGGTGGATACTTCATGCGCGCCACCGACCCGGCGGCCCTGAGCGCGTGGTATCGCGATTGCCTGGGCCTGGACGCCGATGAGAACGGCCTGTGGCACCAGGGAGCCGGGCTGACGGTGTTCGCGACGTTCGAGTCCGAAACCGACTACTTCGGGTCCCGCGCCCAGCGAACGATGCTCAACTTCCGGGTCCGCGACCTGGATGCGATGCTCGCGCAATTGCGCGCCAAGGGAGCGGACGTGGCCGAAGAAGCGCAGGACATGGAGGGCATCGGTCGATTCGGCTGGGTCACCGATCCTGAGGGCAATCGGGTCGAGCTGTGGCAGCCCGCCTGACCGCGTCTTCGCGCAGGCAGTGACGTGCTGGTGAACACCAGGTTGTCGACGTGTGCACCCTGGTCATGTCCGCTCGGGCCATGTCCCCATGAGGCCTTCTGTGGACTGTTCCCGCGGGGACTTCAGCCTCAGCCCCTGCCCGATTGAGGTCGCCTCCTGGCCCTCGGCGGGGATGTCCAGGGCGTGTTCCAGATCGTTTGGTGGAGGACTGGCAGGCGGTCCTCGATCTTGTCGAGACGTGGGGCGGGAAGTTCCGACCACGACCCCGCCGGGTCCCTCATCGACCTGCGGGGCCAGCGGTGCCGCCGACCGCCACCCGCTCCCGGCGCTTCTGAGCAGGCGGCGGGCCCGTCGAGACGGGAGGTGAAATGGGTCGCTCCACCGGGCGTATCCGGGCCGGCCGGCGGACCGAAGGGCGGGCGGGCCGCGTGACCGTCCCCAGGACCCCGGTGAGCAGGCGTCGTGTGTGGAGGCTGGGTGCCGGTGTGTATGGGTGTGGCGTGCCACGACTGGTCAGTCGCGGCACGCCGTAGAGTTCAGCCGGGGGCAGCTCACGGTCCCTGTGGGGGTGGCTGCCGGAGCGGGTTAGCGGTGGTGGTGGTGTCCGCGGTGGCCCCAGGACTCGGTGTCGATCACGTTGCCGCGGTTGTCGCGGAGGGTGGCGGTGTCGCGTTCGTCCCAGATTTGGTGGCGGCGGTCCTGGTAGACGTCGCGGCGGGTGTCGCGGCCGTTGCCGGTGTGGACCTTGACGCTGGAGTGTCCGTCGAGACGGAAGCCGTGGAAGCGGTAGCGGTTGCCCTGCTTGTCGGTGAGGGTGAAGCCGCGCAGGTCGACGCTGTGGCGGCCGGTGTTCTTCACCTCGACCCATTCGCTGTTCAGGGCGCGGTTGTCGCGGCCGCGGCCGGCGTTCTCGACGTCACCGATGACGATGGAGGAGTGGGGGCTGCGGTGGTCGCGCCGGTGGTCGTCGGCGGTGGCCGGCACCGCCGCGGCGCCGATCAGGGCGCCGGCGGCCAGGAGGCCGGCGAGGGTGCGGCGGGTGGCGAGAGAAGCAGACATGCGGATGGCTCCTTCAACGGTCAGCCCGTCCCGGCCTCGTGTATGCCGGGCGGACTGCGATCAGTTCCCGGCGTCCTGCCGAGGAGCCACACTCTGGCCTCGCATCACGCTCGAAAGCAACGAAATCGGCTCGTGTTGCCTAATGCAGACATGTCCGTAACCCTCCCTTGTAAGGGGCATGCGTCAAGGCAGCCTTGACCCCCGGAGGCGGCAGTTCCGATCCATGTCCAAGAGCCGCATGGGCCGCAGCCTCGCGCCTCACGGGCGCCCGGCTTCTTCGCCGCCTCCGGCCTCTGCGCCGAACGGGTTCAAGGCCCCGTAACAGATGCTTCTGCGGTTTCTTCGAGGGTGTGTGCGTAAGCGGTTCTGACGTACGAACCCTGGTCGACGGTCGACGGTCGACGGTCGACGGTGGCGAGGTTGTGCTGCGCCCTGGGTGCCTGCCCCCTCCAGGGCATGGGTGTCCCGGCGCCCTCCCGCCCTGCTCGCCGTGGCGGGAGGGGTTTGGCTCACCCTCGGCTCTCGCATCTCCTTGTATGCAGCCAAGGGCCCCGGCCGGACGCTGCACGGTTCGGACGGCCTTGCGCGGGCGCGGCGGAGGCTTTTACCAAGATCGGTGCTGGATGTCCAGCCACGTATTCGAGTGGCGTGACGCATCTCCTCCGGCAGGGTTTATTTGAAGTACGTCCTCAC
>NZ_JBEZLW010000103.1:0-5020 GCF_040652395.1 Streptomyces sp. NPDC048269
ACCGTCGACGCCTACCTCCGCCGCATCCGCGCCAAGCTCAACATCAACAGCACCGCCGAGATGACCCGAATGGCCATCACCCTGGGCCTGTGACACCGCGCCACTCCGGCGATACACCACGTCACCACGCCATACGACCTGACCGAGATCGGCCCCTGCGACTCCTACGACTCTCCGACCCCTACGCCTCCACCAGTCCGCATGGCCGCCCACGGACACCGCCGAAAAGGAGCCGCCCGCACGCCCCGTCGCCGGGGCCCGTACGCCTGCTGGCCACGTTGCCGCCCATGCACCGGGTGCGTATGTACCGCCTCGTACACGAAAGGCTGGGCCATCAGCGCGCTCAGGGTGCAGAGGGAGTCCTCGACGACCCGGCGGACGCCGTCCTCAGTGGGGCAGCGGCAGGTCGCACCTGGAGGTCGAAGAATCGACCGAAGGCCCGGGCACGATGCCGGTCACGCGCCGCGCGAAAGACTTCGCCGTCCACTGCGACCCACACGTCGCGCTCACCCAGGACGGACTGCAGCCCCCACCTCGCCGGCCCCGGAGATGTACTCCGTCCACAGCCGACGAAGCGATTACTTCTTCTTGTCACGCTCAACTTACAGCGCGCGGAGCGGCTTTGGGCAAGATCCGGGTCGTGCCGCATAATCGCCAGTCGAAGCCAGGACCTGCGCGAATACATGGGGGTTGTGATGGTCGACGTGATTGTTGCGGGTGGTGGACCGACCGGTTTGATGCTCGCCGGCGAGCTACGGCTACACGGTGTACAGGTGGTCGTACTGGAGAAACTGACGGAGCCGACCGGACAGTCCCGCGGGCGCGGCCTGCACGCGCGCACCGTCGAGATGATGGACCAGCGCGGCCTGCTCGACCGGTTCCTCGCCGTCAGCGAGAAGTTCCAGGTCGGCGGCTTCTTCGCCGGCATCACCAAGCCGTGGCCCGACGGGGTGGACACCGCACACCCGTACGGCATTTCCATCTCGCAGCCGGCCACCGAGCGCCTGCTGACCGAGCGCGCCGTCGAACTGGGTGCCGACATCCGGCGGGGCTGCGAACTGGTCGGACTGAGCCAGGACGAGCACGGTGTGACAGCCGAACTGGCCGACGGAACGCGGCTGCGGGCTCCCTACCTCGTCGGCTGCGACGGTGGCCGCAGTCTGGTGCGCAAGCTGCTCGGTGTCGGCTTCCCCGGTGAGCCCGCCAAGGTCGAGACGTTGTTGGCCGATGTAGAGGTGGCCGAGGATCCGGCGACGGTGGCCGCTGTCACGGCCGAGATCCGCCAGACCCACGTACGCTTCGGTACCGTGCCCATGGGGGACGGGGTGTACCGCATCATCGTTCCCGCCGAAGGGCTGGCCGAGGACCGTGCGACCGCCCCGACCTTCGAAGAGTTCAAGCAGCGCCTGCGGGTGTTCGCCGGCACCGACTTCGGCGCGCACTCGCCGCGCTGGGTGTCCCGGGTCGGCGACGCCAGCCGGCAGGCCGAGCGCTACCGGGTCGGCCGGGTGCTACTGGCCGGCGACGCGGCGCACATCCACCCGCCGACCGCCGGGCAGGGCCTCAGCCTCGGCATCCAGGACGCGTTCAACCTCGGTTGGAAACTGGCCGCCGAGGTGGCCGGCTGGGCCCCGGAAGGGCTGCTGGACAGCTACCACGCCGAACGCCACCCGGAGGGCGCCCGCGTACTGGCCGAAACGCGCGCGCAGGGCTTGTTGCTGGAGGCAGACTCCGGTTCCAAGGCATTGCGAGAGCTGTTCTCGAAGCTGTTGGACTTCGAGGAGGTGAACCGGTACGTCACCGAGATGATCACCGCGGTCGGGGTCCGCTACGACTTCGGCGACGGCCACGAACTGCTCGGCCGCCGGTTGCGGGACGTGAAGCTGAAGCGGGGGCGCCTCTACGAGCTGATGCACGGCGGCCGCGGCCTGCTGCTCGACCAGACCGGCCGCCTTTCGGTGCAGGGCTGGGCGGACCGGGTCGACCACGTCATCGACGTCAGTGAGGAACTTGACGTACCCGCGGTACTGCTGCGGCCGGACGGCCACGTGGCGTGGGTGGGTGAAGACCAGCAGGAGCTGCTCAGTCACCTGCCCAAGTGGTTCGGCGCCGCCGCCGGCTGAGCGCGCCGTCGCGCCCCGCCACGGGACGGCCGTGCCGGTGGCGACCGGTCTCCAGGAGCTCGGCGACTTCCTCCAGCGTGAACCCGAGCCGCTGGGCGGCTTCGATCACCCGCAGGGCGGTCACCGCGTCCTCGCCGTACAGGCGGTGTCCTCCAGGACTGCGGGCCGGCTCGGCTGGCAGGCCGCGCCGCTCGTAGTAGCGCAGGGTCTGGATGTTCACCCCGGCCGCGTCGGCGACCTGCCCGCTGCGCAGGCCCGCGCTCACCGTTGCTCCCCGCCGGGTGGCGTCCGTGCGGCCAGTGCCTCCAGGACCGCCTCGTGCGCGGGGTCGACCGCGATCTCGAGACGGACCAGGCCCTTGCCGGGGGTGGTGGTGAAGGTGAAGAACGAGCAGCAGCCGCTCTCGCGCTCCACCAGGTCCCGGATGCGGTCCTCGACACCCGGCCCGTCGGCCAGGTCCAGGCGCAGCCGGAGTCGCTCGGACCTCGACAGCCAGGTCAGCCGCTCGGCGAACAGCGCATCCCACTCCGCGACCCGCAAGGGCAGCTCCTCAGTGGGCAGCGTGCAGGACTGCGGCACCACGCCAGATCACTCATCGCGCTCACTCCCGTCCTCGGCCCCGGTGAGGGGGCACACTTCCGACGGTAAACCTGTACCTGGGTACCGGATGCAAGCCCGTGAGCATGCCACCGGTCCGCGTCAGGCGGCCCGCCCGCGTCCTTCGGCGGCCCCGGACCCGCATGGTGAGGTTCGCGGGAGTGCACGGCCACCAGCAGCACCCGGTCCGCCTGTGGCAGACACCACGGCCCACCCCCGCCGGACCGGCTCCCGCACCCAGCCCTCTGCAGCACCCTTCAGACCCGGATGCGGGAGAGGTCCCGGTCCGCGAGCTCCGGTCGGGCGGTGAGCGAGGCGCGCACCGCCTCCAGGATCGGGAGCGGGGCGTGGCCGGTGGCCAGGGCCACGTCCTTCGCGGCCAGGGCCACCGGAAAGTGGGAGGCGTCGGCGTACGTACGCGCCACCGCGCCCGCCAGCGGTCCGCGGGCCAGTTCGGCGCGGACCAGCTCCTCCGGCAGACCCAGGGCCTGACCCAGCCTCAGGGCCTCCGCCACCAGGCCGACTCCGCCGACCACCGCGTTGATCAGCACCAGCTTGAGCGCGGCCCCGGAGCCCGCCGGGCCGCACACTGTGACCTCGCCGAGCGTGGTCAGCAGCTCGGAGACCGGGCCGGGCAGCGGGTCGCCGCCCGCCAGCACCCACAGCGTCCCCGTGGCGGCCCGGTCCACGCTGCCCATCACCGGCGCGTCGGTCAGCGTCACCCCCTCCGGCAGCCGCTTCGCGAGCGCCCCCACCGCCTCCGGACCGACCGTCGAGGTGTCGATCCAGTGGACGCCGGGCCGCAGGGCCGACGGGTCCGACAGGATGCCGTCGGAGACGGCCCGCAGGGCCGCCGGATCGGCCAGCATCGTGACGACGAGGTCCGCGTCGCGGACCGCCCCGGCGGGCGTGGCGGCGACCGTCGCACCGGCGGCCACCAGCGGTTCCGCCTTGTCCGGCGTCCGGTTCCACACCGTCAACACGTGCCCCTGGGCGAGCAGGTGACGGGCCATCGGAGCGCCCATGTGACCAAGGCCGAGGAATGCGATCTTCTTCGTTGTGTCCATGCGACGACGCTAGGCCCGGGCCTCGGCATGCGACAAGCGAATGTCTAGCATGGCTGCCATGCCCCTACCGCATGAGCTGTACGAGGTCTTCCTCCGCGTGGCCCGCCTGGACTCCTTCACCGCCGCCGCCCGCTCCCTCGGCTACACCCAGTCCGCGGTCTCCCGGCAGATCCAGGTCCTGGAGGACGAGTGGGGAACCCCGCTCTTCGACCGCCTCCCGCGCGGGGTCCGCCTCACCGAGGCCGGCCGGATCCTGCTTCCGCACGCCGAGGCCGTCGGCGAGCGGCTGCGTACTGCCCGCGCCGAACTCGATGTCCTGCGCTCCCTCGGCGCCGGGCGGCTGCGGATCGGGGCCTTCTCCACCGCCGACGCCGCGCTGCTGCCGCGCGCACTCGCCGCCTTCCGGAGCCGCCACCCAGCCGTCGCCGTCACCCGCACCGAGGGTCCTTCCGCCAAGCACCTGGCCCTCCTCGCCGCCGGGGACCTCGACCTCGCCGTCATCGCCGACACCTCCGGGCGGCCGCCGCAGGGCTGCACCCCGCACCACCTGCTCGACGAGCGGATGTACGTGGCCCTGCCGGGCGGCCACCGGCTCGCCGGGCGCACCGACGTGCGGCTGGCCGAACTGGCCGACGAGGAGTGGATCGCGGGCGGCACCCGCCCCGAGGAAACCCTGATGCGCTCCGCGCTGGAGGGGGGCTTCCGCCCACGGACGGGTTTCGTCGCCGCCGACTGGATCGCCAAGCAGGGCTTCGTCGCGGCCGGGCTCGGCGTCACCCTGATCCCGGCGCTCGCCGCCTCCTCGGCGCGGGCCGACCTCTCGCTCGTCCCCCTGCATCCGGACGACACCCCGCGCCGCCAGGTCTACGCGGCCACCGCACGCGGGAGCGCCCCCTCCCCCGCCGCCCTGGCCTTCCTGGCCCTGCTGAAGGAAACCGCGCGCGGGCTGGGGTCCTGAACCGGGTGAAGGTCGCCGCAGCGCGGAGCGCTCCGACAACGCAGTGGGGTACGGGTCCAGGCGGCGCGGGCCAGGCGTGATCCGAAAGGGCAGGCTTAGGTCGTGCCGTCGAAGTCCCGTCTGGCTGGCGGGGCCTGCCCCCGCCCTCCCGGCGGCCGACGCTACTTCGACGACACTCCCTAGTACTGCAACGGTGCTTGCCGTGACGGTTGGGCAGGTCGGTCGTTGGTCAGGAAATGGGTGGGGAACTTGGGGATGCCCGGTTGTGGGCTGGT
>NZ_JBEZLW010000104.1:0-4958 GCF_040652395.1 Streptomyces sp. NPDC048269
TTCGACGCACCGTCCTGGTTCAGCGCCGAGCCCCGCACCGTCGCCAGTACCGGGTGCCCGTTGCGCCGCGCGTCGGAGAGCCGCTCCAGGAGCAGGACGCCCGCACCCTCGCCCCAGGCCACACCGTCGGCCGAGGCGGCGAAGGACTTGGACCGGCCGTCGGGGGCGAGCCCGCGCTGCCGGCTGAACTCGACGAACATGCCCGGGGTGCCCATGACGGCGACTCCGCCGGCCAGGGCGAGGGAGCACTCCCCCGACCTCAGCGCCTGCGCTGCCATGTGCAGGGCGACCAGCGAGGACGAGCACGCCGTGTCGACGGTCACCGAGGGGCCTTCGAGACCGAGCGTGTAGGACGTACGGCCGGAGACGAGGCTGCCGCCGCTGCTGGCCGCGGCCTCCACGCCCAGGGCGTAGTCGTGGTACATCACACCGGCGAACACACCGGTCGCACTGCCCTTGAGGACCGCCGGGTCGATTCCGGCCCGCTCGATCGCCTCCCAGGACACCTCCAGCAGCAGCCGCTGCTGCGGGTCCATCATCAGGGCCTCGTTCGGGCTGATCCCGAAGAACACCGGGTCGAACTCTGCCGCGTCGTAGAGGAAGCCGCCTTCACGGGCGTACGTCCTGCCGGGCGTGCCCGGCTCCGGGTCGTAGACCTCCGGATCCCAGCCGCGGTCCTCCGGGAACCCGCCGATGGCGTCCACACCGCCGGCGACGAGGTCCCACAGCTCGTCCGGCGTGGTCACCCCGCCCGGGTACCGGCAGCCCATCCCCACGATCACGATCGGGTCGTCCACGTCCGCTCCGCCGGAGGCGGCGGGCAGGGCGCGGGCGGGGACTGGTGCGGCGTGGCCGCGGCCGGCCACTTCGGCGCCGATGTGGGCGGCGACGGACTGCGCGGTGGGGTAGTCGAAGATCAGCGTGGCGGGCAGCCGCAGTCCGGTCGCCGCACCGAGCCGGTTGCGCAGCTCCACCGCCGCGAGCGAGTCGAAGCCGAGCTCGCTGAACGCCCGCTCGGGCTCGATCGCGTCCGGCGAGGCGTGGCCGAGGACACCGGCGACCTGGCCGCGTACGAGGTCCAGGAGCGCCGCGGCCCGCCCGTCGGCGTCCAGTGCGGCCAGCCGGGCGAGGAGCCCGTCGCCGCCGGCCGCGGACTGTGCGGCCCGGCGCGCCGGGACGCGTACGAGGCCACGGAGCAGGGCGGGGAGTTCTTCGGCCCGGCCGCGCAGGACGTTGGTGTCGATCCGCAGGGGGACGAGGGCGGGCCGCCCCGAGCGGAGGGAGAGGCTGAACAGGGCCAGGCCCTCGGCCTGGGAGAGTGCGGGCAGGCCCTGGGCCGCCATGCGTTCCTCGGCCAGGGCCAGCCTGGTGGTCATGCCGGTGTTGACGCCCCAGAGGCCGAAGGCCATCGCGGTGGCCGCCAGGCCCTGCGCGCGGCGGTGAGCGGCGAGCGCGTCGAGGAAGACGTTGGCCGCCGCGTAGTTGCCCTGACCGGCCGCCAGGACCAGACCGCCGGCGGACGAGAACATCACGAACGCCGACAGGTCCAGGTCCTCGGTCAGCTCGTGCAGGTGCCAGGCCGCGTCCGCCTTCGGGCGCAGGACGGCGTCCATACGCTCGGCGGTCAGAGCGCCGACCACACCGTTGTCCGCCACACCGGCGACGTGCACCACACCCGACAGCGGGTACGCCGGATCCACCCCGTCCAGAACCGCCGCGAGCGCGTCTCGGTCCGCCACGTCGCACGCGGCGACGGAGACCGAGGCACCCGATTCGGTGAGGTCCGCGAGCAGGTCGTCGACACCGGGCGCGTCCGCGCCCCGCCTGCCCAGGAGCAGCAGGTGACGCACCCCGTGCTCGGCCACCAGGTGGCGGGCCACCAGGGCCCCCAGACCGCCCGTACCGCCCGTGATCACGACGGTCCCGGCCGCGTCCCACCGGGGCTCCGGCCCCTCGTCCACCGGTACCCGGGCCAGCCGTGGCACCGACACCTCACCGGCGCGTACGGCCGCCTCCGGCTCGCCCAGGGCCAGTACCCGGCCCAGGTCCACCGAGCCGTCGGTGTCCACCAGCACGAACCTGCCGGGGTTCTCGGCCTGCGCCGACCGCATCAGCCCCCACACCGGAGCCTGCCGCACGTCGACGGCCTCCCCGTCCACGACGGCCACCGCACCCCGCGTGACCACGGCCAGCACCGCGCCCTCGGGACGCTCCTCGGCCAGCCACTCCTGGACCGCCGCCAGGGTGCGGTTCGCCAGGCCGTGCACGGCAGCCGGGACGTCCACGTCCGTCACGTCGCACTCGAGGAGGACGGTGCCCTCCGGCAGGCTCTGCGGGGCGGCCGCGGCCGGCAGGGACAGCGGGTTCCAGGCGATGTGGAACAGGGAATCCGTCCCGCCCGCGCCGAGCTGCTCCGTGGAGACGGGCCGTCCGACGACCGCGCCGACCGTGGCGACGGGAGCTCCGGTGGCGTCGGCCACCTGCAACGAGAGGCTTTCCGGGGTGGGCTGGGTGATCCTCACCCGTACGACGGAAGCTCCCGCCGCGTGCAGGGTGATGTCCTTCCAGACGAAGGGCAGTACGGTCTCGTCGCCGCCGGTGCCGTTCACCAGCGCCGCGTGCATGGCGGCGTCCAGGAGGGCCGGGTGGAGTCCGAACTCCGCAGCCTCGGCGTGCGACTGCTCCGGCAGGGCGACCTCGGCGTAGAGCACGTCGTCGAGCCGCCAGGCCGCCTTGAGGCCCTGGAACGCCGGCCCGTAGCCGAAGCCACGCTCGCGCAGGCCCTCGTACGCGCCGTCCAGGGGCAGTTCGTCCGCCCCCGCGGGCGGCCAGGCCGCCAGGTCGAAGCCGGGGGCTTCGGCGCCCGCCGCGAGCACGCCGTCGGCGTGCAGGGTCCACGGCAGGTCGGGCCGGTCCTCGGCACGCGAGTAGACGCTCACCGACCGCCGCCCGGAGGCGTCGGCCGCTCCGACGACCATCTGTACGGTCACCGCGCCGCGCTCGGGGAGGATCAGCGGCGCCTGCAGCGCCAGTTCCTCCAGTACGTCGCAGCCCACCTGGTCGCCGGCCCGCACCGCCAGCTCCACGAAACCGGTACCGGGCAGCAGGACGCTGCCCAGGACCTCGTGGTCGGCGATCCAGGCGTGGGTGCTCGCGGACAGCCGGCCGGTGAACGTGACCAGGTCCGTGTCGGGGGAGGGCAGGACCGCGCCGAGCAGCGGGTGCCCGGCATCGGTCAGGCCGGCGGTCGCCATGCTGCCGCCGCCGGAGCCGATCCACGAGTTGGCGAGGTACTCCTCGGTGCCGATCCAGTAGCGGGTGCGCTGGAAGGCGTAGGTGGGCAGGTCGACGCGGCGGGCGCCGGTGCCGGCGCAGAACGCCTCCCAGTCGACGGAGACTCCGTGGACGTGGAGCTGCGCCACGGCGGCGACCAGGGCCTCCGGCTCGGGGCGGTTCTTGCGCACGGCTGCGACGAGCACGGCGTCGTCGTCCAGGCTCTGCGTGGCGAGACCGGTGAGGATGCCGTCCGGGCCGATCTCCAGGAACCGGGTCGCGCCCCGCTGCTCCAGCGTCCGGACCGCGTCGGCGAAGCGGACGGCCTCGCGGACCTGCCCGACCCAGTACTCGGGCGACCGCCACGCCTCGCACGGTTCTCCCGTCACCGTGGAAACGGCCTGCACGCGGGGAGCGTGGAAGGTCAGGGTTTCCGCGACGGTGCGGAACTCCTCCAGCATCGGATCCATCAGCGCCGAGTGGAAGGCATGCGACACCGACAGCCGGCTGGTCTTACGACCGGCCGCGGTGAAGTGCTCGCCCACGGCCAGGACCGCGGCCTCGGTACCCGAGACCACCACCGAGTGCGGACCGTTGACCGCCGCGACACCGACCCCGTCGGTGAGCAGCGGCAGTACCTCTTCCTCGGTCCCCTGGACGGCCAGCATCGCTCCACCGGCGGGCAGCGCCTGCATCAGACGCCCACGGGCCACCACGAGCCGGGCCGCGTCCGCCAGGGAAAACACCCCGGCGACATGCGCGGCGGCCAGCTCACCGATCGAGTGCCCGGCCACGAGGTCGGGCTTCACACCCCAGGCCTCGACCAGCCGGAACAGCGCCACCTCGAAGGCGAAGAGCGCCGGCTGCGTGACCGCGGTCGCGTTCAGAGCGTCCGCGTCCCCACCCCACACCACCTCTCGCAACGACCGGCCCAGCAGCGGGTCGATCTCCGCGCACACGGCGTCGAAGGCTTCCACGAACTTCGGGAACGCGGCGTACAACTCCCGCCCCATCCCCAGCCGCTGCGCCCCCTGCCCCGTGAACAGGAACGCCGTCCGGCCCCCGGGCTGCGTCTGTCCCGTCACCACCGCGGGGTGGGCCTCGCCCGCCGCGAGGGCGGCGAGCCCGCTCTGGCGGTCACCCATCACGACCGCCCGGTGCTCCATCGTGCTGCGCGCCGCGGCCAGGGTGTACCCGATGTCCTCGGGGCCGTACGCGTCCACCACCGCGAGCAGCCGCTCGGCCTGGCCGGCCAGCGCCTGCGCCGACTTCGCCGACACCACCCACGGCACGACGGGCGGTTCGGCCCCGGCCACCGTCTCGGCGGGCCGCGGGGCCGGTACCTCTTCGACGATCACGTGCGCGTTGGTCCCGCTGATGCCGAACGAAGAGATGCCCGCCCGCCGCAATCGACCGTCGGCCTGCCATTCCCGTGCCTCGGTGAGCAGTTCCACCTCACCCGCCGACCAGTCGATCTGGTCCGAGCGCTCCTCGGCGTGCAGGGTCGGCGGCAGCACGCCGTGCCGCATCGCCATGACCATCTTGATGATGCCCGCGACGCCCGCTGCGGCCTGCGTGTGGCCCATGTTCGACTTGATGGAGCCGAGGTACAGCGGCTGTCCGTCGGGGCGGTCCTGCCCGTACGTGGCCAGCAGCGCCTGGGCCTCGATCGGGTCGCCCAGGGT
>NZ_JBEZLW010000105.1:0-4927 GCF_040652395.1 Streptomyces sp. NPDC048269
GATCGCGGCGATCTGGACGGTGGCCTCGAAGCGGCAGGCGAGCTTCTCATACCGGGTCGCGACAGCCCGGTGCTGCTTGAGACGGCTGATCCCGCACTCAACCGCGTGGCGGGCCTTGTAGTCCTGCCGATCGAAGGCCGGCGGACGGCCACCGGCACGGCCACGCCGCTTGCGGTTGCGGACCTGGTCGGCCGGCTCGGCAATGGTGCACCGGATCCCGCGTCTACGCAGGTAAGCGCGGTTGGCGCGCGAAGAATACGCCTTGTCACCACGCACCCGCAGCGGCTTGCGTCTGGGGCGGCCACCGCCGACCTTGGGCACCCGGATCGCTTCGAGAACGGGCTCGAACTGCGGGCTGTCACCCCGCTGACCTGCCGTGACCAGCAACGACAACGGCTTCTGGCCCTGCTCACAGGCCAGATGGATCTTCGTGGTGAACCCGCCGCGCGAACGGCCCAGCCCGTGATCGTCCGGCTCGTTGCCCGCACCGCCGGGCGGCTCCTTCTGCCCGGCCCCATCCCGGCGGGCACCAGCCGCGTGCTGGTGGGCCCTGCAGACCGTTGAGTCGACGTTCACCTCCCACGTGATCAGCCCGGCCGCATCCGCCCTCGCCTGCAACAAGGTAAGGAGCTGGACCCACACACCCTCGCGCTGCCAGCGGCGAAAGAGCCCGTAGACCGTCTGCCAGGGCCCGTACTCGCACGGCAGATCACGCCACGGCACACCGGTCCGCACCCGCCACCGCACCCCATCGATCAACCGCCGCCGGTTCCCGGACCTACGGCTCACACCCGCCGCAGGCAGCAACGACTCCAACACCGACCACTGCTCATCAGAAAGATCCCCACGCCCCACACCGTGATCATCACTGCGCGAGACGTGGATCGGAACCCCGATCTAAAACACGGCCTAGGCGCCGACCGGTCCCCGCCAGGGGTCGACGCGAGGGAACACCGAGGTCCGGCAACTCGGCGACGAACCGCTCCGCTACTGACCTCCTCCTGCCACGCCTCGACGACCTGGTGCGCGTCGGGAGCGGCACGCGGTACGTGGTGGCCTCTGGCGGCGCGGGCGGGCTCGGAGCCAGGTGGGCCCGCGACAGCACCGAGCGCCGTAGTCGGCGGTAAAGGCCGACTACGGCGCCCGGTCCGAGGTCAGGAGGTGCGCTTCAGCGTCCAGGTGTTGGGGTTGAAGCTGGGGACGGCGGAGTAGCGGCAGCCACTTGAGTAGTAGGTGCTGGTGATGGTCCAGCCGGCGGGCGGCCACGTGGAGGCACAGGCGTTGACCTGGGTGCCGACCGGGTAGCCTCTGAGGTCCTTGATCTGCTTGGTGTTGGGGGTGAAACCGGAGCCGCAGCCACCGCTGTTCCACCACTGGACGTCCACCCAGCCGTCAGGGGTGAGCGTGCTGGAGCACATGGTGAGCGTGTCGCCGGGTGCCGCTGAGGCGGGGCTCGCGGTGATCGCGAGGGCGGTAACGGCCATGGTGGCCAGAGCGGCGGCGTAACGGGTGCGGATCACGAGACGTTCCTTTCGGCACGCTGGGATCGCCCGCCGACCGTCGGCAGGCCGTGCCAGGCGCCGCATCATTGCTATCCGACCAGGACCAACTGCAGAAAGTAACCTTTTGGGCAGAACTCTGCGGCAGTTTAAAGCCGTTGCCGGCGCTTGACGCGATTCCCGAACGCCTGGCGACCACGGCGCGAGACCCGGTGTCTCGATCGGCCGCCAAAGCCCCGGCTCAGCACCACCCGAGGCAGCCGGGCAGCCGGAAATGGTCCCTGCATGACCCGGCGGCGGGAGCTGTGCAAGCCGACAGACCTGCGCGTACGACTTTCGGCGGCTTACCGGCGGTGCCTACCTTCCCTACCTTCCGGGCTTGCGTTCGGAGCGGGCCCGGCGTCCCTCCAAGGCACCCCGAGGCCCATCAGGGCAGGTCCGGGCCGTCGGCCGGGCCAGAGCCGCTCCGACCTCCGGCCCCGCCGCAGAGAGCGGGCAGCCGAAAGCCGGAGGACAATGGGAAACAGCTCACGGAGGGTCATGTTTCCCCTTGCCCAAAAGGTCGGCCGCTCGCTGACCGCGGTGCTCCTGAGCACGGTGGTCGCGTGGGGCGCGCCCGTTGCCACCATTGCTGCCAGGCCGGTCCGTGCCGTGGCGGCGGAGTACATCACGCTCGATCGGCCCGAAGGCCCGCCCGGCACAAGAGTGGGCGTCCACGGCTACGGATTCGGCAACTGCCAAACGTATCCGCACGACCCAACCGCCGAGCCGCCGACGCCCGGCGAGATCCAGGTCACCTGGGACGGCGGCGGCATCCCCAGCGTCACCACGGCCGGCGCCGAAGGCGAGTTCGATACCGATGTCACGGCCCCGTCCGATGCCACTCCCGGCACGTATGCGGTCACGGCCCTCTGCACGGTCGACTCGAAGCTTGAGGCAACCGCCCAGTTCACCGTGACGGCCGACACCGGGCCGACGGCCCTGACGCTGGATCCGGCCGAGGGGCCCGTGCAGACGTCGGTCACGGTGACCGGCTCCGGGTTCGAAGGCTGTGTCGCGGACAGCGTCGACGAGGGAGGCCGGAGCGGGACCGTAGCGCTGGCCTGGGACGGCAGCCCACTCCCGGTCGCCCCGCCTGCGGAAATCACGGTGGAGGGCGGCTCGTTCACGGCCGAGGTCGCCGTTCCGTCCGACGCGGACCCCGAGGATCACAAGGTCGAGGCAACCTGCGTCGGGTACGAGCAGGTTTCCGCCGAGGCACCCTTCAACGTCACCGACGAGCCCGAGTCGCAACCGGAGATCACGCTCGATCCCACCTCGGCGCCGACCGGTGGTGACCCCGTCTTCGTATCCGTAGCCGGTTCGGGATTCGACTGTTCCCGAGTGGAACTGCTGTGGGACGGAGAACAGCGGGACACCGCCGACGCTGCCGATGACGGCACCTTCACCGCCCAGCTGGAAGTGCCGTCCGATACGAGCGAGGCCGAGTACGCGGTACGCGGCCAGTGTGCGGAGGACCCGGACGTGGGCGCGGAGACCGTTTTCACGGTGACGGGCCCCGGTCCGGTCCCGTCCTCATCTCCGAGCCCCACCCCGCCGGATACGACTTCGCCGCCGCCGGACCCGACCACGCCGGTCCCCACACCGGACGCGGATGCAGACACAGACACGGACACGGACACGAACGCGAACGCGGGCACGGTCCCCGTCGGCCTGATCGTCGGCTCCGGGTTGCTCGGTGCGGCCCTGTTGGCCGCCGCGGGATACGTGTTCCTCACCCCTCGATCCCGCGGGCCGCGCTGGGTCCACGACCACATCAGCTCCCGGCTGCGCCCCGCCCCCGCGGCGACCGACGTGGCCGAGTACTCCGACACCGGCCCGCCGACCCACTCCGTACGGCTGGAACCCCACCCGGACCCGGGTGACCAGACGCTGAAGGAGGAGGACCCATGACCACGGCTCCCCTCGTCGAGCCCCTCACCGTCCGGGCCCTGCTGCTCGGTCCCCAGGGGCAGGCCCCCGACGCACTAGCCGACGCCCTGCACGCCCATGGCGCGGTGACGGGTGTCCTCCCGCGCGTGCGCGGCCTGACCCCCGCGGCCGGCCGGGCCGTGGAACGCGAGCTGGCCACCGTCGTCAACGGTTTCCTCGACCTCGATCTCGTCTCCCTGGTGGCTTCGGGCTGGTCCAAGTACCGGGCCCTCAAGGAAGCAGCGCGCCGTACGCGCCAGTACCCCGGCAGCGAGGAGATCGTCGCGCTGGCCACCCACAGCATCACCTCCGCCCATCATCCGTCGGTGGATCTCCTCATGGACGGCGCCAAGGCCGCCACCGTCGGCGTGAGCCTCACTGTGCTCTTCAAGATCTCGGGGCTCGTCGCGGTCGTCCGCGACGGCCTGCTGGTGGCCGTCCGCAGCGGGCAGTGCGCTGTCGAGGCCACACTCGCCGTTCGGGACATCGTGGTCGCCTCCCGCGAGGGACAGCTGGACCTTCCCGCCACGCTGCGCTTGCGCGAGCCGATCGACCTGCTGCCCCACCAGCCGCCAGCCCCGTCCACGGGCCCGCCCGCAGCACCGACCGCGGCGCCGGGTCCGCCGCCCCCGCCGGTTCGGTGGGGGCACCCGGAGTCGGGCGAGGAAGGCTTGTCACCCGCCGAGCATCACGACCTGCACGACCGTGCCCGGACCGGCGAGCTTCCCAGGCCGGACGGCTGACGAGCCCACCCTGCTCGGATGCAGGCCCGACACAGTACCCATCCGTCGGGGCGATGCCCGCTCGGATTCACTGACCGGCAGCATTTGTCGGCGACCGGCGCGACTGCGCAACACTCATCGATGCGGTGCCGCGCCCACGACGGGTCAGCGGGAGCGGCGGATACGGATCGGACCGCGGGCCTTTGCCGGCTCGACGGGATGGCCGGCCTGGGTAATCTCCACCTCCCCGGCCGTGACCAACCGCCGGGCCGCGCGGCGGGCCGGTTCCATGAGCGCTCGCCAGCCGTCGTCGTCCCCTTCGTACACCGCCCGCGCCGCGTCGGATGGGCAGATCGTCGCGCCCGGACCACGACGCTCCAGCAGCTCCATGATGGCCCGTTCCAAGCACCGCTCCGTCTGCCGTTCGATGTCCATCACTCCACCAGTGTCGCTACGACGCACGGTGAGGGCCACGTCATCGGATACCGCCGGTCCCTGAAGCCGGCGCCGGGCCGGTCGGCCGGTCGCATGGCTTCTCACCTGGGAACCGTCCCGCCGTGAAGCCGCCGCGGGAGTGCGGCCGGGGGGCGGCCGGACGCACAGGGGCGACGGGCGATCATCGTGGCGCGCAGACATGCCCTGTCACACGCCTGTGACAGTCGGCGGACACTCTCGCGACGTCGCTCAGCCAGTCTCTTAATAGAGACAAAACGGGCATTAAGCCCACTGCTTCCG
>NZ_JBEZLW010000106.1:0-4873 GCF_040652395.1 Streptomyces sp. NPDC048269
CCGAACTCCACGACGCCTTCGTCTCCCTCGCCTGCAGCCTCATCTGCTGGCGACGCCTCAACAAACCCGAATCATGATCGTGTTACGAGCTCTTAACGTCAGCTGGAGGCCCACCCCGGAGGAGAGGGGGGAATAGCCGTTAAGGGGAGCCGCCAGCGAAGGGCTGCTCCCAGCCCCGTGGCGCTGCCGGCTGCGGGCAGGTCCGGCAGCGGTAACACGTCGCCGAACACCGCCCCGGTCGGCAGCATCCAGTGACCTGAGTCAGAGATGTCGTGGTAGTTCGTAGAACTTCGAGTCGGGCCGCGGCGAGAGAAATTCCCTTGCCGGACCGACCTTGGGCCGGGCGGCGCCCCGCGGCACCGGGCCGCCGATCTACCAGAGAACTTCCGACTCAATCACCAGGGCCGAGGGCCGCTCATTCGTTCAAGAAGAGCGTTAGCACGGCCGCCGACAGCAGTAGACCGGCGCCGGCCATCACCTTGGCCGCCGTCGGCCGCCGTCGCGGGTCCGCCCCGGCGGCCAGCAGGAGCTGCAGTAGCGAAGGGAAGAAGAAGAACATCCCGGCCATGGCGCCCACGAAGGACCACGGCAGCAGCAGCGCCGAGATGAATCCGATGGACCACCCGAAGCCCGACGGCCGGGCGTGCAGCAACAGGGGTATGGCAACCACCCCGGCGGTCACGAAGGCCAGGGAAAGAGTTGTGTAGCCCGGGCCTGACCACGCGATCAGCGGGGCCAGGGGGGTGATCGCGGCGAGTACCACGAGGCCGAACTGCCATGGATGAACGCTGTCTCGCGCAGTGGCCTGCATGACCCACTCCCGGCTCCGATGACTTGAACGCGTTCAAGCTACCGCAGCCGGCCGCAAGCTAGTGACCCGAGTCGGAAGTTCTCTGGCAGATCGGCGGCCCCGTGCCGTGGGACGCTGCCCAGCCTGAGGTCGGTCCGGGGAAGGAATTTCACTCGCCGGTCTCGAAGGTTCTACAAACTACCAAGACATCTCTGACTCGGGTCAGAGCTGGTCCGGCCACCATCTGGCGTCAGGAGAGTCGGCGTGGATGACCTTGGCTCGGGCCAGACTCTCGGAGTCGAGAGCCCATACGAGTTGTCGCAGCTCGCGGGCTGATTTCTTGGGTAGGGCGTGCAGGATCTCTTCGAGGTGGTCGCGGTAGAGGGAGGGGTCGCAGCCGCATTCTCGGACGTCGCATCGGGTTTCGGTGCGTGGAGTGGCCAGCTGCCTTAGCGGGCCGTGGGCAAGGGCAGCCCAGTGCCAGAAGGCTCCTGCTGTGGCCTCGGACCAGTAGCGACTCTGGTCCAGCCGGCGGATGTCGGCTGCGCAGGCTCCGGACAGGCGGTCGATCGCCGGATAGAGGCGTCGGTGGTCGCGGTTCCGTACGGGTCACTCATGGGAGCACCTCACCGGGCAGAGGCGCAGCGATCTCAGCCGCCTGAACGGCTGGTGACGGTGTCAGTTGAGGGCGCGTCGTTCTTGCCGTGGTTCTTGCTCCGGCCAGGGGCTTCACCTGGCGCATCAGTCCTGAGCTGCGGTTGGGCGGGGGTTTCGGCAGCGGCAGGGGACCAGCAGGCTGCGGAATGTTGGTGAGAATCAGCAACACCCACCTCGGCGCCGTGCATGCCGGGGAGCCACCTGCACCGACGCCCTGATCGCCTTTGTCCGCGACCGGCTGGCCGAGGAAGAATGCCAAGCCGGCCTGTCCACGAACCGGCTCCACCGTCCAGGGCCGCCTGGCCTGGCAGAACGGCCGCCACGAGCGCGGTCGTCGGGGGCTCTGCCCGGTGCTTGGCGGCAGCAAGAGCCGGTAGATTTCGTCCGGTGGCGCCACGGACGGTGGCCCGGCGGTAGGTCGATGTGGAAGGGCGCCATGGAATTCCTACGCGAGGACGGACACCGGCTGCTTCTGGGTTCTGTCGGGCTCCTCGCCATATCGGTCTCCGTCGCACTCGCGGTGCGGACCTGCAGCCGATGGCTGCTCATCCGCAAGACGTTCAGCGAAGGGCTATCCACCGAGGGCAGAGTGCTGGATGCCTACGTGCTACCGGGAGACCAGGGCCGGGCGGGCCTACAGCACGCCATCGTGGGCTTCCGCGCGGCCGACGGGCGCGCGTACCAGCTCGACATCGACACCGACCGGCGACAGCCTCTGGGCGCGCAGGTGCGACTGCGCTACCTCCCGTCGAGCCCGGAAGGAGCAGTCCTCGTCGAAGTGGGCCGAGGCACCGTGCGCACGGTGCTGACCCTCCTGTTTCTGGTGGCCCTCGGGCTGGTCGGCGCCCTCCTCACGGTGCTGAGCCTGCTCTAAATCTTGCTTTGCGGCCTCGACGGCGGCCGGCACCGGCAAGCGCGTCAACCCGCCAGAGCCGACTGTCCAAGCGTGATGGGAATTCTTGAAACGGCTCTGGCCGGAGTTTCGTGAACAGCTGGCCGGTTGACTGTCCGTTGTGACTGAACTGATCTACGTACAGGACTGCCACGGGCGACTGGAAGCCTGCGACAGAACTCCAGGCAGGGAGGCAGGCAGGCGCAGTACAAAAGCGCGCACCGCGTTCGATCAGTTCACGCCAGACGGCCTCAGCGGAAGGTCGCGGCTTCAAGCACCCCTCGTACCAGCCGCATCCGCGCCCCGCTCTCGTTCGTTGATCACCGGATGCGGTGGCGTACAAGGCGCCCGTGCGTCAGGGATGTGAGGGCAGGCGTGATGGCTGTGACGGACACCGGTGGCAGCGGCTGCGCGGGGCGCAGCGTGGTGGTGACGGGAGCGACGGGCGGTATCGGTGCGGCGACCGTGCTGCGGTTGGCCGGTTCGGGCTGGGATGTGATCGGCACGGCGCGCAGTCAGGAGAAGGCGGATGCCCTGGTCGCGGCTGCGGCGGGGCGGGGGCTGGCGTTGCGGACGGTGGTGCTGGATGTGGCGGATGCGGCCTCGTGCCGTGAGGCGATGGCCGGGGTGGAGGAGATGACGGGCGGTGGGGTGTGGGCGGTGGTGAACAACGCCGGTGTGCCGCAGGCCGGTGCTGTGGAGGATGTCAGTGATGAGCAGGCACGTCATCTGCTGGAGGTGAACCTTCTGGGCGCGATGCGGATGTGCCGGCTGGCGCTGCCGGGGATGCGCCGGAGGGGCGGGGGTCGGATCGTGAACGTGTCCTCCGGTCTGGGGCGGGTGCCGTGGCCGATGGGCGGCTGGTACAGCGCGAGCAAGCACGCCTTGAGTGCGATCACGCACTGCATGCGGGTGGAGCTGGCGCACGCCGGGGTACGGGTGTCGCTGGTGGAGCCGGGCGCGTTCGCGACGGCCATGCTGGATAGGGCGGTCGCCGACCTGACCAGCGCCGCCCCCTCCGGCGGCGGGGCGGGGTACGACCACTCGCGTGACTTGTTCACCGCTGTCAACCGACGGGTTCCCGGTCCCGAGCCGGTGGCCAGGGTCATCGCCACCGCGCTGTCAGTCCGGCGGCCGAGGGCCCGTTACACCGTCGGGCTTGATGCCCGCTTGCTCATCCCGCTCCACACGATGACTCCGTTGTTGCTGTCGGACCGGGTCAAGCACGCCGTCACCGGTCTGCCCCGCACCACACCGGCCGCCCCCACCGCGGGCATGGAGGTGGTCGCGTGAGTGCCTACAGCCAGATCACCCAGGTCGCGGTCCACTTCCCCGAGGGACGGCAGACCTCCCAGGCGATCGAGGACCGGCTGCGCGAACACAGCCCCGCCCTGCGCATTCGCCCGGGACTGTTGTACCGGATGTACGGGCTCCAGGAGCGGATCGTCGCGGACCAGGGCGTCCTGCCCTCCGACCTCGCCTCCCACGCCGGCCGGAGGGCACTGGCCCAGGCGGGGCTGGAGCCCGGCGATGTGGACCTGCTGGTGTTCGCCTCCGTCAGCGCGGATGTCCAGGAGCCGGCGAACGCACACATCGTGGCCGCCAAGATGGGCCTGACCTGCCCGGTCTTCGACGTCTCCAACGCCTGCAACAGCGTCCTGAACGCACTCGAAGTCGCCGACGCCCTCATCCGCTGCGGCCGTTACCGGCGCATCCTGATCACCTGCGGCGAAACGCTGAGCCGGCTCAGCCGCTGGACGATGACCAGCCGCCAAGAGATGCGCACCGCGCTCGCCTCGATGACTGGCGGCGACATCGGCGCAGCCCTGCTCGTCGAAGCCGCTGCCGAGCCCGGCATGATCGCCAGCACTTTCATGGCCAACTCCACCGGATGGCCCGCCGCCACGCTCTACAACCCCCACCACGCTCCCGGCCTGCCCCGCGGGCTGGACATCGACTCCGAGCAGCTCCTGGCTTCCTTCCTCGGCCTGGACACCCGTGCCGTTCAGTGGCTGAAGGAGCACGACACCGATCCCGGCGAACTCAGCCTCGTGTGCGTCCACCAGCCCTCCGTCCCCTTCGTGAACACGTTCTGCGAACGCCTGGGGGTCCGCCCGGACACGGTGGTGCCCACCTTCCCCCACACCGGCAACGTCGCCGCGGCCACCCTGCCCCTGCAACTCGCCCTCGCCGGCGAACGAGGCCGCCTGCGCCCTGGCATGAAGATCGCACTGTTCGGTCTGGCCAGCGGCGCCAGTGGCGCCGTGATGCTGATCAACTGGACCGCCTCAGGGGAACAGGCTCTCTGAACCGGGACCAGCAGCTACCCAGTGGTGCGGCGCCGGGGCGCCCAAGCGACAAGATCGGAATCCGTGAGGCCAGCCCCGCCTCCCTGCCCCTGGCCCGTATCGCTGAGCTTCCCCGGGCGCGGTGGAGACGCCTTTGGCGTCCCGGCGGGGACCCGGCCGGCCCCACGCTGAGGCACGACACCGCGCACGGCCGATTTCGCTGGCGCGGTTGACTTCGCTCGACCG
>NZ_JBEZLW010000107.1:0-4249 GCF_040652395.1 Streptomyces sp. NPDC048269
CCGGCGGGTAGTTCTTCATGACCACGAGATGTCCGTTCTCAGATCCTCAGGATCCAGTGTCTCGTGTGTTCAACATCAGGGGTCAAGGCCCGACAGCGACCCGCGAGAGCCTGATGTTCAAGATCCGAAGCATCCGGGAACCGCCCCGGCCGGCCAGCACCACACCGACGTCCTCCACCAAGCGCTGCAACGGCGGTGTCCGCCGCTGGTAGCGCACAGTCAGCCCCGGCACTTGCTCGGCGAAGGTCACCTTCGAGCAGGTCATGTTTTCGCAGTACAGACGGCGTACGGACAAGTCGATGCGCACAGGCCGGCCCGCGAGCGTGACGTCGGCGAGGCTCCGTACGTAGCGGCTGTGGCACCACCCGCTGAGCTGTCCGCACCCCGTACATACCACTGGAACACCGGATCTCGTGCGGGCCCGGACCGCCACCACAGCATCAGAGACCTCGACCGAGACCACGAGCACACTAGACAACTGCGGTAACAGACTGACCAGTTCAACAGGGCACAGTCACACGCTGCCCGCCGTGCAGACACACCGACCGCGTGAAATAGATGATCTCCGCCTCCGAAAAATCTTGCCAGAGCCTTCAAAGTGCACCGGACGGTACACGCGAACCTGCACCACGCGTCATGGCTGATCTTGCTGGACTGTCACGGAGTGGCATTGCTGCCTCGGACGAGATCCTTGAGGAACTGTCGTTGGCCGTCCAGGAATCCGTCCGCGAAGAGCGAGCGGGGCGAGAAGAGCGCAGTGAGCGTGATCTTGAGGTCCGACTGCTCGATGGACTCCTTGAGAAATGAATGGGTCGCGTCCGGGTAGCACTTGGCCGTCAATGCACCGCGTGCGTCCAGCACATCGCGGTAGACGCGCTCCGTGTCGGCGGTGTCTACGTTGATGTCATGACCCGCGAGGGCCAGCAGCACCGGTACGCCGCGCAGGGCGCGAAGGTCTTGCGTGGCGTCCGCGGTGTAGTTCTTGGATGAAGCCCCAGCGATCGGCGGTCATGCCGTCCGCGTCGCCGCCCATGGCCTTGACGTACTCCTCGAAGGTCGCGTGGCGTTCCAGCAGCCGTCGGGTGGTGTCGCTCTTGGCGATCGCCGCGTTGGTACGGCCTGCTGACGCGCCGTCGGCGCGCAGCTCGGCGAGGAGGTTGTAGCGGCCCTGCTGGAGCCAGTTGATCGCGGGCGAGACGGCGATGACGAAGCTCACGGACGTCTTGGCGGCGACCTTCGGCAGGACCCAGCCCGCCTGGCTGGCGCCCCAGAGCCCGATCCGGTCGCCGTCGATGTCCGGGCGGGCGCGCGCCCAGGCGATGGCGGCGGCTGCCTCGTCGGCCCGGTCGTCCATGGACTGGCCGAGCCAGTTCCCGGGCGCGCCCGCGACGCCGGGCTTGTCCCAGGACAGGGAGGCGTAGCCGGCCTTGGCGTTCGCTTCCCACATGGGCCTGTAGCCGTCGTCGTGGGTGGCGTCGACGGGGCCGTCGCCGTGGACGTACACGACCAGGCCGTGGCGTTTGCGGCCGTCCTTGGGGGTGGCCGGTACTCCGTTGAGGGTGTGGCCGCCGTAGCGGATTGATACCCGCTGCTCGTCCATGGCGTAGGAGTTCTGCCACAGCACCACGCCGACGAGACCGGCGGCCACGACCAGGGCCGTGACGAGTGACCACACGGCCATGCGGAGCCCGCGCCGTCGGGGCTGGATCTTTGGATACATGGGATCTGACCGCCTCTGTTCGGGTGAGCGAACTGAAACTATCAGCACACGCACGATCGTCGTAGGAATGATAGTTTTGAGTTTCGGGTTGCAGTGAGAAAAGAGGGCACGGTATGGGACTGGACACGACGGACACCGGTACTGGACCGGTGACGGTCCGGCGGGGCCTTCCGACCGGCGCCGAGCGGCGGGCGGCCGAGCTGTGCTGGGAGGCTTTCGGCCGTAAACTCGGCCCCGCGCTGAACCCGCCGGACAAGGCGGTGCCCTTCATCGCCTCGCACCTGAACGCCGATCGCGCGGTGTGCGCGCTCCTCGACGGGCAGCTCGTCGGCCTCGCCGGCTACCAGCTTGGCGGCCGTGCCCTCACCGGGGGATCGGCCTCCGCCGTGCTGCGCGTGTACGGACACTTGCGGGGGCTGCCCAGACTCCTGCTCCTCGCCCTGTTCGAACGCCACCCGGCCCCCGGACAGCTCGTCATGGACGGCATCGCCGTGGACCCGGGCATACGCGGGCGTGGCGTCGGGAGCCTGCTCATCGAGGAAGTGGCCGCCGTCGCGGCGGAGCAGCACTGCCGGGAGATCAGACTGGATGTGATCGACATCAATCCGCACGCCAGGGCCCTGTACGAGCGGCGCGGCTTCACGGCCGTGCGGACCGAGCGCACGCCCTACCTGCGCGGGCTGCTGGGGTTCGGCGCGGTGACCACCATGCGTCGCGCCGTCGGAACGAGAGGGGCGAGAGAACTGTGAGCACCGAGGCGGACCACGTCGAGGTCCCCACCCGCATGCTCGTCCACGCGCTGATCCGCGAGGACGGCACCGTCGGCGCGGACGAGCTGTACACCGTCGCCAACACCCTGGGCATGAGCGACCAGCAGGTGCGGCTGTGCATCAAACGCCTCGTGGCCGAGGGCCGGTTCACCCACGAGGGCCGTGGCCGCAAGGCGGAGCTGCACGCGACCGCGGACACCACGCGTGCCCTGGCTCCCAACGCGGACTTCCTCCAGCACGCGTTCCAGCAAGACGCCGGGCTCGCTCCCTGGGACGGTGTCTGGCACCTGGCCGCCTTCGCGGTGCCCGAATCGGCGCGCACGGCCCGGGACGCCCTGCGTGAGACGCTCGTCCACCTCGGCGGCGCCCCGCTGCAGGGCGGACTGTACGTCTGCGCCAACGCCTGGGAACCGTACGTCGAAGAAGCGGCCCACCGCCTCGGCGCCCATGGTGCGCTCACCCTTCTCACCACGACCGACCTGCGCAAGGGCGACACCCAAGAGCCTGTCGAACTCGCCCGCCGCCTGTGGTCCCTGCAGGAGATCGCCGACCGCTACCACCGCCTCAGCCGCATCGCCCGGCCCCGCCTCGCCCGGCTCACCGGCCCTGCCGGACTCTCCCCGTCCGCACTCCTCACCATCGCGGTCGAACTTGCCGCCGAACTCACCCGCGCCATGGAGCCCGACCCGCTGTTGCCGCCTCAGCTCCTGCCCCAGCCCTGGCCTGGCACCCAGGCCCGGGAGCTCATCGCCCGGTGCTGGGCGGTCCAGCACGAACGAGAAGGCGGCGAAGCCCGCCCAGCCCTCTTCCGCCTCTACGCCGACATCACCCGAGAAGCTGCAGACCGGGTCGTGCGCTGAAGACGGGACAGAGGACGTGCACTTTGATTCGTACCGACCGGTGATGTTCGGGTGTACGCCGACACCTGGGCCCCGTGCACGCCCTGCTCCTGGAGCGGAAGACCGGTCGGACCGCAGGCGGGCCGTCGGCGGCGGCCGAGCTGGCGAGGCAGATCAAAGGGGACCTCCTTGTGAACGTTCTCGTTATTCCCCAGGGGTAAGTTCACGTAATTCCCCAGGCTCTGACCTCGGCTGGGGGTTACGTTGGCCAGCGTGAACTTGCTGGGGTGGAGCTATCGGTATGTGGGACCGCCTGATCTGCGGGCCCTTGTCCGGCCGGAGGCTGAGGGCCGAAGCATCCTCTCGGCATCGGACTTCGCCGACTGGGCTTCGTCTCTGGCGACGGTGGAGCTGGCCGAGCCTTTCACGTTCGTCATCGACTCGGCTGGTGTGCTGCGGCTCGCGCCGCGTCGAAGCGAGCACGTGGTGTGTGCCGGCGGCGGCCCCGTTCTCGGTGCCGGAGAGATGAGCTTCCGCAGGGAGTCCGGGCAGTGGGTGGTCGCTGAGGTGAGTAACCAGTCGACCGGATACTGCCCGGACATCAGTTCGTGGCAGGCCGTCGTGGAAGCTCTCGATGCAGCCGGGATCGCGCACCCTCCCGGCTTCACCCACGAGGTGGTATTCCGGCGCTGTCCCTCCTGCAGCCAGCTGAACATCGTTCGGGAGGAAGACTTCTTCTGCGTCTTCTGCGACGAGGACCTGCCGCGGGAATGGAACGTGGACGGGTCTGGGAGTTAGCGGACCGGGGGCTTGTCGGGCTTGTCGGTGAAGTTCCCCCGTTGATGTGGACACCTGGACACTGGGACGTATGAGCCCAGGGGAAGCAGTGCCAGGTGGGAAGTAACTACACGAAGCGATAT
>NZ_JBEZLW010000108.1:0-4199 GCF_040652395.1 Streptomyces sp. NPDC048269
CCGCTACGAACGCAAGGCCGAACACTTCCTCGCCTTCGTCGGCATAGCCGCAGCCCTCATCTGCCACCGCCGCCTCACCAAATGAAACGACGTCTAAGTGACCTCGACAGGGCAGATAACGCGCGCCACCTCGCCGAGCGGTGCCCCTACCGGCTTTGACCTCCGCTGATCTCGATTCGGCAGCGCCCCGTAGCATGGCCCGCCGGTTCGGGTGCGTCGACGCGGAGGGCGACCTGCTGTGTCCCGGGTGGCTTGGCAACGACCGTCCTGATCGGCGGGCCGAGTCAGGAATCAACAGGGGTAAGCGGCTTCAGCAGCGAGGTTGGAAGGTAGGCGGACCTGGTCTGCAGGTCCCAGCCATGAGCCTGCACGGCGAGTGCGGCCAAGGCGATCGCGCCCAGCGGGAGCAGACTTCCGGGCGCGGGACCCTCGCCGACGCCGGCTCGGTGCTGCGCCAGTCGTTCGTCCAGGGCCCGCTCGAAGGCGCTCTGATCGTCACGGAGCAGGACGCGCAGCAGGTGCTGGTCGGGGCTCACCGCGTGGGCGGCGTCCAGGGCGAGAGCGGCGTCGAGGCGCTCGTCCGTCGATGGCTTGGTCAGCGTCACCTGTGGCCAGTCCCGGGGCAGGTGACCGCGGGCCGGGGTCAGGTAGCCGCACAGCGCGTCCATGTGTGCGAGGTCGGCCGGCTCGGAGACGGAGTCCCGGCTGGCGTGGGGCAGGTTGTTGTGCAGTGCGGGTGCCAAGTCGTTGCGCAGGAGCAATCCGATCACCCGTTCCCAGTCCCGCACCAGACCGCTGGCGACGCAGATGTCGAAGGCGTCGACCCATGTGCGGGCGGTGACCGTGTCGGTCGCATCGTGCATCTCGTCGTAGTCCAGCTCCTCGCTGGTGAAGCGGGTCCTGGTCAGGGGGAAGGGGATCTCCCAGTCGCCGTTCGGGGTGCAGCCCAGGTCCAAAACACCGAGGCGGCATTCAGCAGCTGTGACGAGGGCGAGGCGGGTGCGCGCGTCGTCAAGGTCGGGGTCCTGTGTGCTGCGCGCTGCGACGTGGTCGAGCAGTTCGCAGCCGAGTTCCTCGAGCATCAGGCGCATCGGGTAGCCGCGCTGGTAGACGTCCTCGAAACGCTCCTGCACACGGTCGGCCTTGTCGCCGATGGCCTGGTCCAGGCGCTGTTGGTCCACGGGATGGCGCAGCGCGTGTTTGATCTCCATCCGTGCATCCTGTCAGGCGCCACCGACAGCGCCGCTCTCCCTCTTTCAGCCCGGCGGCGGGGGCCGGGGAGCGTCCCCGTCGCAGCTCCTGATGGCCAGACCGCATCCCGGCCCCCTGCTACCCCGCGCCGCGCTCCCTCAGCGCAGTGCCTCTGCCCCGCCATCCGGGCGGCCCTGCCTCCGGCGCGGGCACCGCGACGGTGCTCCGGGCGGGCGGGTCAACCGTGCTGCACTTCCGTGCCCTCGGAGACCTTCGCGGCGTACGAGCGGACCTCGTCCGACTCCGGCACCCGCGGCCCGGGAAACGCACCCGGAGAACGTGACGGCCGGCCGGGGCCGAAAGCCATCCGGACGCACACGATCGCGAGGACCACCACCGCGGCGAGCAGCAGTGTCCAGACGGCCGGGCCGCGCAGCCCGGCTCCCGAGCCGGCGTATCGGGCGCCGTAGTGATGGACGGCCCAGCCCGCGGCGCTCAGCGCGAGGCCGCCGTAGAACTGCCGCGGGTTCACCGCTGCTTCTCCTTCCGCCCGGGGTCGCGTCCACCCCGGTTCGTACCCCTGCTGACAACGGTTCCCGCCCGCGAAAGGACCCGGCCTCCCGGCAGCCGCCATGCCTTCCCAGCCCCCGGGCCCGGGACCGGGCGTCTACCGGGCGCGCCCTGCGGCCTTGGCCGGGTCGGTCTGTTGCCGGTGGGCGGGGACCGCGGCTGCGGCCCGGGGCCGGCGTACCGGGGGCCGCGGCGGCGGGGGTGGTGGCGGAGCGGGAGCGGGCCGTTGTCGGGGAGACCCGGGACCGGGAGACGGCTGGTGCGCCGGATGGGGTGGTCAGGGAGATGAGGGCCGCGTCCACGAGGCGACCGACCAGGGCGGTGCCCGTGGCCTGCTGCCAGGAGGTGTCTGCCGTCAGGCGGTTCAGGTGTTGGGCGACGGTGCGGGTGCCGTCGCGCTCCCCGCCCTGCTGCATGCGGGCGGCGAGCAGGGCCACTGGCGTGAGCCGATCAGCAGGCCCGCTTCCCGCTCCGGCAGGACCTCCCGCACCATCGCCAGCATCTGGGAATGCGCGGCCGGCTGCACCCTCAGCTGCTCCAGGGCGCGGGGCCGGTTGCCGAGGTCGAGGTCACGGGGAACGTCCAGGCCCTCGGCCCACGGGCCCCAGACACGCTTCGCGTCCGTACTCGCGGGCGCGGCCCACGGACCGGCGGCCTCCCGCACCCGCGGCGCAGCAGCAGGCGCGGCGGCGGCCGGGGCGGGGCCGGCGGTGGGGGCTGCGGGCGCGACGGACGAGGAAGCGGGGGGCGCGGCCGGGGGCCGAGGCCAGGCCGGGGAACCGTCGGGCCGGTGGACGCCACCGTGGCCCGGACCGGTGAGCGGCGTCGAGTTGTCCCGTGCGGGGCGTTGAACCGCCCCCGCACGGGACTCACCGGCGCCCCTCGCGGCGCCGACGCCGCGCACGGCGTGTGCCGTTACGCCGAACGGCGCCGCCGGGCCATGGCGTACAGGGCTCCGCCGAGCGTCAGGGCCACGGCGGCGAGTCCGCCCGCGGCCAGCGCGGAGGATCCGGTGTTGGCCAGGTTGCCGCCGGTACCGCCGTTCGGGCCCGGGGTGTTGCCCGTGCTCGGGGCGGTGCTCGCGGAGGCCGTGGCCGAGGGCGCGGTCGAGCCGGACGGGCTCGGGGAGGGCGAGGCGGACGTCGACGGGCCGGTCTGCGGCCCGCCGGCCGGCGTCACGGTGATCGTGAGCCCGGCCGTGTTGTTGCCGAGGTCACGGTCGATCTCGGCGATCTTGAGATGGCCGGGACCGCGGTCGGCCTTGTACCGGTACTCGCCGTGGTACGTGCCCGGCTTGACCCACGACTCGATCTTGAAGATCCCTTTGACCGAGCCGCCGGTCCCGCCGAACACCCGGCGCCCCTCCGGGCCCGGGCGGCCGCCGGCGAAGCTGGTGCCGGGCGGCAGCACGAACTCGGTTTCCACCACGTTGTCGTCGGCGGCCGTGGTGGCGACCGACCCGGTGCCCTTGATCTGCCAGCCCGGGTTGAGCAGCACCTGGCCGCCGGCCGGCCCGCTGCCGGTCGCCCCGTTTACAGTGAAGTCGGGCTGGTTCGCGGGGTTTTCGACCGGCACCTCTCGGCCCCAGAAACGCCACTCCTTGAACGGCTCGGACGGTGTGACCTTGATTGCGGCGGCGGTTCCCTTGACCCCGCCCTGCTGCGGCTTGTAGATCGGCTTGCCGCCCGGGGTCCAGGAGACGTAGAAGAGGTCCCGCCATAGCTCCGGGGTCGCTGTGATGTTCAGCCCCGTGTCGAGCCGGTAGTACTTACCTGGCTCGAAGGTGTCGGTGAAACTGCAGAACAGGTATTCGTCACGGTACTCCCGCACGGGGTCGACCTTGAAGTGTTCGCAGTTCGACGGCCGTTCCTGAGGATTCAGTTCCAGGCCCGGCGGCAGGTGGACGCCCAGCTCCGCCCCCTGGACGGGCTTGTCGCCCGTGACTTTGAAGCCCAGACGGAGGCTCTGCTTCTGGCCGTTCTCGACCGTGGTGTCGAGGAGCTCCTCGGAGGTGACGAGACCGCCGAACGGGTCCGGGTTGTCCTCAGGCCGGTTCGGGCCCTGCTTACCTACCGCGGTGGACGGCGTCACCGGGGTCGGCGCCGGCGCTGCCTGGGCAATGGTCGCGGCGCCCAACACCACCGTACCGGCGGCCAGAGCCGCTCCGATCCGCCGCGCTGCAGTGCTGTGCGTGCGGTTCAACCGCATCAAGATGGTCCCCCTCGTGTCACATGGGTCAGGCGTTCGAGCACGCCTGACTCCTGTACGACCGGCAGGGGGCCCGATAGGTTGCCCGGAATGATCAAGAAATCGGCGGGCGGGATCTCGACGACTGTTCTGCCGTAAGAGCTCGTAACAGGATCTTGATGAGATGTCCTGGTCAGCCGTGACCGGTGTGACGATTCGGCCGTTCGGGATGGTGTGAGTACTCGGCCGTG
>NZ_JBEZLW010000109.1:0-4152 GCF_040652395.1 Streptomyces sp. NPDC048269
CCTTCGACAAACTCCTCTACAAGAAGCGCAACGTCGTCGAACGCTGCTTCAACCGTCTGAAACAGTTCCGCGCGATCGCCACTCGCTACGACAAAACCCGCGAGTCCTACCAGGCAGCCGTCACCATCGCATCCCTGTTCCTCTGGCTAAAGCCCCTTTGAAGACACTGCCTAGAGCGGAGTCAGTGCGAGCGGGGGGGCGTACATGATCACAGCGATGCCTGCGAGGCAGACCAGGGCGCCGATAGCGTCGTAGCGGCCGGGTCGGTAGCCGCCGGCGACCATGCCCCCGCGCCAGGCGGTCTCTCTTGAAGCACGCGAAGACGCCGTAAACCGGGTTCGGCGACGGATCGCGGAAGGGAAGGGCTGGGCCGCGCTCCCCTACCCGCCGTTGATCTGGTGCTGAAGACGTGGAGCAGACCGTTCGACTCCAGCACGGGTAAGGAGCTGATCAGGTTCGACTACCAGTGCCGTGACGTCGTGTCCGCCCGTGGCGGATCTGCCGGGGGCAGAGGAACGACGTTTGGGGGGGTTCCCGGGGTCAAGAGTGGAGTCGACGGCATCCCGCCTCGACAAGGAGAAGAGATGACTCCCCTCACCATGCTCGCGCCCCGCGCGGAGGAGGGCGACACACCGCCCGGCCACTTCGACGACCACCTCGCGGCAAGGCTGCTCGACCAGCGGATCGTCCTCCTCGGCACCCAGGTCGACGAGGTGTCGGCCAACCGGGTGTGCGCGCTGCTGCTGCTGCTGTCGGCGCAGGACCCGCGCTCCGACATCAGCCTTTACGTCAACAGCCCCGGCGGGTCGGTCACCGCGGGTCTCGCCATCTACGACACGATGCGGCTCATCCCGAACGACATCTCGACGCTGGCGATGGGCTTCGCCGCCAGCATGGGCCAGTTCCTGCTCACCGTGGGGACGCCCGGCAAGCGGTTCGCGCTGCCGAACGCGCGGATCATGATGCACCAGCCCTCGGCGGGAATCGGCGGTACCGCCGCGGACATCGAGATCCAGGCGGAGAACCTCCAGTTCACCAAGAAGGCCGTCGAGCGGATCACCGCCCAGCACACTGGGCAGAGCGAGGAGACGATCGCGCGGGACGGCGACCGGGACCGCTGGTTCACGGCCGAACAGGCCAGGGAGTACGGGATGGTGGACCGGGTGGTGGAGTCGCTCGCCGACATCCGCCCGGCCACGCCGCGCCGACGGACGGGGCTGTGACATGGGGTCGTACACGGTTCCCTACGTGATCGAGCGGACCGCGCAGGGCGAACGGTCCTACGACGTCTTCAGCCGGCTGCTGAACGAGCGGATCATCTTCCTCGGCACCGAGATCGACGACGGGGTCGCCAACGTGGTCATCGCGCAGCTCCTTCACCTGGAGTCGGCGAGCCCGGAGCAGGAGATCTCGATCTATCTCAACTCGCCCGGCGGATCGTTCACTTCGCTGATGGCGATCTACGACACGATGACGTTCGTGCAGGCGCCGATCTCCACCTTCTGTGTCGGTCAGGCGGCGTCGACGGCGGCGGTGCTGCTGGCGGGCGGAGATCCCGGGCGCCGGTTCGTGCTCCGGCACGCGCGGGTGCTGCTCGGGCAACCGGCCAGCGGCGGCCGGCAGGGGACGGTCTCCGACCTTAGCCTCGCGGCCAAGGAGATGGTCCGCATCCGCTCGCAGGTGGAGGAGGTCCTGTCCCGGCACACACACCACGACGTGGCGACGCTGCGCGTGGACATGGACCGGGAGAAGGTGTTCACCGCCGAGGAGGCGGTGGCCTACGGGCTCGCCGACGAGGTGCTGAGCCGACGGTTCGCGTTCGTCTGAGCCCGCGCGGCCGTGGCCGAGGGCCGGCGAGCCGGCCGGTACGGCGGGGGCGCGCCCCGTCGTACCGGCCCGTGGGCCCGGTCCGGTCAGGCGGCGAGGCAGAAGCCGTCGTACTGCGCCGTGGGCGACGCGGGTGACGTGCGGCCCCGGACCACCCGGCTCCGGGCGTGCCGGGCCAGCTCGTCACCGGCGAGCAGCAGCAGGTCGGCGAGGCCGAGCCCGAGGGCCTGGGCGGCGGCCGCGAGCACCTCGGAGGATGCCTCCTTGCGTCCGCGCTCCACCTCCGACAGGTACGGCATCGAGATCCGGGCCGCCTCCGAGACGTCCTTCAGCGTGCGCTCCTGGGCGAGCCGCTCGCGCCGCAGCACGTCGCCGACGAGGTCACGCCACAGGGGCTCCCTCGGCGCGCGTGGCTGTGGACCCCCCACGGGTCGCCGCGGGGCGCCGGCCGACCCGCTGGAACCAGGCGACGGGGCCTGCGGGCGCAGGGAGATGACGCGGGACTCGTTCGGCGCATGAGTGCTCACCCCCACACCCTAGGGATCCGGGGCGCGGGGGGAAGGGAGTAGCCTTCTGCCCTGGGTGAAGCCGCGCAGTGGCCATGCGCTACGCCAAGCGCAGCTACGTCTTCCTCGGCACCGTCACTCACTCGTCATTTGGATCCGGTCGTGACCACAGCGCCTGCCCGAGCGGTCAACATTGCCTGTGTTTCGCTTCCTCAGTCTGGATGACGCCCGTGCCCGCTCACGCACCATGTGGAGCCAGCCCTGCGGATCAGCATCGTAGAGAGCGCAGTTCTCCTGCCACCGGATGAGGCCGCCGGTGATGTCATCGAGCGAGTGGTACCACTCGCCCTCACCCGACGTGCCGTGCCAGACGACACCGGGACGGCCTGGATCCTGGCAGAGGTCGAAACCGTGCAGGTGCTGCAGGGCCGTTTCGACCAAAGGGTCCTCGAAGTCAGCGAGCGCTCCTTCGCCCTCCACCCATGGAACCGCCCACGCATGCATCGCTTCGCGGGTCACCTCCCCCTGCGCCAGTGCATGCCACTGAGCAGCCACCTCCACACGGCCGGGCGGAGCTGGCGTCACATCGAGATCACTCATGCACCCACCCTCCCAGCCGAGCTGCCCAACGGGCCACACCGATTCGCCTCTAGGGCCTGTGTGATGTTGTGATCAGTCGGCGGCTTTCAGGAGGTCGTCGATCCAGATCATTGCGGCGCGGAGGTGGAGGCCGGCGAGGTAGCTCTCGGGCGCCTTGTCGTAGCGGGTGGCGATGCCGCGCCAGGCCTTCAGTTTGTTGATCAGGCGTTCGACGGTGTTCCGTTCCTTGTAGAGATCGGCGTCGTAGCTGACGGGCCGGCCGCCTCTCGCGCCCTTCTTCTTCCGGTGGGCGGCTTGGTCCTTCTTCTCCGGGATGACGGCCTTGATTCCGCGTTTGCGCAGGTAGGCGCGGTTGCCGCGGGATGAGTAGGCCTTGTCGCCGGCGACCGCGCCGGGCCTGGTGCGGGGACGGCCGACCGGCAGACGGACCCGCACCTTCTCGAGCACGGGCATGAATTGCGGGCTGTCCGCGGCCTGTCCGGCGGTCAGGACGAACGCGAGCGGACGGCATCTGCGGTCCGAGGCGAGATGAATCTTGCTGGTCAGTCCGCCACGGGACCTGCCGAGCAGAGCTTCCTTCAGACGGAGCTTGCGTCGGCGTCGGACGCGCCGACGCTCGGCCTGTCCGTTCTGTTCCTCCGGTCCGCCCCTTTTTGCCGGGCCCCCTCCTGTTCCCGCGCAGCCTCTTCCAGGGCCTCCATGAGGCCCTTGCCAACGCGCATCCCGGCTGCGTCGTGGTGGACGCGGACCGTTGTGGAATCCACGCTGACCAGCGACAAGTCGGTTCTCTCTGCGCGGGCGGCCTCGGCGATCACGCCTTCCAGCAGCGCGGAGAATACGCCGGCGTTGCGCCAGACCCGGAAACGCCCGTAGACGGTGGCCCAGGGACCGAACTCGGCAGGCATCTCCCGCCACTGGCCGCTGGAACGGAACCGCCAGATCACCCCCTCGAACTGTTCCCCCAGCCGCTCGGGGTACGGGCCGTACCTGCCGATCGGCAGGTACGGCTCGATGAACTTCCACTGAGCATTGGTGAGTTGCCAACGCGTCACGACCAATGTTCCTACCGGGTTCCGCCCCACAGAGAAGGCAAAACCCAGCAACTGATCACGACACCACACAGGCCCTAGTACTGCAACGGTGCTTGCCGTGACGGTTGGGCAGGTCGGTCGTTGGTCAGGAAATGGGTGGGGAACTTGGGGATGCCCGGTTGTGGGCT
>NZ_JBEZLW010000110.1:0-4001 GCF_040652395.1 Streptomyces sp. NPDC048269
GACTCTATCAGACTCTTTCGGGCCCGATTTCCTCGGTGCTTTCCAGGTCCTGCGCTTTCGCGCTTTCCCTTTCCGGCGGTTCCGACTCTATCAGAAGTTCTCCACCGGATTTCCCGGCTTCGATTCCCGAATGAAGAGTCGACTGTCCCCACACGAAACGAGATTCCTTGTGGGGTCGCTGCCGAGCTTGTCCAACTCGAGGCAACTGCTTGACTCTACAACCGTGCCCAGGGGGTGTCAAAACCGGGACAGGCCACGGTCTGCGGGTCGGGGGCGAGCACGTCGGGGGAGACGGTCACCGCGCTCGCCAGATCGCGGCCGTCGTCGAGCCACACGGCATCGCGACGGGGCCCCCGGCCGCCAACGCCACCCTGCACTCGCAGGCGTTGATCCGTGTCACGGTGTCGACCACCAGGCGGCCGCCCGCTGCCAGGACCTCCCGGTAGTCGACGACCGCGTCGTGCCTCCTGACCACCACCTGGTGCAGGCGGATCCAGTGGCCCGACGAGGGTGCCGGCCAGGAGGCGGCGACGTGGCTGGAAGCCCGAGGCTGCCACACCGTCCCGCGCTGCGCCCGCCCCAACCTCCCCGCGCACCGCCAGCTGCGGCATGACCGAGCGCGGTACACCCACGCCCGTGCCCCCGGCGCCGTACGCCCGGTCATCGCCCGGGCGTTCTGGCCGCAGCCCGTGCTCTGGGTGCTGGTGTTGATGGTGGCCATTGCCGGTCTGCCCCATCGGTTGGCAGACCTGGTTGAGCGGCGAACTGCCCAGCAGCGAGCGGAGCCCCCGTTACCTAACTCGTGGCTCCGCAATGCGGCCTCCGGCCTTCGGCTCCAGCATGACGTTCCCCCCTTGCTGTTCATGATCCGGCGCGGGGTGTCACCGGGCCCGGAGGCATCGACGGACCGCTGATGAGGGGCTTGAGCACCGGCTTCACCCGAGCCGGAAGAGCTCTCCGTACGTGGACGTGGCAGCTCGGTGCCGTGGCAGGCCGGACGAATGCGTGAGCGGAGGGGCCTGCACGTGATCGACACCGGCGACATCGACGTCTTCCTCGGCCTGGACGTCGGCGGGGCGAGCAGCACGCCATCGCCATCACGCCAACGGGGAAGAATGCCTTCGACACGCGCCTGCCCAACACCGAACCCGAACTCCGCGAGCTCGTCGCGAAACTCCAGGCCAAGCACGGAACGGTGCTGGTCGCGGTCGACCCGCCGGCCTCGAGCGGCGCCCTGCCGCTGGCGGTCGCCCGGGACGTGGGCTGCCCGGTCGCCTACCTTCCGGGGCTGACGATGCGGCGGATCGCCGGCCTCTACCCAGGTGAGGCCAAGACCGACGCGAAGGACGCGTTCATCAGCGCCGACGCAGCCTGCGCGTTGCCCCACGCTGCGGGCCATCGATGGCGGGGACGAGACGATCGCCGGGCTGGAGATGATCGTGGGCTTCGACGACGACCTGGCCGGCGAGGCCACCCGGGTCGCCAACCGGCTCCAGGGCCTGCTGACCCAGATCCATCCGTCCCTGGAACGGGTGCTGGGGCCGCGGCTGCAGCACCCGGCCGTCCTCACGCTGTTGGAACGGTTCGGATCCCCGGCCCAGAGCTTCTGCAAGGCCGGCCGACGGCGGCTGATCACCCTGTTCCGGCCGAAGGCTCGACGGGCCGACGTCTCTTCGCGATGCTCCCCGACGGCACCTTCTACGAACACCGGCCGGCGACTGCCATCAGTCGTTCATCGAGTCGGCGTAGCCCCATGAGGGCTGTTCACCACCATGGCCAGTGATCCAGCGGCAAGGTAGTAGTGACCTGGGTGGTACTCGACGTGCTGGTGACCGCCGTCGTCCATCTCAGCTATCGACCGCAGTTCGTCAGCGAGTGCGCTCAAGCCCGTTCGGTCGCCCTCGATCAGTAGAGCGCGGCGTTCCGAGTCAACTCCGATACGGACACCCGGTCCACTGCGGACCAGTACCTCGACTGACGCCAGTTCAGTGCCACCGAAGCTGGGTTCAGCCGAAGCTGAAGTCTCCGTGATCCCCCTTCCCGTGCTGAGAGCGAGGGCCAAGCCGACGAGCTCCGTCGCGCCGCCCGAGAGGTCTACCCCGCCTTCATCAGGGAAGAACAACACCCTCATCCGTCACAACCCCTTCGGCTCCACAGTGCAGGCTCCCGTTCAAGGCCAGCGCGTAACGGACCATACTCACAGGTCATGCCCGCGATCCGGGTGGGCAGGCCGAACGGCTGCGGCACCAAGGACGGCACGTCGGTCGAGCGAAGCTCACCAGACACCTGCCCGGGAGTGAGGACAAAGGCCAGCGGCCGGCACCGGCCGTCAGGCGCGGGGTCGATCTTCGTAGTCAGCCCGCAGCGGGACTCTCCCGGGGCGTGATCGTGCGGCTCGCCGACCGCGGCCCCCCTTCGCGGGCCCCGACGGCGTGCTGGTGGGCTCCGGAGGATGGTCGAGTCGCTGGCGGCGACCGAGTCCGGGTCGTCCTCGCTATCGGCCTGGGCGAGCAGGGCGGCAAAAGCGCGTGCCCAGGTGCGGCCGACAACGACAACGCGGGCTGCCGGACGCTACTGCCCTATTCGGCCAGGTGTGGAATCTGGCGCCGCGCTTCCGACCGCCACAGCCCTTCACCACCGCGCGCGACGGACTCATCGCGTTCCTCGGCTACGTCCTCCAGGTACTCCAGCCGGGCCTGCGTCAGGCTCAGTCGACCGTTGGGCCCACCCCGGACGAAGTGTGCGTCTGCATCATCCTGTCCATCGTCCTCCCAGCCGCACTCCGGACATATCTCGAAGTCGGCCCGCTTCTGCAGCGTCCACCGGAAACAGCACGGGCACGCGACAAGGCCGTCTGCGGTGTCAATCGAGGGAACACTGGTCGGTTCTTCAGAAGCCATGACCGCCATCGTTCCGCCCTCCCGGACGATCCACAAGGAACGGCCCAGCTGGGCCGCCGGCCGAGGTCCGGAGTCGTCGGGCAGGCCGAGGAGCTGCGGGTAAGGGTTGTGAGCGTGGACGCGATCTCCGCTGCCTCGGGCGACTACCACCCAAGACCGGCTGCCGACGCGGGGCGGCTCGCTGCGGACCGCCGCGGCGGGACCCGGTGGAGCGCCTCGGCTCGCCCGGCCCGCGCGCTCGGCGCCAGTGCATGCCGGGACGCCGACGGGTTGTCAGAGGTTGACGCGCTTCAGGTAGACCCGGCTCCGGTGCGGGATGGTCTGGTACCAGAGCATCAGGTGCTCGTCTTCGTACGTACGCAGCCGCATGGGGTGCGGGTCTTCGTAAAGGCTGCCGTCCTTGGGGTCGATGGCCATCGCCGCCAGGTCGACCAGGCCGTCCATCACGGCGCTGACGAAGTGCTGTTGCTCCGCCGGCATGTCCCCGAGCACCCACAGCCGGCTCGGATCGCATTCCCAGGCCCAGCCGCTGTCGTTCTCGACGCCTTCACCCCGCGGAGTCACTGACCGATCTCGCGCTGGGCCTCGGCCAGGATGCGGCTGCTGGTCTCCATCGCGGCCCGGAACTCCGACTCCGTGGCGGCGGGATCTCCCGCGACACGTTCCGCCTCGTGGAGCGCTGCCGCACGCGCCGGCCAGCGGTGGATCGCCACGTGAGTGGCCCACTTGATCAGGAAGAACCGCAGTGGATTGATGGCGCCGGTCTCCGCGGCGCGGTCGAACGCCTCGTTGCATTCCTTGTCCAGCACGGCGAGGTTGGCCATGTCGATCCGGCGCACGGCGTCCCGCAGGGCTTCCCGCGTCATGGCCGGCTGGGGGATGAGGGGTCCGTCGTCTTCCAGCTGCTGTGCTGTCATCGCGTCCTCCAGGGGAACGCGGTCAGGATACCCAGTCGGCTCGGGCGATCTGGCGGTAAACGCAGAAAAGCCCCGCACCGGACCCCGAGGGGTCTGGTGCGGGGCTTCCGCAATGATTGTTCGGCGGCGTCCTACTCTCCCACAGGGTCCCCCCTGCAGTACCATCGGCGCTGAAAGGCTTAGC
>NZ_JBEZLW010000111.1:0-3969 GCF_040652395.1 Streptomyces sp. NPDC048269
CCCGCCTCCCCTCCTGGTTGGACGCGACACCGCTTCCAACCAGCACAACGAGCAACCCGGTGAACCTATGCGGTCACAGCACTAGCGCATCCCCGCCCTGAACGAAGTTGCCCGTAGCGTTGCCGGTGGTGGTGTTCCACTGCACCGCACCACTCATCCCTTCCCGTGGCAGCTGGGCTTGGACGCTCGCCACCAAGTCCCGCAGCTCTCCCACGACTTCCGGATGCGCGCGCGGGAGATCGATCAGTTTGCGTTTCCGACCGCCGTGGAAATCCCGACGCACCCTCTCCGGATCCTCGTCGCGTTGCACCAGAGACGCCTCCTGCTCCAGCTGCGCCTCCACCAACTGGTGTTCCTCGGTACCCGCGCGCCGGAACAGCTGCACAACACCGGTACGGGCGGCCTCCCAGGCACTGCTGGACGTGGGCGTCACAAGGGTCGTAGCGCCCGTCACGGCAAGCCCTGCCGCCATTTCATCCACCATGCCCCCCTGAATTCACCCGCCGTACCCCTCCCCCGAGGCTCTGCCGTCTGGCGTGAGGACCGGCGGCTCCACGGCTTGGCAAGCGGCGATCCCACCGTCCAGGCGGCTCCCACCACATGTCCGATCGCGGGCCTGCCGACAGCCCGGGCGCCGCCTCACATGATGCCGGGCTGCTCACCGCAGCGCGGGCGAGTCGGCGAATCTGTCCGGCCAACGGGCGAGTTGCGAACCTCCTCGCTCCTGAGGAAGACCACCCGCAGACGCCCCGGCTCACCCCGCTCGGGCCGGACCTGCTGCATGCGTGCGCTTGCCTGTCACCCCGTACGGGCAAAGCAGGGGGAACACGACGAGCGTGGCGGCGTGCCAGTCGGAGTGCTCGTCGCGTCGGCGCCGGTAGTGGGCTTTGGCTCCCATGGAGGCCGTCAGGTACGCGAAAGCCCGGAGATATCCCGCATGGTTGAGACGGTCGTTCTTCACCCAGCGCCGGGTGATGCTTGACTTCTTCCCCGAGGCCGGGTGAGGTTCGTCCGCGGCGGTGCAGACGGCCGTGAGCTGACCCAGGAGAGCGAGCATTTGCCTGCCCAGCGCGTCCTCGACCAGGGGCGGCTGGTGGGCCCTTCTCCGGCATGCGAACGGACCAGGAGCAGCAGCCTGGCTCCCACGACCCGTTAGCAAGGAATTAGGAGTCGGTGACCGCGAAGGCGCTGCGCAGTTGACCGATGTGCTGGTAGTGGAGACCGGTCAGTCCTGCAGCCTGGGCGGCCGTGACATGGCGGAGGGTGTCGTCGACGAACAGGCATCGGTGCAGTCCCACACCCACGCGTTGGGCGGCGGCTTCGAAGACGCGCTGGTCGGGCTTGGCGACTCCGAGACGAGCGGTGTTGATCACCGCGTCGAACGCGTCGGTCAAGTCCAGCAGGGAGAGGTCGTACTCCAGTCTCGTGGTGGCATTGGAGACCAGGACCACGGGCACCCGCCTACGGACCTCGGACAGAATGTCCAGGACGTCAGTGTCAACACGGCCGGTCAGGGCGCTCCACCGCTCCACGAGTTCCTGAGCGCGAGCCGCCGATCCGCAGATCGCGGCCAGGTCCTCCGCTACCTGCCCTCGCCACTGATCGTCGCTGATCGCGCCGGTGACAGCCATGTCCAACAGGCCGGGGCGGAACGCCGCAGACGCCAGCGTCCCCTCGGGCAATCCCGCCGCACGATCGAGTGCGGTCATCCCATCCGGATCCCACAGGCGCAAAACGCCATCAAAGTCGCAGAGTACGGTGTCAAAAGACAAATCACTCATGGCCGTGATTCTGCAAGGCCAACGCTCAGAGTGGAGCCGAATGCCGTACTGGATCACCAAACACGCCCTGCGCGCTGCCGTTCGCTCGCGCGAGTGAGGAAGACGAAGCAGTCGGCTGTCTCGACATCACCGGGCGACCCGGGCGCGCCCGGTGCGGCTCGGCAGCGCGAGAGCTGCCGCGCCACGCCGGAGGACGGTGTACGTCAGGAGACGCTCTTGGACGCGCTGGAGACGACGCACTCCTTGTATTCGCTACCGTCGCCCTTGCCGGTGTACGGCGTGGTGGCCTCGGCCTGCTGGGATGAGCCGGCCTTCACCGTCAGGCTGGCGACCTTGGCCGTGGCCGCGACGGTGTTCGACCCGGGCGCGCCCTCGAACTTCATGGTGATGTTGTAGGTGTAACCCAACGAGCCGGTGTTGGTGACGGTGAGCCGGGCAACCAGGTTCTTGCCCGAGTCGTCCAGACGGCATTTGTCGATCTTGATGTCACGCTCGGCCTTGTTGGCACTGTTCGAACCGCCCGGAACGGAGGTGTTGCCGGAGGAGCTGCCGCTGGTGCTGCTGTCACCTCCGCCGGTGGTGCCGCTGTTGGAGGAGCCGGAGCCGCCCGAGCTGCTGGAGTGCGAGGAGCTGGAGCCGTGGCTGCCGCCACAGCTGGCGCCGTGGGAGCCACGGGCACCGGTGAGCGCGACGACGGCGACACCGAAGACGGCTATTGCGCGGACATGACGAAGCTTCACGTTCAATCCCGTTGACAGAGAGTAAAGAATACTGAGCAGGCATGCGCCTTGGCAGGCGCACGTCACCTTAACGCCGTCTTTATGTGGCCTGATCGCCCCTCCGGGCGAGCTCGCCAGATCGTGACAAGATCACGACATAAAGATCACAGGCGGGTGCGTAAGCCACCAAGCCACGACGTAGGCCAGGGTCGCGCCGATGACGCCCTCGGTGGCGGGACGCGCCCGGCGCGGCCGAGCCCGGACTCGGCGCAGCCGCTGACCGGTGGAAGTCCCGGCGTACCGGGCCCGTTTGGATCCGAAGATCCCGATCAGACGAGGGGAGACGTTCCGGGTGGGCCGTCGCCGGGCGGTGATCGGCCGTCTCGGGTGGCGAGAGGGCCGCGCCGAGGGGGCGAAGCTCGGGAAGAGTGAGGAGGGGGCCGTATGACGGTATCGCGAGGGCGGCGGCGCGAGGCTGGTGAAGGCGCGGCGTCGGTGGGGCGTGACGTCGTGTTGGCGGTGGGCCTGCTGGGAATCTGCCTGGGCGGGTCGGCGGTGTTCGTCAGGACGGCCGCGGTGGCGGGCGGCGGCATACCGGTGATGCCGATCGTCACGATGATCGTCCTCGCCGCCGGGGTGGCGCTGGCGCGGTGGAGCGTGGCTCCCGTCAGACGCCGCTTCCCCGCGCGTGAGCCGGGCTCGCGCGGGCCGGGCGGGCCGGTGGGGCTGGTGGGCGCGCCGTCACCCCGCTCTCCGTCGGCGGCCGAGCCGGAGGCCCTGCCGGAGGCGGCCGACCTGCCCCAGGTGGGCTCCGACGCCCTGAACCACACGGCGGTGGACGCCGACGGCTTCGAGCACACGGTCGCCGCGCTGTGCGCCCGCGACGGCTGCCCCCATGTTGAAGTAGTGGGCGGGGCAGGGGACTTGGGGGCCGATGTGATCGCCACGACGGCGGAGGGCCTGCGCGTGGTCATCCAGTGCAAGCGCTACGGCGAAGGCAACCGGGTCGGTTCGCAGGACCTCCAGCGCTTCGGCGGCACCTGTTTCGCCGTCCACGAGGCCGATGTGGCCGTCGTCGTGACCACCAGCGCCTTCACCGCTCCGGCGACGGAGTACGCCACCGCCTGCAACATCGTCTGCGTCGACGGCGACGCCCTGGCCGCGTGGACGGAGTCACGGACGCCGCCTCCGTGGGAGACGGCCGCTGCGGCGCACGCGGAGGCAGGGGCGGCAGGGGTGACGGGGGCCGACGCCTAGGAAGAGCCACTTCCCGCCCGCGGGTGTCTGGTGACGCGGCCGCGCATGGGCTTCACGGCGCGGTGCGCAGGGCTTCCCAGCGCGGCGCGCATGGGCTCCCCTCAGAACAGTCGGCAGACTCCGGGAACTCCTCGTGGTCCTCGCGACCGTGGTCCTCGCGGATGGTGCCGCCCAGCGGGCGGCTCGCCACACGGGCCCGGAAGCCCCGCCAG
>NZ_JBEZLW010000112.1:0-3375 GCF_040652395.1 Streptomyces sp. NPDC048269
AACAGCGCGGACAACGCTTCCCACTCCAGATCCGACAGTTCATGACGACGCACCATGCGACACATGATTCCCCATCAGAACCCTTTGAAGACACCTCCTAGCAGCCAACATTCCAAAAAACTTTCTGCAAAACTTCTTTTGGAAACCCTCTTGGGTGTTCTACTCTCCCGTCATGGTCAGCGATAAGCAGAAACGCGTACTCGATCCCGAGCAGGACACAGCAGCTCTGAAGGCCCTCACACACCCCCTGCGTATCCGGCTGCTCGGGATGCTGCGACAGGACGGCCCGGCCACCGCGAGTGAACTCGCGGTCAGGACCGGGGAGTCATCCGCCTCCACCAGTTATCACCTGCGGGTTCTGGCGAAGTACGCGTTCGTCGCCGACGCCGAGCACCGTGACGGGCGGGAGCGCCGCTGGCAGGCCGTGCACTCCGTGACCTCCTGGAGCAACAAGGCAATGGAAGCCACACCGGGCAGCCGCGCCTACGTCAGCCTGTCACGCAGGGCCCAGATCCAGCACCTGGAGGCTTCTCTCGTCCGGCACGAGGCAGACATCGCCGACGGACGGCTGGGCCAGGAGTGGGTGGAGCCGTCCGGGATAAGCGACCTGATGCCCCGTCTGACCCCCGAGTCGCTCACCGAACTCTGGGAGGCACTCGACCGGAAGCTGAAGGAACTGACCACCCGCGATGCGGAAGAACCGCGCGCTGCGCAGGTCGTGCTCCTCACCGCCGGGCTTCCCCTGGCCCCGCGCGACCCCGGCGCACAACCGGACGCCTCCGCCCCTGCGGGGACAGAGGCCGAGGGCGCGTCATGACCGGGCCGCTGGACATACGTACCGCACGCTGCCGCTACGTCACGGTCTGCGTTCTGTTCTGGCTCCCGCTGGGAATGACCATCGCTCCCCTGATCCTGCTGTTCACCGAGCGCGGCATGGCCATGCCGGCCATCGCGGGCTTCTTCGCCGCCCACTCCCTCACCGCCGCCGCACTGGAACTGCCCACCGGAGGACTTTCCGACGTCCTGGGACGACGCGCTGTCCTGGCGGCCGCCGGCCTGCTGAACCTGACCGCCCTCACCCTCTTGGGCCTGGGCACCACCGGCTGGCTGCTCGGACTCGGCATGGCCCTGGTGGGCGCGGGTCGCGCACTGTCCAGCGGACCGGCCGAAGCCTGGTACGTCGACACCGTCCACGCACACTCCGGCCCCGGCGCCGAACTGCACATCGGACTGGCCCGCGGCTCCTCCGCGACATCCGCCGCACTCGCAACCGGCACCCTGCTCGGCGGCACCCTTCCCTGGCTGCTCGCACTCGGCCCCGACCTCGGCGCCCGACTGAGCGAAGCAACCTCCGGACTGGTACTGCCCCTTTCCACCCCGCTGCTCCTGGGCGCAGCGGTCGAGATCGCCTTCGTGCTGTACGTCCTGACAGGCCTGCGGGAGTCGCCCCGGCCCAGGGCCACCCTGCGCGAGATGCTCCGAGGTGTCCCGCTGACCGTCGTGGGCGGACTGCGGCTGGGCGGACGCGACGCGCTGGTCCGCCGGGTCCTCCTCAGCGCAGGGGCCGCTGGCAGCGCCGTGGCCGCGATCGAACTGCTCACGCCGGGCCGTGCCGCAGCCCTCACCGGTGCATCGGAGTCGGGCGCGGTGCTCTTCGCCGCACTCGCCTGCGCCGGATTCGTCTGCTCCGGCGTCGGCAGCCACCTCGCACCGCTGACCGCCCGGCTCGCGGGCAGCGGCGAGCGCGCTGTCATGGTGAGCCTCGGCGCGAGCGCGAGCGGCCTGCTTCTGCTCGCCGCCACCACGGCGTCCACGGGAGTGGGCTCGATGATCCTGGCGATCGTCGGCTACGGCCTGGTCTACTTCGGGCTCGGCGCGGCGGGCCCGAGCGAGAACGACATCCTGCACCGCCGTGTCGCAAGTTCGGGCCGGGCCACCGCGCTGTCCGTCCAGTCTCTCGCCCTGCAACTGGCGGGAGCTCTCACCGGCTTGATCATCAGCGTCCTTCCGTCAGGCCCACTGCCCTGGCTGCTGGGGGGCGCCGTGTTGCTTGCAGGAGCCGTCCTGTGGATTCACCGCAGCGAGCCCACACCCCCGGCTCCGGCAGGAACGCCTCAGCCCCACGCCCTGTCGTCCTCCGCGAGCACCGCCGCATCCGACCCCCATCAGCAACATGTCGATCAGTAGCGCCCGGGACCAACAAGCCGGCCCGCGCTCCCGTCGAACGAGGCGTCGCCCGCCTGAAGTCCTGGCGGATCTTCCGCCGGAGCCGCTGCAGCCCGAACCGCATGACGGACATCGCCGCCGCGGTCCTCACCCTGGAGAAGCAACGCCGAAAAGGCTCCCTACGTTGTCCTGCGGGATGCGGTGAGCCCTTCCCTACGTTGTCCTGCGGGATGCAGTGAGCCCTTCGTATGGTTGACCCGCCCAGGGGTGCCGGGTGTGGTTCAAAAGGCTCTGCCCCAGATGGCTTGCACTGATTGGCCGCCCGGCGCCCCACGACGACTCGGCTGCCAATTAGGAATTGCGAATGATCGCTCCGTAGGGAATCGACAGCGAGGTCGTCCGTCGGGAGGCACCCAGCACACCCCACCGCACGGAGGCATGATGGCCGCGATCTGGGCCGGCATCGACGCAGGCAAGACCCACCACCACTGCGTCGCGATCGACGAGAGCGGCCGCCGGCTGCTGTCGCGGTGCGTCGCCAACGACGAGCCCGAACTCCTCGAACTCATCACCGACGTCCTGGCCCTGGGCGATGAGGTGACCTGGGGTATCGACCTGGCCGACGGCGGAGCCGCCCTGGCCATCACGCTCCTCCTCCACCACGGCCAGCCACTGCGCTACATCTCCGGCCGGGCCATCCACCGCGCTTCCGAGAGCTACCGCGGCGAAGGCAAGACCGACGCCAAGGACGCCGCTGTCATCGCCGACCAGGTCCGCATCCGCCGCGACCTGCACCCCTTACGCGCCGGCGACGACATCGTCACCGACCTCAAGATCCTCACCGGCCGCCGCATGGATCTCGTCGCCGACCGCACCCGCACCGTCAACCGGCTCAGGGCCCAGTTGACCGGCATCTTCCCTGGCCTGGAACGGGACTTGGACCTCACGAACAAGGGCCCACTGACCCTGCTGACGGGCTACCAGACCCCTGCAACCATCCGCCGACTCGGCACGAAACGCCTCGAGACCTGGCTACGAAACCGCAAGGTTCTCCGCGCCGACCAGCTCGCCACAACCGTGGTCGAAGCGGCCGAACGCCAGCACACCGGCCTGCCCGGGGCCCGTATTTCAATAAGTGCTCGGCAGAGGGGTGTTGGTGGGAGTCTGAGGTATGACTCCGTGTCTGTCAGGTCGCGTTGCCGCTCGTGT
>NZ_JBEZLW010000113.1:0-3230 GCF_040652395.1 Streptomyces sp. NPDC048269
TCGGCGTCAGGCTGACCACGCTCCGCCCGGAGCAGGCCGACTACATCGGCGTCCCGGTCGAGGGCCCGTACAAGCCGGACCACTACCGCTACTGATCTCCCGCGGATCCGCAGCAACGCAGCACCTCAGGCAGGCCCCCGGCACCCACGCCGGGGGCCTGCCCCGTACCCAAGGATCGTCATGCCACGCGGCCGCTACTCCCTCCACGACCCGCACGACCACACCCCCCTCGGCGAGGAGCACTTCCACTGCGCCCCCGGCCCCTCCGGCTGGCGCTACGTCTCCCAGCTGACGGCCCCGAACGGCGACCACCGCGGCTCCGTCGACCTGGCCGTCGACGAACTGGGCCGCCCCATCCGTCTCGAGGTCAACGCCTCCAGCTGGCAGGTCCGCGGAGCCGCCATCGACGGCGTCACCTGGGTCCGTACCGACCCCACCGGAGCCGAGGCCACCGAGGGCAACGTCCACGCCCCCGGATTCACCGGCACCTCACCGGCCTTCCTCATCGCGACGGCCCGCCTGCTGCGCCTGACCCCGGGCGCCCCCGCCACCCGGGTCCGGCTGCTCGCCCTCACCGACCCGGTACTGGCCCCCCGTACGGTCGACCAGGCCTGGGCCCTGCTGCGCCGCGAGGAGCACCCCACCGACAGCGGCCCGCTGCTGGTGGACGAGTACCAGGTCAGCGCCCTGGACACCGGCGAGGTCCACACGATCCACATCGCGGGCGACGTGGTCCTGTCCGCGCCGGGCATCGAACTGGAGCACTTGGAGACCCCGCCCTCCACCTTCGAGGGGTAACCCTCAGGTCCCTCAAGTCCCTCAGGCCGGCGGCGCGAACCCGCCGGCGCGCGGCGGCCCCGAGGGCGCGGCAGGCGCGACCGGTCCGACGGGCGCGGGTGTGACGGGAGCGTGCGTGACGTACGGAGTCGGCACGGGGGCGGGCGCCGCAGCCGACACCGGGGCGGCCCCGGCCCCGGAACCATGCGCGGGAACGGGGGCGAAGGCCCGGGCGGCGTCCCGCGACTGCCGTTCGTGCACCACGGCCATCAGGAACGCGGCGGCCGGCACCCCCACCGGCGGCGGCGCCCCCGTACGGGACACCAGATCGTCCGCGAGCCGCGCCGCCATTGCGGCGCCCACCTGCGGATCCAGCTGGTTCATCCGCGTCAGGTACTGCCGTATCGCCAGCCACAGCCCGTCCGGCACCGCCGACAGGTCCAGCCCGGAGAAGCGGCCGGCCAGCCACGGCGGCGGCGGAGGCACCGGCATCACCCGCGCCCCCGGCACCCGCTCCCGGATCACCAGGGTTCCCGCGAAGACATCACCGAGCCGCCGCCCTCGCGCCGACACCAGCGAGGCGATGCACGCCACGGCCCCGAAGGTCATGATCAGCTCCACGACCCCCATGGACCCGCGCACCAGCGCGTGACGGAACCGGATCGGCCCGCCGTCGTCGCGTACCACCCGCAGCCCGCACGCGAGCTTGCCCAGCGACCGCCCGTGGCTGAGCGTCTCCACCGCGATCGGCACGCCGACCAGCAGCAGCACGAAACCCGCCACACCCACGGCCGCCTGCGCCGCGTCATCGAGGGAGGCGGTCGCGAAGGTCAGTCCGATCGAGAGGATCACGTACCCGACGATGTACACGACCAGGTCGAGGACGATCGCCAGCGCCCGGCTCGGGACCCTCGCCGGCCTCAACCCCAGGACGACCGCGTCCCCCGTCACCAGATCGCTCACCACAGCACCTTTCACCTGACCTGCCCCGCCCCGACGTCATTCAGTCTGCCAAGCTGACCACACGAGGAATAGGCCGAAGCAGGGGCACTGGGGCAGGGGAGCGGCAACCGGATGGATCTCGACGTCTTCGTGACGGCACACCGCGCGGAATGGGACCGCCTGGAGCAGCTCCTGGGCCGCGGCCGCAAGCTGACCGGCGCCGAGGCCGACGAGCTCGTCGCCCTCTACCAGCGCACCTCCACCCACCTCTCCCTGGTGCAGTCCAGTGCCCCCGACCCCATGCTCACCGGGCGGCTGACGCAGCTGGTCGCGCGGGCCCGGGCCACGGTGACGGGCACCCGTCGCGCCGGCTGGCGCGACGCGGTCCTCTTCTTCACCGTGGGCTTCCCGGCCGCGGTCTACCGCAGCCGGCGCTGGTGGATACCGACCGCGTTGCTCTCCACGGCGATCGGCGTACTCATCGGCTGGTGGATCGCCACGCACCCCGAGGTCCAGGGCGCCATCGCGGCCCCCGAGGACCTCAAGGCCCTCACGAAGCCGGGCGGCGAGTACGAGACGTACTACTCCAGCCACCCCGCGAGCTCCTTCGCCGCCCAGGTCTGGACGAACAACGCCCAAGCGGCCGCGGTCTGCCTGGTGCTGGGCGCGTTCCTGGGGATCCCGGTGCTCTGGATCCTCTTCCTCAACATGCTCAACCTCGGCGTCGGGATCGGCCTCATGGCCTCCGCCGGCCGGCTCGACGTCTTCCTCGGCCTGATCCTCCCGCACGGCCTGCTCGAACTGACGGCGGTCTTCGTCGCCGCGGGCACGGGCCTGCGCCTGGGCTGGACGGTCATCGACCCGGGCCCCCGCACCCGCCGCGCCGCACTCGCCGAACAGGGCCGGGCGGCCCTCGGCATGGCCATCGGCCTCGCGGTGGTCCTCTTCGTCGCGGGCCTGATCGAAGGCTTCGTGACCCCGTCGGGCCTTCCCACCTGGGCCCGCATCACCATCGGCGTCGTCGCCGAAGCCGCCTTCCTGCTCTACGTCTACGTCCTGGGCGGCAGGGCCTCCCGCGCCGGCGAGATGGGCGACGTGGAGGCCGCCGACCGCACCGCGGTGCTGCCCACCGCGGCCTGATGTGCGTACGGGCCTGCTGAGCTGCTAGTCTCTCGTCGTCCCGGAAGGGCTGTTGACACAGCCGGATCGGGGAGGTAGATTCGAACGGTTGCCTCGGACTGGACAAGTTCGATGGCGAGGGTATACAATTAGCCTCATCCACCAGGAATTGAATTCTCAGTGGATACAGCCGTCTCTTCATTCAGGAATCCGAAGCCGGGAAATCCGGTGGAGAACTTCTGATAGAGTCGGAACCGCCGGAAAGGGAAAGCGCGAAAGCGCAGGACCTGGAAAGCGCCGAGGAAATCGGGCCCGAAAGAGTCTGATAGAGTCGGAAACGCAAGAACACAGAACGAAAGCCCGGAGGAAAGCCCGAGAGGGTGAGTACAAAG
>NZ_JBEZLW010000114.1:0-2998 GCF_040652395.1 Streptomyces sp. NPDC048269
AGCTCACCGTCGGCGTTCCACCGCACCAGGTCACCGGTGCGGTACATCCGGCTGCCGTCCGGCCCGTACGGATCCGCCACGAAGCGCTCGGCGGTGGGTCCGGGCCTTCCCAGGTAGCCGCGAGCGAGGCCGGTTCCCGCGAGATAGAGCTCTCCTGGCACGCCCGGGGCCACTGGTCGCAGAGCGCCGTCCAGGACGTAGGTCCGGGTGTTGCGCAGGGGGCGGCCGATCGGCGGGGTGCGGCCGGCATCCGTGTCGGTGAACCACGCCGTGGCGTAGACGGTGGCCTCGGTGGGCCCGTAGATGTTGGCGAGGGTGCTGCCGGGGACGGCGGCGCGGATGGCGTCGGCGGTGTGCGCGGACAGCCCTTCGCCGGCGAGCACCACCAGGTCCGCCTGGATCCGTGCGCCGGCGTCCTGCCCGATCATGTGCGCCAGTGCCGAGGGCACCGCGCTGATCAGGCTGAACCGGCCGTGGTCGGCCTCGAGCAGGGCGAGGACGTCGCGGACCACATCGACGCTGCCGCCGCTGAGGAGCGGTCCGAACATCTCGAAGACGGACACGTCGAAGCTGAGCGAAGTGGCGGCGAGGGTGCGGGACATCCGCTCGGGGCCGATGTCGGCGACCGCCCAGGCTGCGAAGTCGGCGACGCTGCCGTGGGAGACGACAACCCCCTTCGGGCGCCCGGTGGAGCCCGAGGTGTAGATGGCGTACGCGGGATGGCGGACGTCGAGGGGCTCGGTCCGCTCGGAGTCGACGGGGCTGGTGTCGGGCAGCCGGTCGAGCAGGGCGGCCGATTCCGGGGTGTCGAGGAGCAACGGCTCCGTGCCGTCGGGCAGTGCACCGATGGTCGTGGAGGTGGCGAGCACCAGGGCGGGCCTGGCGTCGTCGAGCATGTACGCGATGCGCTCGGCCGGGTAGCCGGGGTCCACGGGGAGGTAGCCGGCACCGGCCTTGAGGACGGCCAGCACGGCCACGATCATGTCCGCGGACCGTGGCAGGGCCAGGGCGACGAACCGCTCGGGCCCCGCACCGCGTTCGATCAGGAGCCGGGCCAGCCGATTGGCCCGCGCGTCGAGTGCGGCGTAGGTGAGCTCGACGCCCGCGGAACGGACCGCCGTACGGTCGGGCGTGCGGGCGACCTGCTCCTGGAAGAGCTGGGGCAGGGTGACGTCTCGCGTCGCGCGACCGGTGTCGTTCCATTCCACAAGGACGCGCCGGCGTTCCTCCGCGGAAAGCACGTCGAGCGCCCCGATGCGGGTGTCGGGCAGGGCGGTGACCGCGTCGAGGACGCGGTGCAGCCGGTCGCCGATGGCCTGCACGGTCTCCAGGTCGAAGAGGTCGGTGGAGTATTCGACGACACCACGCAGACCGGCCGGCCTGCCGTCGTGGTCGTGCCGCTCCTCGAGGGACACGAGCAGGTCGAACTTGGCTATGTTGAGGGGTATCTGTTCGGGGGTGATGCGCAGGCCGTCCAGGTCGAGGGCGGCGGCGGCGTTGTTCTGGAAGGCGAGCATCACCTGGAACAGGGGGTGGCGGGCGAGGGACCGGGCGGGGTTGAGGACCTCCACGAGCCGCTCGAACGGCACGTCCTGGTTGGCGTATGCAGCCAGGTCCGTCTCCCGTACCCGGGCCACCAGCTCACGGAAGGTGGGGTCACCCGACACATCCGTACGCAGCACCAGCGTGTTGACGAAGAACCCGACCAGGTCGTCCAGCGCCTCGTCCGTACGGCCGGCGATCACACTGCCGAGGGGAATGTCCTCCCCGGCACCGAGCCGCGACAACAGCGTGGCGAGCGCCGCCTGCACCACCATGAACACACTCGCCCGGCTCTCCCGGGCCAGCTCGACCAGACGACCGTGGACGTCTGCGGACAGCTCGATGGGGACGGTTCCGCCGCGGTACGTGGCCGCGGCCGGGCGGGGCCGGTCGGTGGGCAGGCTCAGCTCCTCGGGCAGCCCCGCCAGGGCGTGCCGCCAGTGGTCGACCTGCTGTGCGAGCGGGCTCTGCGGATCGGCCTCGTCGCCCAGGACCTCCTGCTGCCAGAGGGTGTAGTCGGCGTACTGCACCGGCAGCGGCTCCCACGCGGGAGCCGCGCCCCGGACCCGGGCCCCGTACGCCTCGCCCAGGTCACGGGCGAACGGGGCCAGCGACCAGCCGTCACCAGCGATGTGGTGGACGACGACGAGCAACACGTGCTCGGTGTCGGACAGGGCGAACAGCAGGGCCCTGACCGGGATGTCGACGGACAGGTCGAAGGGCAGGGCGACGGCTTCGGCGAGGGCGGCATCGAGTTCCTCCGCGGTGGTCCGCCGGACCGGCAGATCCGGGAGCGCCGTGCCCGCAGGGAGCACCAGCTGCCGCGGCTGTCCGTCGACCTCGGGGAAGACGGTGCGCAGGGTCTCGTGGCGGGCCACCACGTCACCGATCGCCGCGTGCAGGGCGGCGGTGTCCGCGGTACCGGTGAGACGGAGCGCGAGCGGAAGGTGGTAGGTGGAGCCGGGGCCCTCGAAGCGGCTCAGGAACCACAGCCGGCGCTGGGCGGGCGAGAGGGGGATCTCCTTGGGGCGCTCCCGCGCGGTGAGGGCGGCTCGAGCGCCGCCCGCCCCGGCGAGTCGCGCGGCGAGCAGAGCGACGGTGGGTGCCTCGAAGAGTTCGCGCACGGCGAGTTCGACGCCGAACACCGTGCGGATGCGGCTGACCAGGCGGGTCGCGAGCAGCGAGTGACCGCCCAGGTCGAAGAAACTGTCGTCGACGGACAGCCGGGGCAAGCCCAGCACATCGGCGAACAGGCCGCACAGGATCTCCTCCTGCGCGGTACGGGGGGCGCGTCGGGCCGACGCCGAGGCGATCTCGGGGGCGGGCAGCGCCGTGCGGTCGAGCTTGCCGTTGGTGGTCACCGGCAGGGCGTCCAGGGCGACGAACGCGGAGGGCACCATGTAGTCGGGCAGGGCACCGGCGGCGTGAGCACGCAGCTCCGCGGAATCGGGCGCCG
>NZ_JBEZLW010000115.1:0-2725 GCF_040652395.1 Streptomyces sp. NPDC048269
GCCTACGTCGAACAGGACCTCCACGAAATCTACGAGGGCGAAGTCCGCTACGCCCGCGACGCCTTCGAAGGCCTGCGCCTGATGGACGCCCTCATGGGCGTCAAACGCGGCGTCCCCGGCGTCGAACTCCCGCCCCTCAAACAGCGTCGCGTGCCCAAGCGGGACACCCCCTTCCCCGTCGCGGAACCGGCGGACGGCGGCCGCTCCGACGTGGCCGTCGACAACCCGGTCCCCGCCCCGCCGTTCTGGGGCACCCGCGTCATCAAGGGCATCCCGCTCAAGGAGTACGCCTCCTGGCTGGACGAGACCGCCCTGTTCAAGGGCCAGTGGGGCCTCAAGGACACCGAGACCATCGAGACGGACGGCCGGCCCCGGCTGCGCGGCTGGCTGGACCGGCTGCACACCGACGGGCTGCTGGAGGCCGCCGTCGTACAGGGCTACTTCCCCTGCGTGTCCAAGGGCGACGACCTGATCATCCTCGACGAGAACGGATCCGAGCGGACCCGCTTCTCCTTCCCCCGCCAGACCCGCGGCCGCCGCCTGTGCCTCGCGGACTTCTTCCGCCCCGAGGAATCCGGCGAGACCGACGTCGTCGGCCTCCAGGTCGTCACCGTCGGCAGCCGCATCGGCGAGGAGACGGCCCGGCTGTTCGCCGCCGACGCCTACCGCGAGTACATGGAACTGCACGGCCTCTCCGTGCAGCTGGCCGAGGCCCTCGCCGAGTACTGGCACGCCCGAGTCCGCGCCGAACTGGGCGTCGCCGGATCCGACCCGGCCTCCATGGACGGCATGTTCCGCACCGAGTACCAGGGATGCCGCTACTCCCTCGGCTACCCCGCCTGCCCCGACCTGGAGGACCGCGCCAAGATCGCCGACCTCCTGCGGCCGGAGCGGATCGGCGTCCACCTCTCGGAGGAGTTCCAGCTCCACCCCGAGCAGTCCACCGACGCCATCGTGATCCACCACCCCGAAGCGACGTACTTCAACGCACGCTGACCTCTCCGGACGCCGGATGCCGGTCGATGAACGGAAGTGAGCCATGGCAGCAGTCCTCACCGAGCGCCCGGCGCTCGCGCACCCCAAGCCCGGGCCCGCGCGCCCGGGCGTACGCGAACTGCTGGCCAGCGGCCGGCGCTCGTACTCCTTCGAGTTCTTCCCGCCGAAGACGGAGGCGGGGGAGCGCACCCTCTGGAACGCGATCCGCCGGATCGAGGCCCTCGCGCCGTCCTTCGTCTCCGTCACCTACGGCGCGGGAGGCTCCTCCCGCGACCGCACGGTCGAGGTCACCAAACGGATCGCGACCGAGACCACGCTGCGTCCGGTGGCCCACCTGACCGCGGTCGGTCACTCGGTCGCCGAGCTGCGGCACATCATCGGCCAGTACGCGGACGCCGGGATCCGCGACGTCCTCGCCCTGCGCGGCGACCCGCCGGGCGACCCGAAGGGCGTGTGGACCCCGCACCCGCAGGGCTTCGCGCACGCCCACGAACTCGTCAGCCTGATCCGCCAGCTGGGGGACTTCACCGTGGGGGTGGCCGCGTTCCCCGAGTGCCACCCGCGCTCACCGGGCTGGACCGAGGACATCCGGCACTTCGCGGCCAAGTGCGAGGCGGGCGCCGACTACGCGATCACGCAGATGTTCTTCCAGGTGGAGGACTACCTGCGGCTGCGCGACCGGCTGGCCGCCGTCGGCTGCCTCACCCCGGTGATCCCCGAGATCATGCCCGCCACCGACGTACGGCAGATCCGCCGCTTCGCCGAGCTGAGCGATGCCCGCTTCCCCGAGCACCTCGCCCGGCGCCTGGACGCGGTACGCGACGACCCGGCCGCCGGCCACGCCATCGGAGTGGAGTACGCGACCGCCATGGCCGCACGGCTGCTGGCCGAAGGCGCCCCCGGCCTGCACTACATCACCCTCAACCGTTCCACGGCGACCCGAGAGATCCACCAGAACCTGAACGTCAACTGACCCTGAACCCCGACGCCCACACACCGGAGTAGTCCATGCCCAGCCAGCCCACAGCCGAGTTCACCGACTTCAAGGTCGCCGACCTGTCCCTCGCCGCGTACGGCCGCAAGGAGATCACGCTCGCCGAGCACGAGATGCCCGGCCTGATGTCGATCCGCCGGGAGTACGCCGCCGCCCAGCCGCTGGCCGGGGCGCGCATCACCGGCTCCCTGCACATGACCGTGCAGACGGCCGTGCTCATCGAGACGCTGGTGGCCCTGGGCGCGGAGGTCCGCTGGGTGTCGTGCAACATCTACTCGACGCAGGACCACGCGGCGGCGGCGGTCGCGGCGGCCGGCATCCCCGTCTTCGCCTGGAAGGGCGAGACGCTCGAGGAGTACTGGTGGTGCACGGAGCAGGCGCTGACCTGGCCGGGCCACGCGGGCCCGAACATGATCCTCGACGACGGCGGTGATGCCACCCTGCTCGTGCACAAGGGCGTCGAGTACCAGAAGGCCGGCGCCGTTCCGGACCCGTCCACCGCGGACAACGACGAGATGGCGCTGGTCCTGGAGCTGCTGCGGAAGACCACCCTCGACTGGACGCAGCTGGCGTCCGAGATCCGCGGCGTGACCGAGGAGACCACCACCGGCGTCCACCGCCTCTACGAGATGCACCAGGCGGGCACCCTGCTCTTCCCGGCGATCAACGTGAACGACGCCGTCACCAAGTCGAAGTTCGACAACAAGTACGGCTGCCGGCACTCGCTGATCGACG
>NZ_JBEZLW010000116.1:0-2506 GCF_040652395.1 Streptomyces sp. NPDC048269
CAGTCGTGACTGCGTGCCTTTTGAAGAATGAGCCTGCGAGTTAGCGGTGTGTAGCGAGGTTAACCCGTGTGGGGAAGCCGTAGCGAAAGCGAGTCCGAATAGGGCGATTGAGTTGCACGCTCTAGACCCGAAGCGGAGTGATCTAGCCATGGGCAGGTTGAAGCGGAGGTAAGACTTCGTGGAGGACCGAACCCACCAGGGTTGAAAACCTGGGGGATGACCTGTGGTTAGGGGTGAAAGGCCAATCAAACTCCGTGATAGCTGGTTCTCCCCGAAATGCATTTAGGTGCAGCGTCGTGTGTTTCTTGCCGGAGGTAGAGCACTGGATAGGCGATGGGCCCTACCGGGTTACTGACCTTAGCCAAACTCCGAATGCCGGTAAGTGAGAGCACGGCAGTGAGACTGTGGGGGATAAGCTCCATGGTCGAGAGGGAAACAGCCCAGAGCATCGACTAAGGCCCCTAAGCGTACGCTAAGTGGGAAAGGATGTGGAGTCGCAGAGACAACCAGGAGGTTGGCTTAGAAGCAGCCACCCTTGAAAGAGTGCGTAATAGCTCACTGGTCAAGTGATTCCGCGCCGACAATGTAGCGGGGCTCAAGCGTACCGCCGAAGTCGTGTCATTGCAGCAATAGGGCCAACGCCCGCTGTGATGGGTAGGGGAGCGTCGTGTGCCGGGTGAAGCAGCAGCGGAAGCTAGTTGTGGACGGTTCACGAGTGAGAATGCAGGCATGAGTAGCGATACACACGTGAGAAACGTGTGCGCCGATTGACTAAGGGTTCCTGGGTCAAGCTGATCTGCCCAGGGTAAGTCGGGACCTAAGGCGAGGCCGACAGGCGTAGTCGATGGACAACCGGTTGATATTCCGGTACCCGCTTTGAAACGCCCAATATCGAATCAGGCGATGCTAAGTCCGTGAAGCCGTTCCGGACCCTTCGGGGAAAGGAAAGTGGTGGAGCCGACGAACCAGACTTGTAGTAGGTAAGCGATGGGGTGACGCAGGAAGGTAGTCCAGCCCGGGCGGTGGTTGTCCCGGGGTAAGGGTGTAGGCCGAGGGGTAGGCAAATCCGTCCCTCATATAAGGCTGAGACCTGATGCCGAGCCGATTGTGGTGAAGTGGATGATCCTATGCTGTCGAGAAAAGCCTCTAGCGAGTTTCATGGCGGCCCGTACCCTAAACCGACTCAGGTGGTCAGGTAGAGAATACCGAGGCGTTCGGGTGAACTATGGTTAAGGAACTCGGCAAAATGCCCCCGTAACTTCGGGAGAAGGGGGGCCATCACTGGTGATCGGATTTACTCCGTGAGCTGGGGGTGGCCGCAGAGACCAGCGAGAAGCGACTGTTTACTAAAAACACAGGTCCGTGCGAAGCCGTAAGGCGATGTATACGGACTGACGCCTGCCCGGTGCTGGAACGTTAAGGGGACCGGTTAGTACATCTTCGGGTGTGCGAAGCTGAGAACTTAAGCGCCAGTAAACGGCGGTGGTAACTATAACCATCCTAAGGTAGCGAAATTCCTTGTCGGGTAAGTTCCGACCTGCACGAATGGCGTAACGACTTCTCGACTGTCTCAACCATAGGCCCGGTGAAATTGCACTACGAGTAAAGATGCTCGTTTCGCGCAGCAGGACGGAAAGACCCCGGGACCTTTACTACAGTTTGATATTGGTGTTCGGTTCGGCTTGTGTAGGATAGGTGGGAGACTGTGAAAGCCATACGCCAGTATGGTGGGAGTCGTCGTTGAAATACCACTCTGGTCGTGCTGGATGTCTAACCTCGGTCCGTGATCCGGATCAGGGACAGTGTCTGATGGGTAGTTTAACTGGGGCGGTTGCCTCCCAAAGGGTAACGGAGGCGCCCAAAGGTTCCCTCAGCCTGGTTGGCAATCAGGTGTTGAGTGTAAGTGCACAAGGGAGCTTGACTGTGAGACCGACGGGTCGAGCAGGGACGAAAGTCGGGACTAGTGATCCGGCGGTGGCTTGTGGAAGCGCCGTCGCTCAACGGATAAAAGGTACCCCGGGGATAACAGGCTGATCTTCCCCAAGAGTCCATATCGACGGGATGGTTTGGCACCTCGATGTCGGCTCGTCGCATCCTGGGGCTGGAGTCGGTCCCAAGGGTTGGGCTGTTCGCCCATTAAAGCGGTACGCGAGCTGGGTTTAGAACGTCGTGAGACAGTTCGGTCCCTATCCGCTGTGCGCGTAGGAATATTGAGAAGGGCTGTCCCTAGTACGAGAGGACCGGGACGGACGAACCTCTGGTGTGCCAGTTGTCCTGCCAAGGGCATGGCTGGTTGGCTACGTTCGGGAGGGATAACCGCTGAAAGCATCTAAGCGGGAAGCCTGCTTCAAGATGAGTATTCCCACCTCCTTGAGAGGGTAAGGCTCCCAGTAGACGACTGGGTTGATAGGCCAGATGTGGAAGCCCGGTAACGGGTGAAGCTGACTGGTACTAATAGGCCGAGGGCTTGTCCTCAGTTGCTCGCGTCCACTGTGTTAGTTCTGAA
>NZ_JBEZLW010000117.1:0-2285 GCF_040652395.1 Streptomyces sp. NPDC048269
GAGGTCTTCGACCTGCGCCCGGCCGCGATCATCCGCGACCTGGACCTGCTGCGCCCGATCTACGCCCAGACCGCCGCCTACGGCCACTTCGGCCGCGAGCTGCCGGACTTCACCTGGGAGCGCACCGACCGGGCCGAGGCACTCAAGGCCGCCGCAGCCCGCTGACGGCGCCACACCCCCCGCCCCGACCCCGGCGGGAGCCGGCCCCCACCTGCCCTCAGGAGAGAACGTGCGTATAGCGGTGACAGGATCCATCGCCACGGATCACCTCATGGCCTTTCCGGGCCGGTTCGTCGACCAGCTGCTCCCCGACCAGCTGGAGCACGTCTCCCTGTCCTTCCTGGTCGACTCCCTGGAGGTCCGGCGGGGCGGGGTGGCGGCCAACATCGCCTACGGGCTCGGCGTGCTGGGGCTGGACCCCGTACTCGTCGGCGCCGTCGGCCCCGACTTCGGCGAGTACGAAGTCTGGCTGAAGGAGCACGGCGTCGACACCGGCGGGGTGCACGTGTCCGCCGGGCACCAGACCGCCCGCTTCATGTGCATGACCGACCAGGACTCCAACCAGATCGCCTCGTTCTACGCGGGCGCGATGGCGGAGGCCGCCGAGATCGACCTGCGCGCGCTCATCGCCCGCGGCGGCCCCCTGGACCTCGTCCTCGTCTCGCCCAACGACCCGGCCGCGATGGTCCGCCACACCGAGGACTGCCGCCGGCTCGGCATCCCCTTCGCCGCCGACCCCTCCCAGCAGCTGGCCCGCCTCTCCCGGGACGAGGTGCGGAGCCTCGTCGACGGGGCCCACTGGCTCTTCACGAACGAGTACGAGTCCGCGCTGCTGCGCGAGCGGGCCGAGTGGAGCACCGAGGAGGTGCTCGCCCGGGTCGGCACCTGGGTGACCACCCTCGGCGCGAAGGGCGTGCGCATCGACCGCCAAGGCGCTCCCGTCCTCACCGTGGCGGCGGTACCGGACGTGCCCGCCGAGGACCCGACGGGCGTCGGAGACGCCTTCCGCTCCGGCTTCCTCGCCGCGGTGAGCAAGGGACTGCCGCTGGAGGCCGCCGCCCAGCTCGGCTGCGCCATGGCGGCGCTGGTGCTGCGGGCCGTCGGCTCGCAGGCGTACGAGGTCGAGCCCGCCGGGCTGCTCGGCACGGTCCGGGCCGTGTACGGGCCCGAGGCGGAGCAGCGGCTGGACGGCGTACTGGGGTTGCCGGGAGGCGCGTCGTGAACCGGGCCGACGAACTGCGCGAGGCGCTGGCCACCCGGGTGGTGGTGGCCGACGGAGCCATGGGAACGATGCTCCAGGCGCAGGACCCCACGATGGAGGACTTCCAGCAGCTGGAGGGCTGCAACGAGGTCCTCAACGTCACCCGCCCGGACATCGTCCGGTCGGTCCACGAGGCGTACTTCGCCGTCGGTGTGGACTGCGTCGAGACGAACACCTTCGGGGCGAACTTCGCGGCGCTGGCCGAGTACGACATCGCGGAGCGGGTGCACGAGCTGTCGGAGTCCGGTGCCCGCATCGCCCGCGAGGTGGCGGACGAGTTCACCGCCACCACCGGGCAGCAGCGCTGGGTCCTCGGCTCGATGGGCCCGGGCACGAAACTGCCCACCCTCGGCCACGCCCCGTACGTCACGCTGCGGGACGCGTACCAGGCGAACGCGGAAGGCCTCCTCTGCGGCGGCGCGGACGCGCTGCTGGTGGAGACGACTCAGGACCTGCTGCAGACGAAGTCCTCGGTCATCGGCGCGCGGCGGGCCATGGAGGTGCTCGGTGTGTCGGTGCCGCTGATCTGCTCGGTGACCGTGGAGACCACGGGCACGATGCTGCTGGGTTCGGAGATCGGCGCGGCGCTGACGGCGCTGGAGCCGCTGGGCATCGACATGATCGGGTTGAACTGCGCGACCGGTCCGGCGGAGATGAGCGAGCACCTGCGCTACCTCGCCCGCAACGCGCGCATCCCGCTCTCCTGCATGCCCAACGCCGGCCTGCCCGTGCTCACGAGCGAGGGGGCGCATTACCCCCTGTCGGCGGCCGAGCTCGCCGACGCGCAGGAGGACTTCGTACGGGAGTACGGCCTGTCGCTGGTCGGCGGGTGCTGCGGTACGACGCCCGAGCACCTGCGCCAGGTCGTGGAGCGGGTCCGCGGCGCGGCCGTCACGGAGCGCAAGCCGCAGCCGGAGCCGGGCGCTGCGTCGCTGTACCAGACGGTGCCGTTCCGGCAGGACACCTCGTACATGGCGATCGGTGAGCGGACGAACGCGAACGGGTCGAAGAAGTTCCGTGAGGC
>NZ_JBEZLW010000118.1:0-2099 GCF_040652395.1 Streptomyces sp. NPDC048269
CGACATCTCGAAGCGTGGAGAACGGCCGCCTCCGCTGTCCCGGGAAACACCGCAGATCAGCAGGTCGGGTGACGAGCGAGGATAAATGCCAAGCTGAGCTTCTTCTTTATGGTCTGACCTGGTCGGGTTCGATGAGGGTCTCTGTGCGTCTGACGGTTTTACCCACGTCGTAGCCGGTGGCGGCTCGCTGGTTCTTCGAGCCGAGGGGCCTGCCGGGGCCGTGCCGATTCGGTTTCGGTGCACGGGCCGGACATGGCAAATGAGCACGGAGGTTCCGATACCGGCGCCGCACCCGGGCCGGTGTGAGCCGGACCGGCTGAGCGGGCTTCTCCCAGGGACGGCGGGGGTCCTCGGCCAGCGGAGGGGCCAGGCGGAGCAGGGTGTGCGCGGTGATGATCAGTGCGATGAGAGGGAGTTCGCCGTCATGGTCGATCCACGCGGAGGCGCGGAGCCTCGTAGCCGGCGTCGAAGACGACCACGATGCCGGCGTCTCCCTTGCGCCAGTGTCCGCCGACGGCCAGGTCCTCGATCACGCGGCGGACCTGGACGGCGGTGATGTCGGCGACGTCGTCCTCGGGCCCGAGTCGGACCGCGTCCAGCAGCTGGCACCACGACGTGCGTCCCGATTCGAGCGCGGCGACGAACGAGTACGGGCAGCCGGGGATCATCAGGTGCTGGTCCCGGCCGCGGCCGAAGGTGTGGCAAAACAACCTGTCCGCCCTGCACTCTGCGTCGGCCGCAGCCAGTTGCTCACGTCCAGGGCCAGGACGAGTCGGCCGTCGGCAGCTCTGGGCTGGGGCAGCGCCGCCAGGACCCGCCGCAGCCGCCCGGCGTCGATGCGGCCACGGTTGAGTGCGTCGTACAGCGCGCCGTGCCCGTGGCGGTGCTCGGCCAGCAGCGTCAGACACCGGCGTCGTCACCGGCCCATCCGCGCAGAGCAGCGCGTCCCCCAGCTCGAACAAGTCGTCGCGACGCGCGTGCGGACACGCGCAGAAGTCATCTCGGAAGTGTGACGCCGAAGCGAACGCTTCCCGCTGGACATCGTGCTGCAGCAGACTCAGCCCTGGCGGTCTTGGTCTCGACAAGGTGAAACGCGCGCTCTGGACAGCACGCAGGAGCACGCCAAGACCGCCGTCCCTGCCTGCCGAACTCCCTGGTGAGTGAACCCGTTCGGGACCTTGTTCGAGCTATCGTCACCAGATGCCTGAAGCTCCCGAGAAGTTCAACACCGCGATGACCACCTGGCAGGAATGGCAGGACGCCCCCTGGGGCCGCCTGCGCTACGCGATCGCCGAGGCGAACCTGGCCCGTCATCTCGGCGGTCTGGGAAGCGGGCCATTGCGCATACTCGACGTTGCCGGCGGCGACGGCGGTGACGCCCTGCGCCTCGCAGCCCGCGGGCACCACGTCACCATCGTCGACTACGCCCCCGCCATGCTCGCCGCCGCGGCCGAGCGAGCCTCGGCGGCCGGCCTGACGGAGCTGATCACCTGCGTGCAGGCCGACGTGACTGCTCTGCCCGCCGACCTCGCCGACGGAGAGTTCGACGTGGTTCTGTGCCACAACCTCCTTCAGTACGTGGACGATGTGCCGGGCACCCTTGCCTCGGTCCTCGCCTTGCTGAAGCGCGGCGGGCTGTTCTCGGTGATGGCGATCAACCGGCACTCGGCAGCCTTGAACATCGCCGTTCGCGAGATGGACCCTGCCGCCGCGCTGGCCGCGCTCAGTACCGATCAGCTCCGGACCCAGATGTTCGATTCAACATTGACGCTTCATACGGCCGAGGAGATCATCCCTCTCCTGCAGAGCCTTGGCTGTCTCGACGTGCAGCACTACGGCATCCGCAGCTTCTGCGACTACATCACCGACGATGCGCGAAAGTACGACCCGGCGTTCTACGCCGACCTCGAGCAACTGGAACTCGCCACCAGTGCCCGTCCGCCCTACATGCACACCGCGCGGCTCTTCCAGCTGACGGCGAGGAACGGAACACGTAAGGCGCAACCTTAGAGCTCGTAACAGGATCTTGATGAGATGTCCTGGTCAGCCGTGACCGGTGTGACGATTCGGCCGTTCGGGATGGTGTGAGTACTCGGCCG
>NZ_JBEZLW010000119.1:0-1699 GCF_040652395.1 Streptomyces sp. NPDC048269
ATCCGAAGCGAACGAGGCATCCGCTGGGGCGGCAGACCGCTACCCACAGCGGCCTGACCACCCAACCCGGCCAACCTTCCCGGTCACAGCACTAGTTGCGTGAACTGAGAGGTGCGCTGAGCCATGAGCTTATGCGGAACCATCCTGAGGGCGCCACAAGCCCCCTGCCACGACATCAGCGCCTTCACCCTGGATGTGGTGGTGCACCGTGGCACTTGAGCCAATCCTGTGGGCCTTGCACGACAGCCCCGTGAACAGCACGACGGACAGGATGCTGCTGGCCGGCCTGGCAGAGAAAGCGGATCCGGACGGCACCAACGCCTTCCCCTCCCGCCGGACACTGGCCCGGATCGCGCTCTGCGACGTCAAGACAGTGCAGCGGCGTCTGGCCTCCCTCGCCGAGCGGGGCGTGATCACGCTGGGAAACCAGAAAGCCGCCCGGTACATCCCCGCGCACGCCCGCCCCAAGGTCTACGACCTGCAGATCCCCGCGGCCTGGTACGGCCCGGAGCGCCTCGCCCGGGTCAACGAGGACCGGGCGCACCGCGGCCTGCCGCCACTGACACCGCAGACCCGTCCAGCGCTACCGCCCGCCCCGCCGCGCACAGAGCGCAGCGACAAGGGAAAGCCGCGCCGTAAAGGAGGGGACTGTCAGTCCCCTCCCCCACAACATCGCGTCGACGGGCGGGGGGACTCTCAGTCCCGGGGCAGGGGGGACTCTCAATCCCCGCAGGGGGGACTGCCAGTCCCCCAACCCTCCCCTTTAACCCTCCCCTCTCAAGAAACCCCCGTAGCGCCTACGGCGCGTAGCGCCGATGACGCCCGCAGGGCCACTGCAGGTAGCAGCGCGCGCGAGGCCAGCGGCTGCGCCGCGTCTCCGGGCGCAGGCGCGCCCACCCCGGCAGCCAGCTCGAGGAAGACAGCCCGCGAGCGGATGCCCCCGGGACAGGACGACTCGGTCAGAGCAGTGGAAGCGGGATGGCCGCGGGAGCTGGCCCCTCTGCTGCCGCCCCACCGTCCGGCCGTGCTGCGCCAGGCGATCCTCCAAGCCCTGGACGGAGGACGGACACCACAGCAACTCATCGAGCGGATCCAGCGCCGATGGTGGACCCACGGCTACGCCCGCGCCCTGGCCGAAGGAAAACTGTCCTCCCCCGTCGGGGTCGCGGTGGGGCTCGTGCGCCCCTCCACCGACTGCCCGGACCCGATGTGCGAGGACGGCACAACCCTCCACCTAGAACAGCCATGCACCAACTGCACAGAACGCCGAGCAGACCGCCGCCGCGGCCGCGCCCCCGCACCAGGCGAGAAACATCCGCGGCCCGAGTGGTGGGAGTGCGAAGGCGAGGACTGCACGGCAGCCGGCAAAGGGCCACGGCCCGACGACAGGCTGTGCCGGCAGTGCCGGGACCAGGCAGAACAGGCCGAGATCCAGCACGCGACCGCAGGCCTGATCGCCGAAGCCAAGGCCACCCAGCAAGCAGAACAGCTACGACAGACAATCCAGTGGCAACGCATGCTCAATAACGCCTACACCCAGCACGCCCAACGAACCCGCACGGCACAGGACCAAGCCGAAGCCGACCGCCGCGCCGCCGCCGAAGCTGAAGTTCCCCCGTTGATGTGGACACCTGGACACTGGGACGTATGAGCCCAGGGGAAGCAGTGCCAGGTGGGAAGTAACTACACGAAGCGATAT
>NZ_JBEZLW010000121.1:0-1593 GCF_040652395.1 Streptomyces sp. NPDC048269
TATCTCACCCCACTCGAGACACGGCAGCGGCACGAACAAGACCACACCCTCGCAGCGTAAGAAACGAGTGTCCACGTATGCGGGGGAACTTCAAGTTCTCGCGAATTTTCGTTCCGTGCCTGGTCAGAGGCTCGCCTGAGTCCAGCCCCGACCAGATGCGCCACTGCCACTCGTCCCACTGACACGAAACCGAGAGATCGCAGCTTACGGAGCTAACTCCCACGCGGCGCATCCTGAACCCGCTACGGCGAGCGCCCCTGAACGGCGCCCCGTCAAGGCCACGCGAATCCGCGTCACGGACGCATTCGGAGAACGCCCGATCAAGCTCGGCGCCTTCATCGCGAACTGCCGGGTCAGGAAGACATCGACATCGCTGACCAGTGAACGCATCGCACAGCTGGACGCGATCGCAATGAGATGGGCCAGCTGAACCCGAGGGAAGACCCTTGCAGGTCAGGGTGGGGTTCTGTGGTTGGTGTGTGTTCACTGTCATCTGGTGAGAGATCCACAGGTCGCGCACTGACACCAAAGCGAGAGATCGCAGCTGGCTGTCGACGCGCTGTACGGGCATCGGCTCGCTTGGGTGCGGCTGGACGGCGCCGAAGGTGGGGCCGTCTCCGGTGGGCAGGGCCCGCCAGTGCAGGACTGGCGTGAGCGCGGTAGCAGCTGCGCCGAGGAACCAGGCCGCCGCGCGGCTCCTGCTGCTGGGACCCTCGTGGTCCGGCAAGTCCCACACCGCCTACGCCGCCATCCGCCGCTTGGTCAACGCCGGCTACAGCTCCGACCGCATCGCCGTGAGGAACGCCTTCGAAGTCGCCAGGGCATACGACGTACCCCTGCGGGCCGATGTCACCATGGTCGACGACGTCACGATCTCCGTCGACCTGCGGCGCGAGGCGAAAGGCCCGCGGCCGCTCGACGGCCGAGGCACAAGCCGCGCTCACGAACGCCGCGCGAACTTGCTCCCGAGGCCCCTGCGATCGTCCGCGAGGTGTTCGCCGAAGCTGCGCTTGCCGAAGCGGCCGGGGCGCACCGTCTCGCTGGGATCGGCTACCGCGCGACCGTGGAGCAAATCGTGAAGGAAAGGGGTGCCACAGGCAACAACCTCGCGCAGCGCATCCTGGCTCTGTCAGGGGTAGGCGTTCCCCAGGACGTCGTGGACGCCTTCCACGAGGCTCGGTTCGTGGGCAACGACTCCGCGCACGACGCGCTCGCGTACTCGGCTGAGGAAATCGCGGACATCGCCGAGCTGATCCTCGAAGCGGTTCTCGTCCTCTACGTCCAGCCCGCGCAGCGAGCAAGGATGGCGCAGCAGCGGGCAGCGCGTCGCGCCAGCGCCAAGCAGGGCACGCCGTAGGGCCACTGACGTGCCGTACGCCGAGGGGACCGGACTGGATGTCCGGGCCCCGGTCGGCTTACTCGCTGCGCTCGCGGGCCTCCTCACGTCGGGGGTGGCGGCGCTGGTGGATCCGGCGCGCGTACCAGACGGTGGCTGCCCCTAGGCAGTGTCTTCAAAGGGGCTTTAGCCAGAGGAACAGGGATGCGATGGTGACGGCTGCCTGGTAGGACTCGCGGGTTTTGTCGTAGCGAGTG
>NZ_JBEZLW010000122.1:0-1581 GCF_040652395.1 Streptomyces sp. NPDC048269
CTTGGCATTTATCCTCTGCGGGCTTGGTGTTCCTTGATTGACTCGGCGCGTTTGGCCGTCTTGCCGACGCTGTGATGGTTGGCCCGGTGGTTGTTCTTCGATCCCGAGGGTCGTCCGGGGCCGGGTCGGGACGGTTTCGGTGCGGCTGCCGGGCGGGCCGCGGTTGCACGGACGTTGCGAAACCCCCGCCTGACCCGGGCGGGGGTGAGGCGACGGGGTTCGGTGCGTCGTTCCCAGGGCCGCCGGAGATCTTCCGTGAGGGGCCGGGCGAGACAGAGCTGGGTGTGGGCGGCGATGATCAACCAGGTCCACAGATCGGCGGTGTCGGCGCGGCGGATCTTCGGTGCGGTCCATCCGAGGGTCTGTTTCATCAGCCGGAAGGTGTGCTCCAGGTCGAAGCGGCGGAGGAAGGCCTGCCACCACCGGTCCGCGTCTGTCGGAGTGGCCGAGGTTGCGGAGCACCACAGCCAGACCGGCTTCGGGTCACGGTCGCCCGGCAGGTACTCCACCTTCAGTCGCATCAATGTGCCGTGCAGGACGGGGAGTTCATCTTCCGCGTGCTCCAGCCAGGGGCCGCGGTGAGTGAGCCGGGGATGCATACGGTCCCAGGCCATCGTCTCTGCCTTGCCGTAGCGGGTGGTGTCCGTGGCGGTGGTGACGTCGGGCTGGTGCCAGGTGTCGGGCTTGGCGAAGGCAAGGACGCCGCCGTGGCGGCGGGGCCGCCCGCCCTTCGGCCCGGAGCGGGCGGGGCCCGGGTCGCGGAGCATGACGCGGTCCGAGCGCAGTCGTCCGAGCAGCACGACGGGCAGGTCCTGCAGGGAGTGGGAGAGGTAGGTGACGTCGTAGCCGGCGTCCATCACGATCAGGATCTCGGGGTCGCCCGGCTGCCAGTGCCCCGCGTCGGCCAGGCGTTCCACGACCTCGCGGAGTTGGGAGGCGGTGACCAGTGTCGCGTCGTCCGCGGGTCCGAGCCGCAGGGCGTCCAGCAGTCGACACCAAGAGGTACGGCCTGTTTCCAAGGCGGCGACGAAAGAGTACGGCCAGCCGGGGATGAACTGGTCCGTCTTACGGTCGCCACGTCCGTAGACGTGGCAGAACAGCCTGTCGTCGCTGGTGGGAGCGTCGGGGCGGAGCCAGTTGCTCACGTCCACCGCCAGTACGATCCGCCCGTCGGCCGTCTTCGGCAGCGGTAGGCCGGCCAGAGCGCGTCGCAGACGCGTCGGTTCGGTCCAGCCTCGATCCAGCCCCGCATACAGAGCGCCGTGTCCGCGCCGGTGCTCGGCCGTCAGCGACAGCTCGACCAGGGTGTTCACCGGCCCGTCCGCACACAGCACCGCGTCGGTGAGCTCGAAGAGTGCGTCAGCCCGGGCATACAGGCAGTCGTAGAACTCGACACGAAAGCGGGACAACACATCCAATGCCTCGCGTCCGGACACGTCGGCAGACAGACTCATACACAGCGGCCGTTCTCTGGTGCTTTGTTACTCGACATCTCGAAGCGTGGAGAACGGCCGCCTCCGCTGTCCCGGGAAACACCGCAGATCAGCAGGTCGGGTGACGAGCGAGGATAAATGCCAAGCT
>NZ_JBEZLW010000123.1:0-1494 GCF_040652395.1 Streptomyces sp. NPDC048269
CACCACCGCCACCGCATCCGGCGTCCGCGCCACCTGCTCCTCGAACAACACCGGCAACGGCGACCCCGCCACATCCCGCGCCGTGTCGTTCCAGCCGACGAGCAGCTGCTGCCGCTCCTCGGCCGCCAGCACGTCGACCGAGCCGATCCGGGTGTCCGGGGCGGCCGCGACCGCCTCCAGCAGACGGACCAGACGTGCGCCGATGCGCTCCACCGTGTCGCGGTCGAAGAGGTCGACCGCGTACTCGATGGACCCGTCGATGCCCGCCGCCCGGTCGGCGGCGTCGCGCGCCTCGCCCAGCGAGACGAGCAGGTCGAACTTGGCCGTCTTGAAACCGACCTGCTGTCCGGTGATCTTCACTCCGGGCAGCTCGAGCGCCGCTTCCGTGTTGTTGTGGAAGGCGAGCATCACCTGGAACAGGGGGTGGCGGGCGAGGGACCGGGCGGGGTTGAGGACCTCCACCAGCCGCTCGAACGGCACGTCCTGGTTGGCGTATGCAGCCAGGTCCGTCTCCCGTACCCGGGCCACCAGCTCACGGAAGGTGGGGTCACCCGACACATCCGTACGCAGCACCAGCGTGTTGACGAAGAACCCGACCAGGTCGTCCAGCGCCTCGTCCGTACGGCCGGCGATGGGCGATCCCAGCGGGATGTCGTCACCGGCACCGAGCCGCGACAACAGCGTGGCGAGCGCCGCCTGCACCACCATGAACACACTCGCCCGGCTCTCCCGGGCCAGCTCGGCGAGCCGCTGGTGCGTCTCGGCGGGGATGCGCACCGGCACGACGTCGCCGCGGTGGCTCGCCGCGGCCGGGCGAGGCCGGTCGGTGGGCAGGCTCAGCTCCTCGGGCAGCCCGGCCAGGGCGTGCCGCCAGTGGTCGACCTGCTGTGCGAGCGGGCTCTGCGGATCGGCCTCGTCGCCCAGGACCTCCTGCTGCCAGAGGGTGTAGTCGGCGTACTGCACCGGCAGCGGCTCCCACGCGGGAGCCGCGCCCCGGACCCGGATCGCGTACGCCTCGCCCAGGTCGCGGGCGAGCGGGGCCAGCGACCAGCCGTCACCCGCGATGTGGTGCACCACCAGCAGCAGTACGTACTCACTGCCGTTGAGCGCGAACAGCCAGGCTCTTACGGGCAGGTCCGTGGCGAGGTCGAAGCCCCGGTCGGCGGCCGACTCCAGGGCACGCGCGAGCTCGTCCTCGCCGACGCCGATCACGGGGATCTCGGGTACGGCCTCTCCGGGCTCGAGGATGCGCTGACGCGGGTCGCCGCCGACCTCGGGGAAGACGGTGCGCAGGCTCTCGTGGCGGGCGACCACGTCGGCGAGCGCCGCACGCAGCGCCGTGACGTCGAGATAGCCGGAGATGCGCACGGCCATCGGCACGTTGTAGGTGCCTTGCACGCCTTCGAAGCGGTTGAGGAACCACAGGCGGCGCTGGGCCGGGGAAAGGGGAACCTCGGCCGGACGGGACCGCGCACCCAGCGCGGTCCGGGCCCG
>NZ_JBEZLW010000124.1:0-1459 GCF_040652395.1 Streptomyces sp. NPDC048269
CCACTGACATTGATACTCGTAGCGGGTTCCGGTGGTCGTGGCTCTGCCACTGACTGACGCCCTGCTGGGCTGTCTTCCCGTTGTACCGTCCGGCTGCCGGGGCCCGTTCTTCATGGCTCCGGCCAGGTGGAACATGACCTGATAGGAGCTTGGTCAGAAGCCCCCTCAATGTCCTGTCTGCCCCACCCGGCCGGGTGCCACCTCCGGCTAGGAAGGCACCTCCAGCATGACAGCAGCGGGCACAGCGGACACGGTCGGCCAATGGGTGTTCGGCGGTGTGGACTCCCATGCCGACACCATTCATGTCGCGGTCGTCACCGACAACGGCGGCCATCTCGCCGACGCCGAGTTCCCCACAACTACCGCCGGATACACGGCAGCCCTCGCGTTCCTGGGCGCCCACGGTGATGTGATCGCGATCGGTGTGGAAGGCACCGCGTCCTACGGAGCCGGGTTCACCCAGGCAGCCCGCGCCTGCGGCCTGAGCGTGGTCGAGGTCAACCGCCCCGACCGCGCCGAACGCCGCCGCAGCGGCAAGTCCGACCCCATCGACGCCTACGCCGCTGCCCGCGCCGCACTCTCCGGGCGGGCATCGAGCGCGCCCAAGGACGAGACCGTCACCGGTATACGGGCCCTCCACAACGCCGCCCGTTCCACGGTCAAAGCCCGCACCGCCGCGATGAACCAGATCGGGCACATCCTCATCAGCGCCCCCGACGCCATCCGTGCCCGCTACCGAGCCCTGCGCGGCAAACCGCTGATCGATGCCCTGGCACGCCTGCGTCCCACGGGAGACGCCGTCCACACAGCCGTCCTGACCGCCTTGAAGAGTCTGGCCCGACGTGTCCAGGCCCTGACCGCCGAGCACGATGAGCTCACGGCCTCGCTGGACAGCGCGGTCACCGGAGACAATCCGGGTCTGCGTGCCGCCTACGGCGTCGGCCCAGACACTGCCGCCCAGCTCCTGATCACCGCAGGCGGCAACCACGATCGCCTCCGCACCGAGGCATCCTTCGCAGCCCTGTGCGGTGTCGCACCCGTCCCCGCCTCCAGCGGCAAGACCAACCGTCACCGCCTCTCCCGAGGCGGCGACCGCGCCGCCAACGCGGCCCTCTACCGGATAACCCTCGTCCGCATGGCCAGCGACCGCCGAACCCGCGAATACGTGGTCCGGCAGACCGCGGCCGGCCGGACCAAGAAGGAGATCATCCGGCTTCTCAAGCGGGCCATCGCCCGGGAAGTGTTCCGCTATCTCACCACCACGGTCACGGTCCCGGAGGTCGCAGACCTGCGACCCGCACGCCAGGCCAAGAACATCACCCTCACCACCGTCGCCCACCACTTCGGCGTCTGGCCCGCCGTCATCTCCTGCATCGAACGCGGCACCCGCCGCGACGACAACCTCGCCAACGCCTACCGCGACTGGCTCACCGCTGCTTGACAGCCAATAGGAGCTTCA
>NZ_JBEZLW010000125.1:0-1301 GCF_040652395.1 Streptomyces sp. NPDC048269
ACCCGGATCGCCCGCCCGCACATTGGAACAGCTACACGCCCGAACAACCCCTGCGGAACCCCGTCACTGACAGTTATTGAAATACGGGCCCCCGGCGAGAAGCTGACCGCGCAGATGGTGCACACCCTGGCGAAGGAAGTGATGGCCCTGAACCAGCAGGTCGCTGAGCTCGACAAGCTCATCGAGGCCCGATTTCGCGACCACCACCACTTCGACGTGATCACCAGCATGCCCGGCCTTGGCATCGTCCTCGGGGCTGAGTTCCTGGCCGCCACCGGCGGTGACATGACCGTCTTCGGAACACCGGACCGCCTCGCCGGCTTCGGCGGCGTCGCACCCGTCCCGCGCGACTCCGGCAAGATCAGCGGAAACCTACGGCGGCCGCAGCGCTACAACCGACGGCTCCAGCGCGTCCTCTACACTTCCGCGCTCTTCAGCATCCGACGGTCTGAGGAATCCCGCCGGTTCTACGAACGCAAACGCGCCGAAGGCAAGCGTCACACTCAAGCCGTCCTCGCCCTCGCCCGCCGCCGCGTCAACGTCCTCTGGGCTCTCCTCCGCGATGGACGATGCTACGAACTCACACCACCGACAGCCCTCGCCGCTTGACAGACCACATTAGGAATCAGTCACCGAGCACTATCTCGCGAACAATCGGGCCTATGCCTCTCGGCACACCGGCCCGCTTCCGAAGGAACCCTCCCAACGTGTCGCCGTGGTCGCCTGCATGGATGCGCGGCAGAACATCTACGCGGTCCTGGGCCTGGACGAGGGCGAAGCGAGCGTGATTCGCAATGCGGGGGGAGTCATCACTGACGATGTGATCCGATCGCTGGCAGTGAGCCACCAGTTGCTGGGAACGGACGAGATCATGCTCATCCACCACACTGACTGTCGGATGCTGACCTACCCCGGCTATCGGCTCAAGGAGCCGATCCGCAGCGAGTCGGGCCTTCGGCCCCTCTGGCCGGAGGAGTCCTTCCACGACGTGGAAAACGACGTACGACGGTCCATCAGCCGCATCAAGGCGAGCCCCTACCTCTCCCACCGCGAATCCGTACGCGAGTTCGTGCTCGACATCGCCACAGGGCTGCTTGAAGAAGTTAGTAGCACTCCGTCGGGAAGTCGCGGGGCATTGCCTGATCGGTGACGCTGCGGTCGGGGTAGCGAACTGATGGAGAAGGCCCCTCGCGAACAGACCCTTACCTTGGCATTTATCCTCTGCGGGCTTGGTGTTCCTTGATTGACTCGGCGCGTTTGGCCGTCTTGCCGACGCTGTGATGGTTGGCCCGGTGGTTGTT
>NZ_JBEZLW010000126.1:0-1252 GCF_040652395.1 Streptomyces sp. NPDC048269
CCGGGGCCCGTATTTCAATAAGTGCTCGGCAGAGGGGTGTTGGTGGGAGTCTGAGGTATGACTCCGTGTCTGTCAGGTCGCGTTGCCGCTCGTGTTATGCGGGCCAAGTTCGATCAGATCCTGCCGCACTTCGATGAGCGCCGCCGTCGGTTGTACCTGGCCAGTGAGGCGACGGCCCTCGGCCGCGGCGGGATCGTCCGGGTCGCCGCCGCCTCCGGCACCAGCACTGCAACCATCGCGCGAGGTATGGCCGAGTTGGCCGGTTGCTCCTCACCGACCCTGCGGGTCCGGGCTCCAGGTGCGGGCCGCAAGCGTCTGACAGACACCGACCCTGGTCTGCTGCCCGCGCTGGAGTCGCTGATCGAGCCGCACACCCGCGGCGACCCCGTCTCCCCGTTGCGGTGGACCACGCTGTCGGTACGGGCCCTGGCCTCAACCCTCACCACACAGGGCCACCCGATCAGCGCTTCAACCGTCGGACACCTGCTGCACACCCTGGGCTACAGCCTGCAGGGAACCGCGAAGACAACAGAGGGCATCAGCCATCCGGACCGCGATGCCCAGTTCACCCACCTGAATGCCACCGCCACCGCCTTCCTCAACGACACCCAACCGGTGATCAGCGTCGACACCAAGGCCAAGGAATGGCTCGGCAACCGCGACCGGCCCGGACGCACCTGGCGGCCGGGCAAGAACGCGATCAAGGTGGACTGCCACACGTTCACCACCAACGACCAGCCCATGGCGATCCCATACGGGATCTACGACATCGCCAACAACAGCGGATGGGTCAACGTCGGCACCGACCACGACACCGCCCAGTTCGCGGTGGAGTCCATCCGACGCTGGTGGCAGCACCGCGGACGGGCGGACCACCCGAACGCCGGCAGGCTCCTGATCACCGCCGACTCCGGCGGCTCCAACGACCCCCGCCGCTGGACCTGGAAAAGCAACCTTGCCACCTTCGCACGAGAGAGCGGCCTGGAGATCACGGTCTGTCACCTACCGCCGGGGACTTCGAAGTGGAACAAGATAGAACACCGGATGTTCTGTCACATCACCGCGAACTGGCGGGGGCGGCCGCTGACCAGCTACCAGGTCGTCCTCGAGACCATCGCCGCCACAACGACCAAGACCGGCCTGACTATCGGGGCCGAACTGGACACAGGCAGCTACGACCTCGGCATCAGCGTCACACCCGCCGAGTTCCACGCCCTTCCGATCACACCCAACGCCTTCCACGGTGACTGGA
>NZ_JBEZLW010000127.1:0-1249 GCF_040652395.1 Streptomyces sp. NPDC048269
GCGGTGGGGGCGCGGGCACCAGCCCCACCCACCCCAGACAGCGACCAGCAGCCGATCGGGAGCGGGGGCGCGGCAAATCGCTACGCGCTCCTCACATCTCAGCGTCCGACGGCCGTCCGGGGCTGGGAATGGGCCGCCTACGACTGCTGGTTGCCGGAGGCCGGTGGGCGGCGATCGGTTGCTCTGTTACTCCGTGACCAGGGCCATGATGAGGCCGTCGTAGCCCTTGCTGCCGACCGTCTGCAGGGCCGTGGCGGTCAGTTGGGGGTGCTCCGCGATGAGTTCGGTGAAGCGGCGGACGCCCTGCACGCGAGGGTCGGAGCTGGTGGAGTCGACCACGGCGCCGTCGCGGACGACGTTGTCACCGATGATGACGCTGCCGGGACGGGTGAGCTTGAGGGCCCATTCGAGGTACTGGGGATTGGACGGCTTGTCCGCGTCGATGAAGACCACGTCGAACGGCGCGACGTCCGTGAGTTCCGGGAGGAGGTCGATGGCCCTTCCGCGACGGATGTCGACGACGTGCTCCAACCCGGCGCGCGCGATGTTCGCGCCGGCGACGTCGGCGCACTGCTCGTCGACTTCCAAGGTCACCAACTGCCCGCCTTCGGGAAGCGCGCGGGCGAGCCAGATGGTGCTGTAGCCGCCCAGGGTGCCGATCTCCAGGATGGTGCGGGCCCCACGGATCCTGGCGAGGAGGTGCAGAAGCTTTCCCTGGTTCGGAGCGACCTGGTGGGCCGGCAGCTCCGCCGCCTCAATGTCCGCTGTGGCGGCCGTCAAGGCCTCGTCCTCCTCGACCAACAACCCGTCGAAGTATGCGTCGACGGCCGTCCAGGTCTGCTGACCCACCGGGATCCCCTCTCATCAGCACTGCGTTCCCACTACATTCCCAAAGGGAACTTACCTCAGAACCCCTCTCCCCTTCATCAGTTTGTTGCATGCCTATTCCCAGCCCCGGACGGCCGTCGGACGCTGAGATGTGAGGAGCGCGTAGCGATTTGATGCGCCCCCGCTCCCGATCGGCTGCTGGTCGCTGTCTGGTGTAGGTGGGGCTGGTGCCCGCGCCCCCACCGCCGATCGGGCTCGGTGATGGGGCTTGGCCGGCCCCCGGGGGAAGTTGACCCCTGCATCCCTGATGTCCCCGCCCCTGGACATGAACACTGGTGACCGTTCTTTTGGGGGCTTCCCGTCTGTCCTCGAATGTTCCGGGTCGGGCCGGTCGGTCAAGGGTGGCCGAAGGCCATCGCGA
>NZ_JBEZLW010000128.1:0-1246 GCF_040652395.1 Streptomyces sp. NPDC048269
CTAGTGCTGTGACCGGGAAGGTTGGCCGGGTTGGGTGGTCAGGCCGCTGTGGGTAGCGGTCTGCCGCCCCAGCGGATGCCTCGTTCGCTTCGGATGCGTGCTCGTTCGCGGCGTTGGGCGGCCAGGACGTCGGGGTGGCGGGCGTTGTTGTTGCGCCAGCGGAGGTAGGCGTGCAGGGCCCGGGTCTGGACGGTGTGGTTGGGGTGGTGGGAGTTGGCCAGGGTGAACTGCCGCAGCGGTCCGAAGTGGGCCTCGATGGGGTTGGCCCAGGAGGCGTAGGTGGGTGTGAAGCACAGCTCGACCTTGTTCTTCGCCGCCCACCTGCGGATCTTCCAGTTCAGGTGGGCGGAGAGGTTGTCGAGGATCACGTAGATCGGGGCGCCGTCCGGGCGGGCGGCGCGGATCGTTCGCAAGGCGGCCCATGTGTGGTCGATGCCCTTGCGGCGCCGGTTGATGCCCCACAGCTTGTCGTCACCGACGGAGTAGCAGCCGTGGAAGTAGGTGATGCCGTGGGTGCGTCGGTAGGTGGCGGGCAGCCGGTCGGGGTGGTTCTGTTCGGCCCAGCAGGAGCCGGCGGTGGGGCGGATGCCGAGGGGGCCGAACTCGTCGAAGGCGAACGTGCGGTCCGGACGCTCGTTGAGCGCGTACTCGATCCGCTCCAGCTTGGCGTCGAACGCCGGGTCCGGGGATTCCTTCCACGTCTTCGTCCGCTGGAAGGTGATCCCGCGGCGGGCCAATAAGCACCGCAGGGCCTCCCGTCCGATCCGGACGGGCCGGGCGATGTCACGGCGCAGGTGATCGACCAGTTTGCGGACCGACCAGCGGGTGAAGGGCTTGCCCAGCGCGGTGGGGCGGGTGGTGGCCGTCTGGATGACGAAGTCCTCGTCGTCACTGTTCAGCAGGCGGGGACGGCCTCCCGCCCACTGAGGGTTGAGGCATGCGAGCCCGATCCCGTTGAAGCGGTGGATCACGTCACGGACGGTGTCCTCGTCCGCCTGGACCAGCCGCGCGATCACCGGAACGGTGCTGCCGCCGGCCGACGCCAGCAGCATCATCGCCCGACGGAACCGGACCGAGCTCGTGCTGCCCCGCCGAACGATCTGCTGGAGTTTCTGCCCCTCCTGCTCCGTCAGCCTCCGGACCCTGACCGGTGTTGCCATCCCGCCTCCCCTGCTGGTTGGAAGCGACACCGCTTCCAACCAGCACAACGAGCAACCCGGTGAACCTATGCGGTCACAGCACTAGG
>NZ_JBEZLW010000129.1:0-1164 GCF_040652395.1 Streptomyces sp. NPDC048269
CCGTCCATCGTCTCTTGCCGCTGCGCGATGGCGCCGAACATCTGCTGCATCTCCGGGGTCGGCGGGTCGAGGTTGGCGAAGTCGGCGGTGAACTCGTACATCTCCCGTACGCGCGCGTCGCGGGCCTCCTGGTAGTTCCGCATGGCCTCGTCGAATGGGCGCCGTTCGGTGAGGGTCTCGTCCACGGCCCGGGCGCACAGCTCCGCGTCCCGGAAGGCGTCCTGGATGCCCTGCGCGGTGATGAAGTCCTTGAGGTAGCCGGCGTCCCCGACCAGGGCCCAGCCCGGTCCGTACGGTGTGCGGAAGTAGTTCGGGACCGCGGTCCCGATCAGCCGCTCCACGCGGGTGGCCGAGGCGGTCCGTTCGGCGAGGGAGGGCGCCAGAGCGATGGTGGCCAGGTACTCGGCCTCGGCGTCGGCCCGGTGCGCCTCGGCTTCGCGCATCGGCCAGCCGCAGATGAGCAGGGTCAGGCCGTCGTTCGTGGGCCAGCCCGCGAACGCGCGATAGGGCCGCAAGAAGGCCTCGAAGTGCTCGAACCCGAGCCCCGACCAGTAGGTGTAGTAGCTGGCCTGCAGTTTCGGTTTCTCGGAGTACGGGGCGGCCGCGACGGTCCGCGCGACGAACGAGTGGGCGCCGTCCGCGCCGATCACCACCCGGGCGTGCTCCGTCACCTGGGGGCCTTCGTGTTCGCGGCCCCGGATCCCGGTCACGGTCCCGTCCGCACCCTCGCCGCCGGTCACCAGCTCCTCGACGGAGAAGCCCTCACGCACCTCGGCGCCCGCTTCTGCGGCGGCATCCACGAGGATCTTGTCCAGCACGGTGCGGCGCGGAGCGTACGAGCCGGAGAACCCGTACCCGGCCGGGGAGCCCTCCAGGGTGAGCGGTCCGAGGTCGAACGAATAGGTGGTGATCTCCGGCAGATCGCCGGCGATCACCCGGCTCAGCAGGCCCCAGCGGTCCAGGGCCGCCAGGCCCGGCGGGTGGATCAGGTGCGTGGAGACGGTGTCGCTCGGGAAGCGGGCGCGGTCCACCAGAAGGACCCGGTGGCCCTGGCGGGCCAGCAGCATTGCGGTCGGCGCACCCGCGCAGCGGGCCCCGACGACGATGGCGTCGTAGGTCGTGTTCGTCATGGCGTCACCTGCCGGTCGCTGTTCTTCCACGCTA
>NZ_JBEZLW010000130.1:0-1080 GCF_040652395.1 Streptomyces sp. NPDC048269
CGTTGAAGGACTCGGCGAGTGCGTTGTCCGCGCTGGACCCGACCGCGCTCATGCTTCGACGGACCCCTGCTGACCTGCAAGCTTCGGCGAATGCCCTGCTCGTGTACTGGGCTCCGTGGTCGGTGTGCATGATCGATCCGGCGAGGCTGCCGCGCGTGCGGATCGCTGCGGCCAGGGCGTCGGTGACGAGGTCCGCGCGCATGTGGTCGGCGATCGCCCAGCCGGCCAGACGGCGCGAGGCGAGGTCGATGACGGTCGCCAGGTAGCAGAACTTCCCGCCGTCGATGGGCAGGTAGGTGATGTCTCCGACGTACTTCGTGTTCGGGTTTTCGGCGGTGAAGTCGCGGCCGATCAGGTCCGGTGCCTTGGCCGCGGCCGGGTCGGGGACGGTGGTGCGGTGCCGGCGGCGCAACCGGACTCCTTCGATCCCGGACGCCCGCATGAGTCTGGCGACCCGCTTGTGGTTGACCGCCTCTCCGCTCGTCTCGCGGAGCTCGGCGGTGATTCTCGGGGCTCCGTAAGTGCCGTCCGATTCCTTGTGCACGGCCCGTATCCGGACGGTGAGCCTCGCGTCGGCTGCCTGCCGGGCGGACCGGCCCGCGGCTGTCCGGCGCCAGTAGTAGAAGCTCGAGCGGCTGACGCCGAGGATGCTGCAGAGCCGCTTCACGCCGTAGCGGCGCTGATGGTCGGCGACGCACTGGAAGCGGTTCACCAGCGCGTCTCCCCGGCGAAATACTTCGCCGCTTTCCGCAGGATCTCGCGTTCCTCTTCCAGCTCACGGACCTTCTTCCGCAGAGCTGCGTTCTCTGCCTCCAGCGGGGCCGGCGGCTGGGCCGGTTTCTGCGTCCGGCGCCCGCGGGGCCGACTCGCTCCGGCTGCCCGGACCCAGTTCCGCAGCGTCTCCGGGTTAATCCCCAGATCGGCGGCGACCGACCTGATCGTCGCCTCCGGCCGCGACTCGTACAGCGCGACCGCGTCCGCCTTGAACTCCGGCGGGTAGTTCTTCATGACCACGAGATGTCCGTTCTCAGATCCTCAGGATCCAGTGTCTCGTGTGTTCAACATCAGGGGTCAAGGCCC
>NZ_JBEZLW010000131.1:0-1017 GCF_040652395.1 Streptomyces sp. NPDC048269
TGAAGTTCCCCCGCATACGTGGACACTCGTTTCTTACGCTGCGAGGGTGTGGTCTTGTTCGTGCCGCTGCCGTGTCTCGAGTGGGGTGAGATAGCCCCAGCCGGGGTGTTTGCGCAGGCGGCGGCGGTTGTAGAAGGTTTCGATGAAGGTGAAGATGTCCGCCCGGGCGGTGGCCCGGTCGGGCCAGGAGCGGGTGCCGATCTCTTCTTTCAGGACGGCGAAGAAGCTCTCGGCTGCGGCGTTATCGTAACAAGATCCGGTTCTTCCCATGCTCTGCCGCAGGCCCAACCTGTCTATCTCATGGCGGAGTTCTCCTGACGTGTATTCGCTTCCGCGGTCGGAATGCGCGATGCAGCCGGGTCGCAGTCGGCCCCGGCCGGCGGCCATGTGCAGGGCGTCGACGACCAGGGCGGCGCGGTGGTGGTCGGCCATCGAGTATCCGACGATCTCGCGAGTGGCGAGATCGAGCCAGGTGGCGAGATAGAGCCAGCCCTCGCCGGTCGGGATAAAGGTGATGTCACCGACCAGCCTGGTGCCCGGCGCGGAGGCAGCGAAGTCGCGGCCGAGCAGGTCCACGGCGGGCACGGCTTTCCTCGCCTGCCGGGTCAGGCCTCGACGCTTGCGCCGAGTGTGGCCCGTGATGCCGTGCTCGTGCATCACACGCTCGACGCGCTTGCGGTTGACCCGCTTGCCGAGTCTGCGAAGTTCGGCGTGGACGCGCGGGGCACCGTAAGTGCCGCGGGAGGCGATGTGAATCACGGTGATCTCGTGCGCCAGGGCCTCGTCGGCCGACTGTCGGCGGGCGCGGGCCGGCGCCCCGTCGCGCCAGGCGTAGAAGGAGGAACGGTTCACCTTCAGCAGCCGGCACAGGAAAGCAACAGGGTGGGTGGTCTTCTCCGCTTCGATGAACGCGTATATCTCGGTCATCGATCGCTTTCCTTCGCGAAGAAGACCGCGGCTTTTCGCAGGACCTCGATCGTCCGGGCCTGCTCGGCGTTCTGCTTCCGCAGCCGCTTA